>CALCEJ010000051.1 GCA_937900465.1 uncultured Bacteroidales bacterium | reverse complement strand
CTTTTCGGGCGAGTCTGTCGGAGAGGGTTCCGGAAAGGAGCACTCCGACGAATGCGGCGACATAGGTCCACAGCATCGAATTGAGTCCGGCCTGGGCTCCGGTCTGGCCGAAGTTCTCCTGCAGGAAGGTGGGTACCCAGGTCATATAGCCTGTGATCACGAATATGAAGCCGCAGAATCCTATCGTCACCATCAGTGCGGTCGGGGTTGTAAATACCGTCTTGAATCCGTCCAATATGCTTACCTTGGGTCTTCCTTCGTCACCCTTCGTACGAAGTTGTCCTTCGTCACCTGACGCGCGCAGCTGCCCTGCCTGACTCCCGGGTAAATTATTTTTCGGGGTGGTACCCGAAAAACCAATTACCCCGTCCGTCCTTCCTTCGTCACCTGACGCACGCAGCTGCCCTGCCTGACTGTTCTCCCTGGGGAGGTCCTTCAGGCGGATCGCCATCACGACGGCCCATACGACACCGGCGCCGCCGAAGATATAGAAGGCGTACTGCCATCCTAGATGGTCTCCGATGTAACCGGCAAGCCAGCCGGCGAGGATGACTCCGACGTAGTAGGATGTCTGGTGGATGGACATTGCTCTCGCGCGTGTATCAGTATGGTACTGTCCCAGCAGGGAGTAGTTCGCGGGGCCGAAGAAGGCTTCTCCGCCTCCTGTCGCGATGGACCGTGTAAGGATGAGGAGGAATACGCCGTTCGCGAGGCCGGTGAACATTGTTGCGATGCTCCAGAACAGGATACTCAGCGTCGTGACCCATTTGCGGCTGAACCTGTCGCCCATCCATCCTCCGATTGGGACCATCACTGCGTAGAACAGGTTGAAGAACACGGCAATCAGGCTGACGGAAGTGTCCGTCAGACTCAGGCTGTCACGGATCAGGGGGAGCACTGAGTTGAAGACCTGCCTGTCTCCCTGATTCAGCAGATATGCCACCCATAGAAGCAGCAGGACTTCCCATTTATAGTATTTTCCGGTGCTTTGTTTCATTGTCTCTTGCTGTGGTGCAATGTTATTTACTGTGGTGTACTGTGGTGCAAATTTAAATAAAAAATTCGTTAAATTAACAGGGAATTGCTATTTTTGCATAAAATCCACAAGTTTTATTATGAAAAGACTGATGACCATCGTTTCGCTGACCGTGTTTTTCTGCGCATTTTTCCTTTCCTGTAAGGAGGAATCCCAGGAAGTATCCCTTTCAGACCCCGGGAACCTTCAGACGGAAATAGTGGGGGAGAACTCCGTCCGTCTGAGCTGGACTGACAAAAACACTTCCGAGACCGGATTCTGGGTTTTCGCGCGCGGTGAAGGCGACACTTTCCACGTGAGGCCGGTCAATATGGACAATCCTCTACCCGCTGACAGCGGAGAATATCTTTTCGAAGGACTTACTCCCGGTAAGGGATATGATTTCGGTGTCCAGGCTCTCGCCGCGGATCCTAAGAACAACTCTTCCATCGTATATACGGATAGGGTCCAGCTTCCCGCCGTCCTCGGAATTCCTTCTGATATCAGTCTTACCCTTGACAACGACGCCGCCGTTACGATGACTTGGACCGCGGCAAAGAGCGCGGAATCCTACAGCGTATACGTGAAATCCTATACTGACGCTGATTTCGGGGATGCGGCGGCAAATGTGACCACACATTCCTACAAGTTCGAAAAACTGCCTTTCGGAGTCTATGAATTCGGAGTCAGGGCGGAGAGCGGAAACTCCTCCACGGACATTGTCAAGGGAAAGCCGGTACGTGTCCAGACCGCTTCAAAGACCCCCGAGATCAATTCCGTCAATACGAGCTACGCCTTTGTCAACATCGAATACACGAGTAAGCTCAGGCTTACTTCCGTAGCCCATGGACTCGTAATCTCGGAGACGAATCCCTATCCCAACACGACCGATGACCGCGTGTTCTGGGGCCCGGCCCTCCCCTCTGACAAGAAAGTCAAGCAGCTGATACCCAATGCGGTCCTTGAATACGGAAAGAAATACTATCTCGCCGTGTACACGAGCGAAGGCACAGCCAATACATACTACAGCGAGACCATAGAAGTCGCTCTCGACGAAGAACCGGAGCTTCCCGTCCTTTCCTGGAAAAAGATCGCGAATCCTTCCGGGGTTCCTTCTACCGTGGAGGTCTATTCAACGGAAACGCCCCTTAACGGGCGTCCTTTCAAGGCCTGGTATGCAATCGCGGACTGCGGTCCCGGTTCGGACGTGGAATTCCGTGTAATGGAACCTGCGGACAACACGCTTAAGACCATCGACAAGCAGGTCGAGGAATACGGAGAGGACTGCTATGTGCTTGTTAACGGAGGTTATTTCTACAAGCCCAGCGACTGGACGTCCCCGTTCGTAATTGACGGTGTCCGTCCCCTTGGCAGGGATGCTTACGGCGGATCCAATACAAGCGACGGCGGATGGGCTGTAGTCACTCCCGGCGTACTGGGTGTCGATCCTTCCGGAAAGCCGGACGCATTCTTCTGGATGGCTCGCCCGAATGATGCGACCTATTATTACAGGATGCCGTTACCAACCGTCCCTGATCAGGCAAAATACTGGTATGAAGCATCTACGGAGCTTCCTCATTTCCCTTGCGACAGCACGGGGTGGAATGCCTACAATGCTATCAGCGCAGGCCCTATGGTCCTTTACAACAACCGCGTCGTCGTGGACCATACCCATAACGGCAGTTACTACACTACAAACTACGAGCTCCGTGCTGACGACCAGTTCCCCGGATATCTTCCGGACCGTACCGTTGTGGGCCATACCGCTGACGGCAAGGTGGTCCTGTTCATCTGCGACGGCCGTGTGGACGAGAGCGACGGAGCTTCCTGCCCTGAGCTCGGACTTATCATGAAGAGTCTCGGGTGCGTAGCCGCCCTGAACCTTGACGGCGGCGGCTCCACGGGAATGATGCTCCGCGATCAGCACCTCAATACCTGGGAACAGGGCAAGGGCACTTCGAGGCGTAGTGAATACCGTGCAGTATGGACGACGGCGGGATTCTTCAAAAAGCGCGCGAAATGAGCGGAGAACTGAAGATTAAGGACGGCTCTTTGGAGTTGTCCTTTTATGATCCGGAGAATCACTACCTCGGGACCCGGTTTGACCGTTCAGGGCTTTTCCGCTCCCTTCGCCTCAGAAGCGGGCCAGGGTGGAGCGACAATCTTACCGCTCCGTGGTTCGGGGAGTTCAGGGCGGAGGCCCATGACTGTGTCTGCGGCCCGGTAGATGAATTCTCCGCCATCGGCTATGACGAGGCTGGCCCCGGCGGGACATTCCTCAAGATCGGGGTGGGCCTTCTGAGGCGTCCGGAGGATCCGTGGCCATATGACCGCTTCCGCCTCTACGAGATTGCGGATCCGGGCGTCCGGGACACGGTCCGCCGCCCCCGAAAGATTGAGTTCTACCATATCTTATCCGGGTATTACTCATATGTAAAAGTCATTGAGATAAGCGGAAAAGGGGAGTTTGAACTATCGCACTATATCCAGAATACGGGAAAGGAACGTCTCCGGGGAGAAGTTTACAATCACAATTTCTTTACTCTCGGGAACGATTCGGTGGGGCCGGCGAGGATGGTGATGTGCAATTTCCCTTTCGAAGGGGAGTGGAGGACAAAGTATCCTTATGCTTTTCAAAAAGGCCAGGGCCTTCACTTCTCCCGTCCACTTGTGGAAGGGGAAAGTGTCTATATGGGGAATATAAGGGAATCCGGCCGCAAAAGCGGCAGCCCGTATGAATTCTATGTCGATGATGAGAAAGGGGGGTACTATGTCGCCATCCTAGGCGACGGCGATGCCTCAAATGCCGTGATGTGGGCTAATCACCGTATCGCCTGCATTGAGCCGTACGTCCCTTTCGACATCGCCCCCGGGGAGACTTTCTCCCAGGTAATCTGCTATTCCCTCGGGCGGATCTGAGGTCCCGGGGTTTGCGACGACGGCTTTTGGGGCGTGAGGTGTTTTTGGGGCGTGAGGTGTAACTTTCTGATAATGAATATTATACGCGAAAGAGGGGTACCGTTTTAGGATACCCCTCTTTTGGCTAACTTATTGTGTAATAGTTATTTGCACTTTACGGCACTGATGCTATTCAATGCTGAAGACGTATTTTGCAACAGTCCTGAAGTTTGCGTGGACGGCATAGAGTTCCACGTGATCACCACCGTCGCGAAGAAGGATGTCAGCGCCGCGGATATAAAGACCCGCCGGGGTGAGATTTTCAATCCACTCTTCCTGCTCGATCACAGAGACGGCTTTGACGTCGCTGAGGTTAGTAATGTCAAAGACATAGATCTTTGCATTGTAGGGGCCCCAGTTGAAGTGTGCGCCCTGGGTGAAGGCCATAAGACGCTTGCCGTCAAAATCAAGGATGTCAATGTTGTTCTGGCATTCGTTACCGCCGTTACCGGCATCGGTAATGAATCTCCATTCGGGACCGGACCAGTGTGCGACGGTAGGATCAACGCGGAGGAATGTACTCTGGTTGTAAACTTTATCATCGCCAGTAGCGGTCTGTCCAAGGACGTATCCGCGGTAGATTATACCCTCGGTCAGGACCTCGGGAGATACTGAGATAACGGCAATCTGGTCAGGAGTGTTTCCGTCACCGGTTGCATTCAGGGAACTCCTTATGGGCTCAAGTTTGTCGTTAGGAACATATTCGCCCTCGTTAAATGCCCATCCATAGTAGAAACGGGATGATCCTACGGATGCCATAATGGTACCTTTGCCGCCAAGGACGTCGCCGCGTGCGCGGAAATTACCGATGGTACCCCAAGCCTGTTCAGTATAATCCATAGTGTGGATGGCGACAGGTTCATCGTAGATTGACGGAGTAACAAGAATCTGCATTGCCGTAGGGCCAATAACCTTTCCGTCATCGTCGTATTCGGCAGGAACGTCGGGCATAATGACAAGGTTTCCGGCATCGTCGCTGTCAAAGCTTGCAGCTGCGACGTCGAAGATGTCCCAGAGGTCTCCGGAAGCGGGATCGAGTCCATATACCTTGGCACCGTCGCTGAGCATTATTTCACCCTCGCTGTAAGCAAGGCGGGTGCAGACGGTTGATTCGATGGCTTCGTCGAGTTCGCTATAGTTCTTTCTCCATACAAGAGTAGGGGTAGTAGGGGCTGCAAGGCCGCCCTGGACAAAGAGGATGCAGGCACCAAAACCGCCGTAGTCGTCGTAGTTGTCTCCAACGTGGCAGCCGGCATAGATGTATTCTACGCGGGAGTCGTAAGTCGTGTTCTCCGTAACTGTAACTTTGATTCCGTTATTCCTCTTCTCGATTGAGAGCCAGCCGTTATCCATTGTTTCGACTACATCGCCGATGGAGTCGTCCCATATAGCAAGATAGATATCCCACTCCAGGTTGGTGGAAACGGGGATGATGTACTCGCCGGACTCTTTCTCAACAACATAGGGCTCACCCTCGTCAAATCCGCTGAACTGAATATCAGAAGGATCTACGTCGAAATAGGGGATGAAAGCGCCATCCTGGACAATGGATACGACAGCGGATTCCTTGCCGGCCTCGATAGTGACCTTTGCGGTACGGGCATCGCCTTCGGGGTTGTCATCGACGGTCACCTTGACGGATGCGTCGCCGGCCTTGCCGGAAGTGGGGGAAATGGTTACCCAGTCAACATCGGCGTTTGCCTTCCAGTCGACGGTGGATTTGAACAAGATGGTTTGAATCTCAACGTCTTCTGAAGGAACGCTGAGGGTAGCTTCGCCACTGAGGGTGATACCATCGGCAGTTCCCTCATTTTCATTCTCATTCTCATTCGGGTCGCAGGACCAGGCTCCGAAGAGGGCGATGGCAGCGGCTGCAATGAATGCAAATTTTTTCATAATGAATAAAGGATTAGTGTTTGGTTAATGAAGTGATATTGTTGGAATTTTATCGTTTCAAGCAGTCTACACAGAAGCCGCCAAGCATCTGGGCATAGTGGTCATAATAATACATATACAATTTGTAGCCGTCCGGGGAAGGGGAGAGGATCACGTCGCCGCTCGCGGTGGATTCCTTTGTCGCACCCTTCTCGTTCTGGAGACTGTACATATTGTTGTTGTCGATGCTGAAGACAAGGGCTGAACTGTCCCAGACATTCGTACCCGCAATCGCGCCGGAAGAAATGTCATAGACATAGATCTGGGGCCCGGGCCACCACGAAGGGAAGTGGCTGGAAGCGAACAGAACCATATAGCGGGCGTTGTTGAAGCGTTTTGAGTCCAGGTTATTCGCGTCCACGTTGCCATTCAGGTACATCAGCTCATTGTCAGGGCCCATTCCGTTAAGCCTTGATCCCACCGTGAGGTCTTTCTTGAACCAGTAGAGGGCATTCTCATCGTATGCGGCCCCGTACCATCCTCCGCTTAAGTCCGGAGAACCGGAAACTATGCAGGTGCCGTTGTTCGCTCCTGCGCCCCAGGCAAGTCCGGTTCCCGCAAGGTCCAGAACCTCATCGGAAACGACAGCGCCGCCGCTTATGTGGACTGCCCTGAAACGGCTGCTGGTCGTTACTTCCGCGATTCCGTCATAAACAATCGTTATGACCGCCTCGTCGTCGATGTCTCCGATTACCTTCATCGTGGTTCCGGCGGGAACATCCTGGTCATTGGTAAAGCTGTGAAGCAGGACCGGGGCGTCAGCGACCGATGCCGTTCTCCAGATATTAAGGGTTTGCCCTATGTCAGCATAGTTGCATATAAGGAGGTTTCCGGCCTCGTCGGAGGCGATGGCGCCCGAAGGGTTTGCGGCCCCGAGGTTTATAGTCCCGAGGTATGCTCCGCTGACCTGGTGATAATATCTCGGGGCGTTGCCGTCGGCAAGGTTCACGACGAGTTTTCCCTCCACGACGCCCATCGACACGTTCAGCGGATCCCCGAAATCGGGAAGGCCCATAGCGGTGGCCGGGTCAAGGTTGAAGAGCCTCTCCATCGATGCTTCGCTGTAGCCGTAGTCAATGGTGGGAGGTGTCCCGCGGACTACGAGATAGTCGACCTTGGTATCGCCGTCCTCGGAGGTGATGGTATAGGTTACCCCCTCGTTGTAGTCCCTCGCGGCGGAAGGATCGGGAGAGATGCTCGTATGGGCAGAGAAGACGACACTTGCCGTAGCGGAAGACAGATCCGCATCCGTCGGGAGCCATACTTTATGGTTAATCTCGTCAACGACGCCTGTAACGGCGGGGGAGCCTGCTTCGATTGATAGAATCCGGCATACGGAGCTCTTGACGAGTTTACCGGTTATGGTGATTTCCCTCGAAGCTCCGGCAGCGTCGGTGAAGGTGAATTTATTCTCTTCCGTAAGGTCCAGGATGGTTAGAGGGGGATCAATCTTGCAGTTGTTCGCAATTGAAGCGCGTACCCTCACTTTAATCTGGTAGTTTCCAACCTTGTTCTCTGAGTCTGAGGGATAGTAGTAGGAAAGGGGAATTACAAAGTACGTCTCGTCCGGGTCTGTTATCTCCAGGCGGCCCCACTCCATATCCACGTACGGACCAGTCGCGAAAATGGCCGTAAGGGATGTGATTCCGCTTCTGGAAGCGGTGGGGGCCACATACTCTGGCTCGTGGCAGCTCGTAACCAAAACTGCTGCAAGAACTATGAAGGCGAATATCTTTTTCATACTTAATTCCATTCAGGGTACTGGTTTACAAGGGAATTGCTGTTGGTTTCGCTCTCCGGGACGGGGAAGCGCCGGAGCATCTTGGAGGGGAAGTTCCGGTCCTGGTCGTCGACAGCGACATAGGTGTATTTGAAAACCCCCGGAGTCTCTGTGGTTTCTATCTTGAGCCCGTGGACCTGATAAGCGTTCAGTCCTTCTGGCCAGGCCTTGTCAGCGACCTCCCAGCGGCGGAGATCCCAATACCACAGGCCTTCATAGGCGAGCTCGACACGTCTTTCCTGGCGGATGGCCTTCCATAGAGCGTCGCCGCTCAGGTCCGAGTAGGGAAGACCCGCACGTGAACGGATTTCCCGTACGGCGTCGTTCGCATCGGCCGTTTTGTCAAGCCTGTAGCAGGCTTCAGCCTTGTTCAGGAGGGCCTCGCCGTAGCGGAGGATCGGGAAGTGCTGGATACTTTGCTCGCGAAGGGCGATATCGTGGGTCTCATCGACCATCTTCCGGAGGTAGTAGCCGGTCGTAGTCCTACCGTCCGGCTTGGGTTCGCGGTTCCATACGCAGAACCCGTCGGTACCGCCAACGTAAGGCTCGATGGTCCGTCCTTTCCACGAGGCTCCGTTGTAGAGTATCGTTGCCTGGAAACGGGGTTCCAAAAGTGCGTAAGGCGGGTCCGTGGTCGTTGCAGCTCCGTGCCAGGGAGACCAGTCCGGAAAACCTCCGGTCGCATATTCGTAGGATTCCACCATCTCCTGGGTAGGGGTGCCGTAGCCGCCCCCGATCTGGCCTATGATGGAATAATCGCCGCCGGGGGTATAATAGAAGTCAAAATCGTGAGTCACGTTGTCAGAAAGGGACCAGGAGTACTGGAGGACAGTCTCCGGATTCCCCGCTGCGACGCTTGTCTTGAATGCCGATGCATAATCCGCGGCAAGGGCATACCCAAGGGCTTTCAGCGAATCTGCCGCATCGATTACGTCCTGCCAGCGGCCGGCATAAAGCATTGCCCGGCTTTTTACTGCGAAAGCTGCGCCCCGGTCGATCCGGCCCTTTGCCTTTGCCTTTACGGGAAGAAGTTCCGTCGCGGCCTTAAGGTCCGCCGCTACGAAGTTCCATCCCTCCTCTTCAGTCGAGAGGGCCTTGTCAACGCTGATCTTTGATAGGTCTTCGTCGTAGAGGATGACATCCTTGTATCTTTTTATGAGCTCGAAGTAAAGCCAGCCCCTCATCAGGCGGAGTTCGCCTTCAAGCCGTGCGGAGTCCGCTTCCGGGATGTCTTTCCCGAGGGTGTGGAGGTTCTGGATTGCTTCGTTGGTCCTTCGTATGGCGGAATACAGGCTTCCCCAGCACCCCAGATATACATCCACGAAACTGTTCGTAAGGTTGGAACCTCCGTAAGCTACCTGGCTTGGAATCAGGGCGTAGGCGAAGTTGACATATGAGCCGTATTTGAACTCGTCCGTGAAAGCCTCTGTAAGGCCTACTGCGCTGGGCCAGACGGCGAATATGCTGTAGGTATAGTCAACTATGCTGTTGACGGCGTATTCTGCGGATTCCACATTCGCCCACATCACCTTGTCCGAGATGCTGTCCCGGGGGGTAAGGTCGAGGAGGGAATTGCAGGATACGAGTGCGAGCGATACTGCGCCGAGAATTGTAAGTTTCATTTTCATAGCTGTTCCTCCTCCGTTAAAGTGTAAGTGTAATGCCGCCCATCAGGAATCTCTGCTGGGGATAGTAACCGTTGTTGACGCCCGGGGATTCCGGGTCGATGCCGTCCGGCAGGCCGTCCAGGGTAAAGAGGTTGTTCCCTTCGATGAATATGCGAAGGCTCTCGACGCCAAGCCTTTTGGTAAGCTTCTGAGGGATGGTGTATCCGAACTGGGCGGTTTTCAGGCGGATGTATTTTCCGTCCTTCCACCAGAACGAGCTGGAAAGACCGTTGTCGCCTCCGTGACCCGCCGTAGAGAGGGTAAGCCTTGGGAACGTACCGTCAGGATTCTCCGGGGACCAGGCGTTTTCGACAAGGTAGAGCGGGGAATTCGCCCCCTCCTTGAAGGTCTTGGTCCATATGGTATCGTCGTCGTTTTCGTTGAAGTACGTACCCGTCATCGAGACCTGGAAAAGCGCGCCCCCGGTAAACTGGGCATTGAAATCGAATCCGTTCCAACCAATGTTTACATTAAGTCCGAAGGTAAGCTCCGGGCGGTTCGATTTCCCGAATATGCCCCTGTCCTGCCAGTCTATCAGGCCGTCTCCGTTCAGGTCCACATACTTTATGTCACCGACATTGGGGCGGGTTCCGTACCACGCGGAATTGTCAATTTCCTCCTCGCTCCGGTAGAGACCGTCCGCGAGCCATCCCCAGAGGGAACCGTAGGTCGTCCCCGTAATCTTCTGCCATTCGGGGACGTTGGGGTCATCCTTGTACCTGATCCAGCGGGTTTTAGAGTATGTTGCCGTAGCTCCTATCTCATAGTAGAACGGCTGGCCGGCAAGTTCGAAGCGGTTCTTGTGGGAGATGAGAATGTCTATACCTTTTGAGTCAATGGCGTTCCCGTTGACGTAGGTTTCGTAGTAGCCGCCCATCGAAGCCGGATGGCCGCCGGAGTTTCCGGTCAGGATATCGTAGGTATAGTTGTAGAAGGCGTCCACTTCCATTCCCAGCTTCTCGTTCCACAGGGAAAGGTCGTATCCTGCGTTCCAGGACAGGGTCTTTTCCCAGGTGAGGTTTTTGTTGGGAACGCCGGAAGTGTAGTAGGAAGGAACGGCAGTTCCGTCCTGGAGGACGACTTTTCCTCCGGGGGAATAGGTGGAAAGGAACATAAACGGGCTTACGCCGTCATTTCCGAGAAGACCCACGGAGCCCCTTATCTTGAGGTTGTCGATTGCGGTGAGACTCTTCATAAAATCCTCCTTGGAGATGTTCCATCCAACGGATGCGGAGGGGAAGAAACCCCATCGTGTGGAAGTCATCCCGGCGAACTTGTAGGAGCCGTCGTAGCGGCCGGTAAGTTCGAGGAGGTATTTTTCCGCGTAGTCATAGCGGAGCCTTGCGACAAAGCCTGCGGAGCGGGCCTGGGACGAGCCTCCGGATATGGGCCCGACCGATGAAGACGGGGTTCCGTTCGACAGTTCGGGGAGAAGGGCGAAGGGAAGGTTCTGGGCATATGCGGCAAGGGAGTTGGACTCGTAGTCTCTGAGTTCCCCGAGAATCATTGCTTCGACGTTGTGATTTCCGAAGGTCCCGGTGTAGTTTACGGAGGCCTGGCCTGTCATAGTCTTGGAATAGACGGAGCCTTCTCCGACCTGGACTCCGGTCGAGGTCCCGTTTACATCCACAAGGGGAGCGGACCAGGTCCAGGTCCCGTCTTCGCTTCTGATGCGGGCTTTGACGTAGTAGGGGGTGTCCACGTTCTTATTATAGGAATTGCTCCAGTCGTAGGATCCGCTTGCCTTTAGCGAGAGGCCCTTGATCCAGGGAATATTCCAGGTAAGAGAGGCGTTGAACACGCCGTTGAACGATTTCGTGGTATGGGTTCCGGACTCATACAGGGCTGCGAGGGGGCTGTCCGGATAGACCTGGTTTGCGGGTATGGCGCCGCTATAGTAGCCGTCTTCCGTTTTCTCCGGGAGGAAAGGCCACATTCCTATTGTCTGATGGGCTACGGAGAACCAGCCCACTTCGTAGCCGAAGTACTGGTCCGAACCTCCGGAGAGGAAACGCGGTGTAACCCTGTTTCCAACGGTCCCGCTCAAGCCTGCGTTGAAAAGGATGTTGTCCGAAATCCTGGACTCGATGTTAGCCCTGATGTTGTAGCGCTGGTAGTCGTAGCCGTCGATATTGCCGTCCTGTCCAAGGTAGCCGGCCGATACGAAGTACCTTCCGCCGTCGTTTCCGCCCTGGACCGTAACGTTGTGCTTGTCCGTGATACCGGTCCCGAAGACTTTCCCGATGTAGTTCACGTTGTCCCATCCGTCCGAAGGGTCGCCGTTCAGCATTGCCCTGATGTTGTCTTCAGTGAAGTAGGGGACGTATTCTGAAGCGTCGGAGATTGCGCCGCTGGCGAGCTGGTCCATCATCTGGGCCCTGTTGTAGTAGGTCGCAAACTGGGGACCGTCCATAAACTTTGGGAAGTTCGCGTTCATCGATACGCCGTAGGAACCGTTATAGGTAATCTTTGCCTTGCCGGCTTCGCCCTTCCGGGTAGTGATGATGATGACGCCGCCGGCGGCGGAAAGGCCATAGACGGAGGCCGATGCGCCGTCCTTCAGGACCGAAATGCTTTCGATGTCAGCGGGGTCGATGTCGTTGATGTCGCTTACCGGGAATCCGTCAACCACATAAGCCACGCCGTATACGGAACCTCGGATTCGCAGGCTGGCCTGGTCCAGACCGGGTTCTCCTGACTCCTGAACCGAGGATATTCCGGGGAGTTTTCCGCCGAGGACCTGGGAAACGTTGGTCGAGGGCGCTTTCAGGAGCTCATCTCCTTTTATGGCGGAAACGGCGCTCGTGAGGGTTCCCTTCCTTGCCGTGCCGTATCCTACGACGACTACGTCATCGAGGTACATCGCGTCCTCGGTCATAACGACGTCGAGGCGCGCCCTGCCGTCGTAGATGTGTGTCAGGGTTGTGAGCCCCAGGCAGTTGAATTCAATCGTATCTCCGTCAACGGCCCTCAGGGAGTACTCTCCTGAAGTATCTGTCAATGTGCCGTTGGAAGTACCCTGGACAAATACAGATACTCCGGGAATGGGATTTCCGGAGGGATCCGTGACTTTTCCTTTAACAATGGACTGGGCAAAAACACCAACGGAAACGGTCAAAAGCAGGAATGCCGTGGTGATAATCCTTTTCGCTCCGTTGGAAGCAGCCCTTCTCAAGCAGGTCATAAGTGTATTACTTAAATATGGTCGTTCAAATGTAAGAAAAAATTCCGATATTTGTACGGTCAAACCACAGAATACCACAATCACAACTATGGACAACCGCAGATCATTCCTTAAAAAGACAGCTCTTGCCGGAGCAGCTCTGGCAGCAGCACCCGCAATCGCATCAGCCTGTTCCACCGACAAGGACAAGTACGGCATCGGCCTTGACAATTCCCTCAGGAGCAAGCTCATCGTGGATAAGGCAAACGCCCTTCCCATAACCGGAACCTTCCTCGATGAGATATCCCACGACATCCCGCACCAGAACTGGGGCGAAGCAGAATGGGACCGCGACTTCCGCTATATGAAAGCGATCGGGATAGACACGGTGATCGACATCCGCTGCGGCTACCGCAAGTTCATCACCTATCCTTCCCCCTACCTTCTCAAGAAGGGCTGCTATATGCCCTCGACAGACCTTATCGATATGTTCTGCCGCCTTGCGGAGAAGTACGGAATGAAATTTATGCTGGGTCTGTACGACAGCGGAAAGTACTGGGACACGGGCGATATGTCCTATGAGGTTGAAGCGAACCGGTTCGTCATCGACGAAATCTGGGAGCGCTACGGCTCAAAGTATAAGAGCTTCGGCGGATGGTACATCTCCGGAGAAATTTCCCGCGCCACCAAGGGCGCTATCGAGAGTTTCCGTACAATGGGCCGCCAGTGCAAGGAGGTCTCCGGCGGAATGCCCACCTTCATCTCCCCCTGGATTGACGGCAAAAAGGCTGTGATGGGTACCACCAATATGACAAACGAGCAGGCCGTATCAGTGGCTCAGCACGAGAAGGAATGGAACGAGATATTCGACGGTATCCACGATTATGTGGACGCCTGCGCTTTCCAGGACGGCCACATCGACTACGACGAGCTGGACGCCTTCTTCAGCGTCAACAAGAAGCTCGCTGACCGCTACGGAATGCAGTGCTGGACTAACGCTGAGACCTTCGACCGTGATATGCCCATCAGGTTCTTCCCCATCAAATTCGACAAACTGCGGATGAAACTCGAGGCGGCAAAGCGCTGCGGCTACGACAAGGCTATCACCTTCGAGTTCTCGCACTTCCTTTCGCCCCAGTCCGCTTACCTCCAGGCCGGTCATCTGTACGACCGCTACAAGGAGTATTTCGGAATAGAGTAGTGAAGATACTCCGCCTTACAGCTTCGCTCCTTCTCCTCCTGTTTGCGGCAATCGCCTGCAAGGGAGGGGGAGAGCGTGATTACACCTTTCCCTCCACCCCCGAAGGCGGCAAGGAGGAGGCCCATAAAGCCAAGCGCTGCTTCATCTGGGTCGATACATATGCGAATATGTACGAGCTTGCAAACTCGGAGGAAAACATCAAAAGAGACCTTGCAAAAGCCGCTGACTGCGGCTTTACGGACATCGTTGTGGAGGTCCGTTCCTCCTCCGGAGGCCTCCTGTACAAAAGCTCGAACGGCGACCCCGTGACGTGGCTCAGCGCCTACCGCGGAAGCAATTACATCAAAATC
>CALCEJ010000050.1 GCA_937900465.1 uncultured Bacteroidales bacterium | reverse complement strand
GTGGCACCCGGACTTGATAAGGTTCAACAGCAGCCAGTCCTTCGGCACGCCCAGCTACTGGGTGCAGCAGCTCTTCCCCAGCCATCTGGGCAACCGAGTCGTCGGGAGCGAGCTCGAGTGGAACATCCCGCAGAGGGAGGTGAGGAAGCAAGTGCCCGTCGGCATCGGGCTTGCCACATGGAAGACCCAGGCCAGCTATCGCCATCCGCAGCTCATCGTGGAGGGAACAGACGTTCCGCTCGCCGACGTGGGGCTGTGGAAGCCGGGCAACACGAAGCTTCAGTATCAGGGCAACTGGACGGCCGAAGACGATATCCTCCGTCAGACATCGGATGCAGAGGAGAGTATGCGCGTCTGTCCCGAAACGACAACTGCCCGCCGGTACACCTTCAAGGTGCAGGCCAGGAAAGACGGCGGGGCCGAAGGCTTCATGCTTGTCTTCAACTATATCGACGAGAAGAACTTCGACTGGCTCAACCTCGGCGGCTGGGGCAACACAAGGACAAGCGTCGAGCAGACTTTGGATAGCAGTCGTAACACACTCGACGGCACCCATCCCGACCATTATGACGTGGGCAGATGGTACGACATCCAGGTGGATGTGGACGGCGACAGCATCACGGCCTTCGTGGACGGGAAGCAGACGTATGCAGGCAGGAAGACGCACTCTACGCTCTACGGCGTCTATGCCAACTCGACGCTCGACGAGACGTCGAACACCCTCTACACCAAGATAGTGAACCTCTGCCCCGAGGGGACGACGGGCAGCCTGGAACTTTCGGGTGCCGTGGCTGCCGAGGCGGAACTGGTGAGGCTGGCAGGTATGACGGGTGAGGACGAGAACACCATGCAGTACCCCGACAACATCGTGCCTCGCCCGGCCAAGATAAGCATCGGTCCGACAGGTCGGTGCCTCACCTTCGAGGTAGCACCTTTCAGCATCAACGTCATCACCACCAAGCTCCGCTAATGCCGACGGCACGTCCGGACTGTATCACAAGAGAGTCCTTCCCGTCGACTTGAGGGGCGGCGCCAAAAAAGTAGGCGTGCTATGTCTTCAAACATGGCACGCCTAATTTGCAATCATAACGTGGCTAATTTGCAATCATAACGTGGCTAATTGGCAAACTAACCACGCCTAGTTGGGCAATTAGCCCTGCCGTGTTTTCCGTGACGCCTTGCCGCCTCTCCCCGGGTGGGCAGGAAAGCGCTCGGACTCGGCTCCTACCGCACCAAGAGCTTCTTGCCTGCCACGATGTAGATGCCGGCCCCTCTGATGCTCGACAGGCGGCGCCCGAAGAGATCGTAGAGAGCTTGCGCATGTCTGCCGTGCAGCAAGGCCTCGTCGGACGGCTGCGTCAGGCTGATGCCGGTTATCTTGTCGTCGAGCCCCTCAAGCCAGCTGGTCAGGTGGTCCACCATGGTGTCGTGGAACTTGAAGCTGGTGCTGAAGCCGAAGCCGTGACCGCCCGAGCTGTAGGTCTTGTAGGTGACATCCACGCCGGCATTCTTCAAGGCCGCCCGGTACTTTGTGCTGTTGATGGGTTTCACGGTGCTGTCGTCGGTCGCCCAGCTGAGGTAGGCGATGGGCGTCTCGCTGCTGACCTGCTTCTCATTGCTGTAGAGCAACACCATCTCGTTGCTCGGGTTGTCGCCCAAGAGGTTCTGGCAGGTGCCGGCATGTGTGTTGCGGCTTTCCATCGTAATGACCGGATAGAACAATATCTGAAAGGCAGGCAGCTCGTCTCCTGTGAGATGGGTGGCGATGGTGCTCGCCAGGTGTCCGCCTGCGCTGAAGCCCATCACTCCGATGAGGTCGGGATTGATGCGCAGGTCCTCGGCATTGTCGCGCAAGTACTGCAAGGCAGCACGCCCGTCAGCCAGAGGTATCTCGGGGTTGCCGTGAGGGAGGTTGTATGTAAGAACAGCGGCGGTGAAGCCGAGGTCAAGGAAGAGAGGAGCCCAGTCGGAGCCCTCGTAGCTGCCGGCAACGTAGGAGTAGCCGCCTCCAGGGATGATGATGACGGCCTTGCCGTTGGCTTTCTCCTCCGTGGCACGGAACACCTTGAGCGTCGCTCCTGTGGGAAGCGTCTGCTTGTAGACAGTTGGCTGCTTTGCCACATAGTTCTCCAGTATCTCCAGAGCCTCGGCAGGGTCGAAGTCGCCCTCTTCCGTGATGGCCGTCTGATTGCCGTCGTCGTGAGGAGTATATGTGTTATTCGCCCGTCGTCAGGTAATAGGGGTAGCCCTCGGGCGTGCCGGTGAAGTTCACCTTGACAGGCTCCAGGTAGTCGTTTGAGCAGATGATGTTGCTCCAGTCGCTGCTGTAGGAGACAGGGTCGCGGTACATGAAGGAGCGGTCGGCCACGCTGTAGAGGTAGAGCTGGCCCTCATAGGTGATGAATGCGAACTCCCCTTTCGTGGCATCAATGTCGGTCTTGACGGTGCTGGTAAGCTTCCCGTCGAGGGTTCCCATGTCGCCTCGGGGCGTCTTCATGCTGTACTTCTTGTTGTTCTGCGGCACGAAGATGTTCCAGTCGGGCAGCGGGTTCTTGACTTCTATGCCGTCTGCCTGGATGATTTCGAGCAGGCTGCGGGCCCATATTTCAGCCAGACGTGTGGCACCTGTCAGGTTGGGATGAAGGTAGAAGTAGCCTGCGTTGCCGCTCTCCCGAGTGAAGAGGGCGTAGTTGTTCTCGAAGTATTCCCAGACGCCTCTGTTTCCGGCGAAGACTTGCTCGTAGTCTTGGACGATGGCATCCAGCACGGGGTAGTAGCTGTGAAGTCGGTCGAGGCCCTCTTGCAGGTAGCGTGCTCCGTTGTAAGTGCTGGGGCTGTACCAGATGGGATAGTTCAGGAGTATCTTGCAGTCGGGCACCTCGGCGATGATCTCGTCGATGATGGCGCGAATGTTGCTGCCGTAGGTGTCGGGCGAGACGGGTGCTCCCTCGGTGCCCGAGCAGGCGCTGTCGTTTGTGCCGAGCATGATGGAGATGTATGTGAGACCGCCGTTTGTACGCTTAAATGCCTTTGCATTGTTCACGATGCGTGTGAAGTCGTCTCTGCCAGGCAGGTAGCCCAGGGTAGTGATGCCGGAGTGACCTCCGTTGTATACGTTTGTGGTGACGCCTGTGGCTTCTTCCACAAGGGCACGGCACAGGATTGGCGGTGCCTGTGTTGAGGCACTGGAGAGGGTTGCTCCTGCGGTGATGCTGTTGCCGATGAAGAGAAGGTTGATGTTGTCTCTGGGGTCGATGGGGTCCGGCTCGCCTTCCACGGCGCGATAAACCTGGAAGCGTCCGAGCGCGACGAAGGGGTTGCCGTTGCTGTCGTAGCGGTTTGAGAGAGCGGCATTGACGGTCTTCTTCACCACGAAGCGCAGGTCGGTGTAGGCAGCACCGAGGTCGATGTGGGGCGACTGGTAGCGGTCGGGCGAGTAGCTTGTGAAGTCGACGTTCATGTCTGTCAGGTGCTCCACCTCTGTCCATGTCTCGTCGGGCAGGTTGGCTGCTTCGATGATCATCTCCGTGGGCGTGTCGTTGGCGACGCCCCATGTGGTGCCTATCATGGTGAAGATGATGTCAGTCTCTGCTTGGTTGAGGTGTACTTGCAGATAGGGGTCGGTGTTTGCCGGGAGCGGTGCGGGGTTGCTCCATGCCGTGTGCCAGATGTACTGGTTGGTTCCTACGCCGTCGCTCTCGGGACGCAGCAGGTTGCTGGGGGGGAAGCCGTTTTGCCAGCTGTTGGCAGTTATCTGGGAATCGTCAGTCAGCAGTGCCTCGTCCTTCTTCCATGACGGGCCGACGGGGTCGGGTTCGCCTTCGTAGGCTTCATATATCTGGAAGCGTCCCAGGGAGAGCAGCAGCCCGCCGGCCGACTGGTGTCGGTTGACGTAGGTCTTCTTGACGAGGAACCTCACGTCGGTGTATTCGGCTCCGAGGTCGATGTGTGGCGACGTGTAGCGCTCGGGCGCCCGGACCGCTGGACCAAGCACGAGGGGTGACGCATCCGCGTAAGGTGAGGATACCCTGTCTCTTGCCTGGACCTCTGTCCTCAAAATAAGCCCAAATTGAACACACCCTGCCATGCTAGTGGACCGGTAACCCCACTAACGCCGCCACACGGCATCCCGGAGACGCTTACGTAATCCTGCACCAGGTCCTCTCCGTACACCAATTTACAATTTTTGGCCGTTTTTCTGCACTTTCGTGTACGCCCTGTACACCAATTTACAATTTTTGGCCGTTTTTCTGCATTTTCGTTTACGCCCTTTCTGCACATTCGTGTACAGAGGGGGTCACTTTCAGAAGAGACGCAGGGGGTCACTTTGTATCGGAAGAGGTTGTAAGCCACTGTGGAAATGGCGTCGTAGTTGTGGTCGGTGATGATAAAAGCCGCCAGCAGGCGGCCCGTGGTATTCCCCTCCGAGATTCCGGCGGCCGGGGGGCCGCCGCTATCTCTTTCCTCCCGGAGGGGTCCTGCAAACTGAGAATGGCATCCGGTCACTTCGTTCCCTAAGTGCTTTTTCGCTGTCAGACCCTTACGAAAGCAAGCTTTCGACGGGCCCGCCAACAAAAAAGCACCGCAGCTGCGCTGCGATGCCATTTCCGTTTGCGGAGGGGACGAGATTCGAACTCGTGGTACAGTTACCCGTACGGCAGTTTAGCAAACTGCTGGTTTCAGCCACTCACCCACCCCTCCGGAATCAGGTGTCCTGAAACCCCGTCCTGACGGACGGGACTGCAAATGTACGAAAAAAATATTGACCTGCAAATTTTCCGGCCCTATTCCTCAACAAGCTTCCGGCCCTATTCCTCAACAACCTTCAGTACCTCGCCGGCTTCAGCCGCGACGGTTTCCTTCCAAAGGTCCGTATAGCCGGGCCATTCTATCGATGCCGGCTGGCCGGTGGAGTATTCCGTGTGGAGGAAGTTGCCGTTTTCATCCTGGGGCTTCACGTTACCGTCAATGTACTTGACAAGGAGTTCCTCTTCGAGGGCGACCCACTTTTTAAACTGGTCCTGGGCCGTCTCTACGGTATATTTGGTAACGTATTTTGTAACCTTGGAGAAGGGCTTTCTCGAAACCATCACGTCGCGGTTCGAGGAAATCTTTTTCTGGAGCTTGATAACAACCTCATTGTACATAACGACCGCCATGCTGTCAACAGAATGGGTCTTCCGGAACATCTGGTCGTACTCGAACGCATCGGCCCTGGCGCGGACTGTCGGGGCCATTACGTTGTACATCTTGTAGCAGGCGTTGGAGATGCGGTTGTTGATCCAGAAGGACGACTTGGGGGAGTAGTGGAGAAGGTCGCCGTTTCCTACGCGGAAGCATTCAGGGACCTCTGTAGTGGAGGTATAGATGGGCGTAAGATATGACGTTGCGGCATCGTCAGTGCCGAACCAGAGGATTCCACCGACGACGTCGGGGACATAGTTTCTCGCCTGCCCGACCATCCAGAAGCCCGTCTGCTGCGTAGCGATAGCCCTTTCATTTATATATTTCCGGCCCATTGCTTCCCACTCCATCGGCCTCCAGCGATACGGCAGGGCGTTTCCGCCGGCGCCGATATCCTGGCTCATATCCATAGGCGTACCCTCGAAGTGATCCCTCATCACGTCAGCGACCTGCTTGACGGTGATGTGGGTGCGCGGATAGACAAACAGCGGCAGGTCCATCTCGAGGTTGTAGCCCATCACATAGTCGATATAGGCAAAGGCGTCCTTTGTGACAGGGTCGCCGTCCTCAGTGTAGAAGGAGAACCATCCGTTCGTGAGGATGTTGTATGCGCTCCAGGCGCGGGCGTCACAGCCGCGGACCGTCCCGAAGTCCACCGGGCAGTAGGCCTTCTTGAAACTGAAGTCCTTGTCCTCGCCGTCGAACCATCCCTTCTCCCGGGCAAGTTCGACAACGTCCGGGGCGTAGAGGCAGTTCTCGGGATCGTCGAGGGGGAAAGTCCCTATCCGGGCCTGGTTTGCGTGGGCGCAGATTGCACCCTCGGGGACGCGGCGGGCAACCCATACGATTCCCTTCTGGAGGTTGACTCCGTTACGGATGTTCATTCCCTTGCCGATGAGTTCCATTATCCAGGCCTCGTTCTTGTCCGCGATGGAGAAGGTCTCCCCCTCGGAGGCGTAGCCGTAGGTGTTTGCCAGATCGACGATGATGTCTATGGCCTCGCGCGCCGTCTTCGCCCGCTGGAGGGTAATATAGATGAGCGAACCATAGTCGATACCGCCCTTTTTATCCTCGAGTTCGGGACGGCCGCCCCAGGTTGTCTCGGTGATGATGAGCTGGTACTCATTCATATTGCCCACGGTCTGGTATGTATGGGCCACCTGGGGAATCTCCCCAAGATACCTGTTCGTATCCCAGTCGTAGACCTTCAGCATTGTTCCGGGAGCCCAGTCCTTTGCGGGATGGTAGTACAGTTCGCCGAAGAGAGAGTGCGAGTCTGCGGCGTACGAGACCAGCGTCGATCCGTCGCGGCTCGCTCCCTTTGTTACGATGACGTTCGTACAGGCCAGGGCGTCACCGGCAGCGAGGGCGGTGACCGCCGCCGCAACGATGGACCCGGCTATTATGGATTTTCTCATATTCTTGTCCGTTTTGTCAAATATTGCTAATTTTGCGATTGTCCCGCAAAGTTATGAAAAATAAAACAGGTATAAAAATAGCCGCACTGGCACTTTTGCTGCTTCCCCTTTCCTTGAAGGCCCAGGGCCCGACGAGTCCGGAGGAGGTTGAGAAAAAGATGATGGAGGCGATAGACGCCCAGGTGCAGAAACTCACTGACCTTCTTGACCTTGAGTACTGGCAGGTCTTCTATGTGGACTCAACCCTGAACCACGACTATCACGCCCTGAACGATGAGTTCGCCGAGCTCCAGAAGGCGAAGGTATCAAACCCTTCGGTCGCCCAGGCCGTCTCCGACAAGTGGATGGAAAGGATCGACAGTTCCTTTATGCGCTATTTCACCCCTGAGCAGTGGGAGAAATACACAAAGAGCATCGCCCGCCGCGAAAGGGCGGAGCGGGCGAAGCGCCGCGGCGAGGTTGAAAAGCCCCGGAGGGGGTCGGACAAAGGCGCCCGTAAGAAGAAATAATCTTAAATAATACGACGAGAATATGAGCGAGATGAAAGAGGCTATTGAGCAGGTTCTGAGTGAACTGAACGAGCTCAAGTGCAGTACCCAGAAGGAAGTTGAGCAGGCGAGGATCCATTTCCTCGGGAAGAAGGGTTCCGTAACGGCCCTTTTTGACGAGTTCCGTACCGTGGCCCCCGAACTCAAGAGGGAATTTGGCCAGCGGCTTAACGAAATCAAGAAGATAGCCACGGCAAAAATAGAAGAGATGAAGACAGCTGTCGGCGAAACATCCGTCAAGGGGGCCTCCGGTGAGGACCTTTCAATGCCCGGAGACGCCTTTCCGCTGGGCTCCCGCCACCCGGTTTCCATTGTCCGTCAGCAAATCGTAGATATCTTCCGCAAGGTAGGTTACACCGTTGCCGAGGGCCCGGAGATTGAGGATGACTGGCACGTTTTCGAAGCCCTGAACTTCCCTCCGAACCATCCCGCCCGTGAGATGCAGGATACTTTCTTCATTTCCAACGGCCACCTTAATCCGCTCCTTCTGAGGACCCACACCTCATCGGTCCAGGTCCGTACGATGGAAACCCAGCCCCTCCCCATCCGTGTCGTCTGTCCGGGGCGCGTATTCCGCAACGAGGCGATTTCCGCGAGGGCCCATTGTATCTTCCATCAGGTAGAAGGCCTCTACATTGATGAGAACGTCACTTTCGCTGACCTCAAGCAGGCAATCCTGATGTTCGCCCGCGAAATGTTCGGCCCTGACGCGGAGATTCGTATGCGCCCCTCCTACTTCCCGTTCACGGAGCCTTCTTCCGAGGTCGACGTCTCCTGCAATATCTGCCACGGCAAGGGATGCAACATCTGCAAGGGAACCGGATGGCTGGAGATTATGGGCTGCGGAATGGTTGACCCGAACGTTCTGGAGGCAAGCGGCATCGACTCGAAAAAATACAGCGGCTTCGCCTTCGGAATGGGCGTAGAACGCATTGCAATGCTCAAGTGGCAGGTCAACGACCTCCGTCACTATTTTGAAAACGACCTCCGCTTCCTGGAGGAGTTCTCCACGGCAACAGAGGTGTAATCCCTACCTTATTATTGCAGCGGCGCCGCCGCCCGGGGCGAGATGGACCCGGATATGGCCGTCGGAGATGCTGAAGGATTCCTTCTTGTAGTCGCGGGCTGCGTGATGGGCATTGACGCCGTCACGGAAGAGGGTTACGTCTGCCGCCTCGATACCAAGGGGAGCCAGATCGATGTCGATATCGCGCGGTGTCCAGTTGCAGATTGCGCCGACATACCACACAGAGCCGCTCCGGCGGGCGATAACGACGTATTCGCCAATCTTTCCGTCGAGGGCGACGGTCTCATCCCATACGGTAGGGCAGGAGGCGATGAACTCCGTGCACTCTTCCTCCCTCATATAGTTTGAAGGAGAGTCGCAGAGCATTGTCAGGGGCGCATCGAAGATGATGTACTCAGCAAGCTGGTGGGTACGGGTTCCCATACTCATCCCTTCCGAATTGACCGGACGGTAGTTCTCACGGGTTGCGTTACGCATCGCTCCCTGGGTATAGTCCGCCGGGCCTGCGACAAGACGGGTGAAGGGAATGGTGCAGTCGTATTCGGGCATATCGTAACCGTCGCCCCACTTGAGCTGCTCAAGGCCGTGGACACCCTCGAAATTGAGGATGTTGGGATAGGTCTTGTTAAGGCCCGTGGGCTTGTAGGCGCCGTGGAAGTCTACAACCTGATGGTGTTTCGCGGCGACCTCGGCAGCGCGGACGTAGAAGTCAACCATCTGCTGGTCGTCCCTGTCCATGAAGTCAATCTTCCACCCCGCAATCCCCATATCCTCATAGTGCTTGCACACATTCTCCATATCCCTGTTGAAGGCCCAGTATCCTGCCCACAGGATAAGTCCGACATTCCTTTCGCGGGCATATGAGGCGAGCATCGGAAGGTCTATCGCCGGCACTACCTGGAGGAGGTCCGCCTTGAGATTAACGGCCCATCCTTCATCGAGAATGACGTACTCGATGCCGTGGGACGAGGCGAAGTCAATGTAATACTTGTAGGTTTCGTTATTGATTCCGGCCACAAAGTCCACTCCGTAGAGGTTCCAGTCGTTCCACCAGTCCCAGGCGACCTTTCCGGGCTTCACCCAGGAAAAGTCCCCTTCCGGAGATTTGGCAAGACGGAATACCATATCGCTCTCCGCAAGCTCCTTGTCCTGAGTCGCTACGATTACGACTCTCCAGGGGAGCGCCTCTCCGGCGGAACCCTTGTAGATGTAGTCCTCACGGGTTTTGACAATTCCCTGGAGAAGGTTGTGTCCGCCCTGTTCGACATCCTTCGGATACCGGGGGAACACACCCTCGAGAGTGGAATCTCCGTCACTGTTGTAAAGATACATTCCGGGATAGTTCAGAAGATCCGCTTCAGTAATGCAGAGTTTGATTCCGGAGACGGCGTCGACCGTGATGGGCATAAAGGCGATACGGCCGCTTTCCCACGCGGATGCCGCGTGCTTTACATACGTGTTCTCGCTGGACTGGAAGAACTGGCCCTCGAAGGTGTCGCGGGGAAGGACATAGGGGACCCACATCGACCAGTCCTCCGGGAGTGAGAGGCGGAACTCCTCTGCCTTTACGGTCTCCGCCTTCTTGGTTATCCAGCGGTAGGCGACGCCGTCATTATACGCGCGGAATACGAGGTCGAACCTCTTGCTGGAGAGGGTAAGCTGATTGCACTGGTTCCTGATGGACGCCCTCTTGAACAGCGGCGTATCTTCCCCCGCGTCAATCCTCGTGGTCTTCGCCTTCGAAATCCGGCTGCCGTGCCCAAGCACGGTACCGTCCTCAAGAGTCAGCGAAAGAGGGGACGGCGCAACCAGGGAGACGCCCTCCCGGGCGACGCTCCAGGTCAGGGTTGAGCCTACGGAAACATTCACTTCGAGCGCGCCGTCCGGAGAGACGACGCGGTAACCCTTGGCGTCAAGGCCCAAGGTGGCGATGATTGCCGCTACTGCAGCGAGGACGATTCTTTTCATATCTTGTGTATCAGTTTCTGGCGTGAAATAATGTGGTTATAGCGGTCCATCGCCTCTTCGGCGATGTCTTTCCAGGAACGGACGATGCTGCGGGAGGCCGCAAGACCAACCGCACGGAGCATCGGCCTGTCCGCATAAAGGCAGCGGAGGTCCGCTTCGAAGCCTTCCAGGGTGTCGTCGATGAGAAAGCCCGTCTTTCCGTCGCGGAGCATACCCGATGCCGATGCCTTCTTCATCATTATCGAGGGCGTACCGAGCGCCGCAGCCTCTTTGACTACGAGCCCGTCAGTGTCGTACAGTGAAGGGAAGAGGAAAAGATCCGCCGCGGCGTAGTACTGTTTCAGTTTCCCGCGGTCCGTTACCCGGCCTTCGAAGGATACCTTGTCTGAAATGCCGAGGCTCTTTACAAGCTCTCTCATCTCTCCTTCCGCGTAGCCTGTCCCCACGAAGAACATCTTGAAAGGCAGATCCTTAATCCTCGCGAGAGCTTCGATCGTGAACCTGAGGTTCTTCTCCCAGATATGCTGTCCTACATAAAGGAACACGAATTCCCCCGGTCCCACTCCAAGCGCTTCGCGGGAAGAAGCAAGGAACTCCGGCGAGTAATCGCCAACAAAGTCGCATCCGTTAGCCATCACCTCTATCTCCCCCTTGTATCCATAGCTGTAAAGCACTTCTTTGACGGATTCCTGAGGGACCCATACCTCATCGGCCCTCTCGTAGAACTTGACGATAGCCTTTATGACCTCGTCCACGACGGGGTCAATCTTTATGACGCGGGCAAAGTCATCCCTGTACTTGGAGTGGAATGTCGCAACGAGGGGAATCTTTTGATTCTTCGCCACCCTTTCCGCGGCCCAGCTGGACGTGAACGGACAGTGGCAATGGACAATCTTGAACTTACGGCGGTAGAGCTTCGCCATAAACACAGGGTCAAGTTCCGACACACCCGTCACATATGGTTTTCGCATCGGTACCGGGGCGGAGATATACTCCAGCACCTCGTATTTCTTATCCTTGTAGCTTGCGCCGACGTTTCTCGGAGTTATGACGGATACGCCGCCCACGCTCTCCTGCATCCACCTTGCATAATTCTCAACGCAGATCCCGACCCCGTCCATTACCGGAGGGAAGCTGTCGTTGAAAAGGCCTATGTTTTTTTCCATACGGATTGAAAGTTCACAAAAGAGTGACTATCCGCAAAAATAACAAAAAAAGTCGTGATTACCGAATAACGATGTCCCCGTTCTCGGAATCGACCGTTATGGTCGAGCTCTTGTGGACGGTGCCGGAGAGAATTGCCGTAGCGAGGCGGTTCACGAGTTCCTTCTGCATAATTCTCTTAACGGGCCGCGCGCCGTATGCGGGGTCGTATCCTGCGGAGACCATATAATTCTCAAATTCCGGAGTAAACCGGATTGTGATTCCGCTCTCGGAGAGCTTCTCCTGAAGGTCTCTCATCTGCATCCTCAGGATTTCACGGATGTCGGACCTGGAGAGAGGATCGAACATTATGATCTCATCGATACGGTTGAGGAATTCCGGACGGACCGTCATCTTCAACACATCGCGGACCTTTCCGGCACACTCGTCGAGGAGGCGGCGCCTCTCAGCGGCCGCAGCTACGTCGAGAGGGTCGGATTCGGGCAGCTTCTCCATATAGCTCTGGATGATATCCGCCCCGACATTTGATGTCATTATCAGGATGGTGTTCTTGAAGTCAACCGTACGCCCCTTGTTGTCCGTCAGCCGGCCGTCGTCGAGGACCTGCAGAAGGACGTTGAACACGTCCGGATGGGCCTTTTCAATCTCGTCGAGAAGGACAACGGAGTAGGGTTTACGGCGGACGGCTTCTGTCAGCTGGCCACCCTCGTCGTATCCGACGTATCCCGGAGGCGCGCCGACAAGACGCGAGACCGTATGCCTTTCCTGATACTCGCTCATATCGATACGGGTTATCATATTCTCATCATTGAACAGGAATTCCGCAAGCGCCTTCGCCAGTTCGGTCTTTCCGACACCCGTCGTTCCCATGAACAGGAACGAGCCGATGGGCCTTTTCTCGTTCGACAGCCCTGCGCGGGAGCGCCTTACCGCGTCGGAAACGGCGCGGATTGCATCGTCCTGCCCCACAACCCTCTTGTGCAGCTCCGCCTCCATCCTGAGCAGCTTGTCCTTTTCGCTCTCGAGCATTCTCTTCACGGGAATTCCGGTCCATTTCGCGACGACCTCTGCGATATCCTCGGGGGTTACCGCTTCGGTAATGATGGGCTCCTTGATTGCATCCGCCTTGGCGGAGAGTTCGTCTATCTTCTGCTGGAGCTCGGTCATCTTGCCATATCGGATCTCAGCAACCTTGCCGTAGTCGCCGGCCCTTTCGGCCGATGCTGCCTGAATCTTAAGGTCTTCCATCCGGGAGCGTGCGTCCTGCAGTCCTGAGAGAATATCCTTTTCCTCGTTCCATCGCTTCATCAGGGCGTCGCGTTTTGTGTTAAGCTCCCCAAGTTCCTTCTCGAGCTTTTCCATCTTCAGGGAAACGCCTTCCCGCTTGATGGCCTCTCGCTCGATCTCCTTCTGGCGGATCGCGCTGTTGAGCTCATCGATGGGCTCCGGGACAGAATTCATCTCGAGCCGAAGCTTCGACGCCGCCTCATCCACAAGGTCGATAGCCTTGTCCGGGAGGAATCTCGAGGTTATGTAGCGGTGGGACAGGTTGACAGCCGCGATAAGGGCGTCGTCCTCGATGCGAACCTTGTGATGATTCTCGTAGCGCTCCTTAAGACCACGGAGGATTGCAATGGATTCCGCAGGGGAGGGTTCGTCAATCGTCACCATCTGGAACCTTCTCTCGAGAGCCTTGTCCGTCTCGAAATACTTCTGATATTCATCGAGAGTTGTCGAGCCTATGGTGCGGAGTTCCCCGCGCGCGAGCGCAGGTTTAAGGATATTGGACGCGTCCATCGCGCCGGAGGACCTGCCGGCGCCGACCAGCGTGTGGATTTCGTCGATGAAAAGAATAATCTCTCCGGCGGAGTCCACGACTTCCTTGACCACCCCCTTCAGCCTCTCCTCGAATTCGCCCTGATACTTCGCGCCCGCGATCAGCGAGCCCATATCCAGGGAATAAATCGTTTTCGACTTAAGGTTTTCCGGGACGCGGCCGTTAACGATATTCTGGGCTATCCCTTCCGAAATAGCCGTCTTGCCCACGCCGGGCTCTCCGACGAGGATAGGATTGTTCTTGGTTCTTCTGGAAAGGATCTGAAGCACCCTCCTTATCTCGTCATCCCGTCCGATGACAGGGTCAAGCTTCCCTTTGGAAGCCATCTCGTTGAGATTCACTGCGAATCTCGAGAGGAAACTGCTGTTATTTTCGTTCTGATTCATAATTTAACCTCCTTTCTGTCCGCGGCCGGGCAGAGAGATAGTCAAGGCGCGGAAAAGCCGCCTGCCCGGATGCGGACAAGCGGCTATAGGTCAAATTATGTTCCTTCGGGGTTTGTGCTGACAAAATGTCAGCCGCGGGAGACTAGTTCTCAGCCTCTCCCTCGAGCTGGAATACGTCGGAGGCGTTGAAGTCCTCTGCTGCAGGGGCTGCCTGCTCCTGGAGTTCGGAGCCAACCTGATCGTTCACGGAAGCCTTGGAGCCGCCGCGGGCTGCGAATACGCTGAGGATGGAGAGCACGAGGATGAAAGCTACGAGATACCAGGTGGCTTTCTCCAGATAAGTAGCCGTCTGACGTACGCCAAGAGCCTGGTTTGCCGAAGTGAAGTTAGTGGCGAGACCGCCGTCCTTTCCGCTCTGAAGGAGCACGACAACCACCAGAAGGATGGATGCAAGGACCACGAGGACCACGAGGATTGTGAATACTGCGTTCATATCTTTTAGTTCAATTTTTCAATAAGGGATGCAAAGTAAGCGCTTTTTTCCGGATTTTCCAAACTGAGGCGGGAATAAATGCGGCGGGCCTCATCGACACATCCCTGTTCCGCGAAGATTTCCGCCAGGGTTTCGGTAGGGAAGCGGTTTGCGATGTCGTCAGGGGCGTCTTCCTTTGTGGAGGCGTCGTCCTTGGAGGATGCCGCAAGACGGGAGAAGATACCCTCGCCTCCGGTCTTGACGTTGTCATACTCGCTCTGGGAGAAGTAGTCTCCGCCGACGACGTGGACCTTTGTGGTCTCCTCGGCCTTCGGTGTCTGCTCCGGGGCGGCGATAAAAGTCTTCAGGATCTCGAGCGCCTCGCTGTCGGAGCAGTCCTCGCCGCTTCTGACCATAGAGGATATGATTCCCCTTTCCGGAATGTAGAGGGCCGCGTCAGCGAACTGGCTTATTCCCCAGTTGTCGCTGCCGATTCTGGACATCCTCAGGCACAGCTCCTTTCTTGCGCCGGCGAACCAGGGGTAGATGTTCACCACTCCGGCAAGTTCCTCGAGCGTGAGGGACCCGAGGTCTATGTATCCCTTTGCTACCATTGCGCTACAGTTGCATTGAATATATCCTCGCAGAGTTTCTCGACAATTGTTTCGCAGAGGCTGGCCTCTACGGCATCCAGCGAGTTGTTCGAGTCATAGTCCTCGTATGCGGAGAAGGACTTGTCCACATCGTCTTCCGGATACTTCTTGTTGGTGAACTGGACCTTCACCGTGACGGTGAGGCGGTTCTGGGCAGCGAATTCTCCGGCGGTGACGGCGGTTGCCTTCACGTCGTATCCGGTGATTTCACAGACCAGCTCGAGGTCCCCGTCCACATCCACCTGCTCGAGACGGGTAAGCTTGCGGAACTTCTCCTGAAGGGCTTCCGTAAGGTCGTTGGACAGGGAAGGATTAACCCTCAGCGCCCGGTACTCCACATAAGGGATTGTGATGGTATTCACATCCGCCTGGATGGAGGTTCCGGAGAAGGAGTAGATGCCGCAGGAGCTGACAATGAGCGCCGCGAGTGCGGGTATGAGTGTTCTCAGGACTTTCATTTCTTCTTTTTCTTGTATTCCTCCGGAAGTTTCCTGTAGAGGTTTCTCTCGGACATTCCGAGTTCCTCGGAGGCCTTCTTGCGGTTTCCGCCGTACTTCTCGAGAGCCTTGCGTATCAGCTCCTCTTCCGTTTCCTTTATGGAAAGGTTCTTTTCCGGAGGAAGGTCCACAATCTTTGAGGGCACTTCGAAAGACTCCGGCTCTTCGCTCTGCCACTCCGCATTGTCCCTCGGAGGCTGCGGGGCGGGCGCCGGAAGTTCTTTCCGGTCCATGCGGGCGCGGAGTTCATCAACGTCCCTTCGAAGGTCGAAAATAGCCTTCAGGATAGCCTGCCGCTCATCGTTTGAGAAACTGCCGGAGGTAGGGCCCTTCGAGCTGTCATAGACCACAGGGATAGGGTCTCCTTCCTCCCGGGGCATGAAAGGACGGAGTTCCGCTGCGGAAAGTTCGATCCTTTGGCGGGTCGGGGTTATTTTCTCCGACACCAGTGCGGTGAGCGATTCCGTAAAGCCCTTTAGCTGGCGTATATTGCCCGGCCAGCGGTAACTGGCGAGAAGGCGTATCGCATCCGGACGGAGGGAAACCTTGCACATTCCCGTCGCATCGGAAAAATCAGCGGAAAACTTACGGAAAAGCAGGTAGATGTCCTCACCGCGGTCGCGGAGCGGGGGGATACGGATCTGGGCGGCGCTGAGGCGGAAATACAGGTCCTCGCGGAACTTACCGCGCTTTACGGCTTCGTAAAGATGGACATTGGTCGCCGCGACAATACGGACATCGGTATGCTCGATCTTGTTTGAGCCCACTTTCCGGTACTCTCCTGACTGCAGGACCCGAAGAAGCAGCGTCTGGGACTCCAGCGGGAGTTCGGCGATTTCGTCGAGAAACAGGGTTCCGCCGTTCGCGTCCTCGAAATAGCCCTTCCGGGTCTCTGTGGAGCCGGTGAAGGAGCCTTTGACGTGGCCGAACAGCTCCGAATTCACGAGTTCCTTGGCAAAGGCGCCGCAGTTCACGGCGAAAAGAGGCGCGTTCCGCCGGGGGGAATACTGGTGGATTATTCTGGCAAAGTTCTCCTTGCCCACTCCGCTTTCTCCCTGTATCAGGATGCTCAGTCCGGTAGGGGCGAATTTGACCGCGGTCTCGAGGGCCTCGCCAAGGTCCGGGTCATTGCCGATAATGTCGTATTTATTTTTTAACGCCTGCAGGTCCATAGTCAGGCAAAGTTACAAAAAGAATTATTATATTTGCTCAATCATAAGACACAATTTGAAATGAAAAAGATTCTCTATGTTATTGCAGCTTCCGCAGCAGTCCTTGCAGCGGCATCCTGCTCCACAATCGACAAAATGACCAAAATGGCTGAACAGGTTACCGTAACCTGTGAGCCCTCGGTCCTCGAGGTTGTCGCTGGCGAAATCGATGCAACCGTCAGCGTAACCTATCCCGCCGGCTACTTCAACCCCAAGGCAATCGTCAAAGTCACCCCGGTCATCGTCTATGAAGGCGGCGAGGCCTCGATGAAGGAGTTCGTCTATCAGGGCGAGAAGGTTAAAGACAACTACAAGCTTGTCTCCTCTGACGGTCAGACCGTTACGGAGAAGGTCCATTTCGACTACGTAAAAGGCATGGAGAAGTGCTACCTCGAACTCAGGAGCACAGTCCTGTTCGGCAAAAAGGACATTCCCCTTCCCGTGAAGAAGGTTGCTGACGGAGCGAATACGACCTATATGCTCGTTAAGGACAAGGGAGTCGTTTCCCTCCTCCCTGACGGATATGTGGACACTTACACCGTTACCAAGGAAGGCCAGATCCTCTATCAGGTAAACAGCGCGGACGTCCGCTCAAGCGAACTCTCCTCCGCTTCCATCAAGGAACTCCAGAAGGTCCTCGAGGAGGCGAAAGAGAACGACCGTGCCGTGGTCAAGGGGACTGAAATCGTCGCTTATGCTTCCCCTGAAGGAGCTGAGGCCCTTAACAACAAGCTCTCCGAGAACCGCTCCAAGAGCGCTTCCAAGGCCTGGGACAAGGTCGCAAAGGGAACAGACGCTACCCCTCCTGAGGTAAAGAGCGCAGGTGAGGACTGGGAAGGCTTCCAGGCCCTCGTTGCAGAGTCCGACATCCAGGACAAGGACCTCATTCTCCGCGTCCTGTCGATGTACAGCGACCCTGCAGTCCGCGAAAGCGAAATCCGTAACCTCTCCGAAATTTTCACGGAGCTCAAGGCTGAGGTCCTTCCCGAACTCCGCCGCGCACGGCTTATCGCTACCGTGGAGTATTCTAATCCTACCTCGGAGGAACTCCTCAAGCTGCTTGATGAGGATGAAGACGTTCTCAGCGAGGCGGCTCTCCTTCGCGCAGCGACCCTCGTATCGAGCGACGCCGCAAAGCAGGCCGTTTACAACAAGGCCATCAAGAAATTCGACAGTGACAAGGCCCGTTACAACCTCGCAGTCCTCCTGCTGAACGAAGGAGACGACAAGGCTGCGGAGAAACATCTCAACGCCTGCAAGCTCAGCGGTCCCGAGATCAGTAACGCAAAGGGAGTCGTCGCACTGCGTCACGGCGACCTCGAAACGGCGGCGAACTTCTTCCGCGCTGCGGCTAACGATGACGCAGAGGCTAATATGGGCATCGTCGCAATCCTTCAGGGCAATTATGACGAAGCCGTCGCTCTCCTCGAGGATTCAAAGGGATGCTGCCACAACCCCGCCCTCGCATACATCCTTACGGACCAGCTTGAGAAGGCTTCCGCGAAAATCCACTGCGAGTGCCCTAAGTGCATCTATCTCAAGGCCATCATCGCCGCCCGCCAGGGTAGGGCCGCTGATGTCAAGAAGTTTGTCGAAGCCGCAGGCGAGGACAGCCCTGAACTCAAGGCTCGCGCCCTGAACGACATCGAGTTTGCCGGCTACGATTTATAGCTTTTGCCTGATTACCTCCAGATGTGTGAGGTAAGTCGATTTGATCCTGTCAACGGCGGCGCGGAACGAAAGATTCTCGTCGCCGTTGATTATATTTCCCCCGTTGGAAATCTTGTCCCCTGAGGGGTCCCAGAGGGTCCTGTTGATTGCTGCGGACGCCTCAAGATAGTCTGCGGTCCGGTCAATGAACTCCGGGATTTTCTCCAGCTCCGGGAGCAGCTCCTCGAAGCGGGATTTGAGTCTGGACTCGAAGAGGGGATCCTTCCTGAGCCTCGAATACCATATTGCGTTCCCGTTGACAAGGGCGTATTTTCCGTTGTTGGTGTTGAATGTCAGAACGCCCCAGTCGAAGTCCCAGCAAGGGCCCGCAACGAGTTTTCCTCCCTTTTCCTTGTGAAAAAATACACTGCCGGGATTGCCCAGTTCGTGGTTTGTCATAACTTCATAGACAATCCAGTAGTCTATGAAAGAGTCCACGTCGATATATTTCACGTAGCCTTCCTCCGGATCGTCAAAAGAGGAGCCGTAAATAGTATTTGACGCGTCTTGGATATAGCCTTTTATGTAGCTCAGCTGCGATGGAGTGATATCCTCGGGGTCCGGGTATTTTACCGCGAAGGGAATGTTGTGGTCTTTCCACTGGTTCGGATTGTCGTAGTGGAAATCCAGTTCCAGAAGATACCCGTCCTCGGAAATATTCACCCTGCTTTTCCCCACCCTGACCTTTTCGATGAGAAGATAATTACCCTTGTGCACGCCGTTAAGGAACAATTCCACGCTTTGGCAAGAGGGGGTCCATTCCAGCGACGTGAGCGATGAAACCTTCATCGCAACGATGTTTCTCATCAGCGTCGGGTCCATGAAATTAGCCAGCAGCACCCAGTGCCTGTTGGACTCCATCCCGAGCAGCGGCGCTTTCTCGTCCAGGTTGAAATGATACGGTTTCTTGGGCCAGGACCAAGTCGTGTTGCCCCTTCCGCGGATTTGTCCCGTCCTGCCGATAAAGTTAGTCCATCGTCCAACGCCGTCCAGCGAGAATGTCGCATTGACATAAGTCGTCTTGGAATTGATGGTCCTGGCGTTTTCCGTGTCGATATAAAGCCGCGGCAGCCCGGTATCGACGGAGGGCCATCCGTCGAAAGGATTTGGAGTTTCAACCTCTCCTGAGCCGTTTCCATCGCCGTTGTTATCCCCGTCATCCGGCTTGCTATCCCCGTCATCCGGCTTGTTCTCCTCAGGCACCGAAGGCGTCGATGGGTTTACATACCCGGAGATGTCGTAGATATCGTCACCCCTGCAGGAAACTGCCGCAAGGGCGATAATCAGAGCGATATGAGCCCGTTTCAATCTCATCCGACGAGAGCGGTAACGGCACTTTCCACCTTCTCCGTATCCTCCGGAGAAAGGCCCACGGTGACAGGGGAGAGGAACGACAGTATCTGGAACCGGAGGGCCTCGGCCTCCGGAATCCCCCTCGACCGCATATAGAAGCGGGCGGATTCATCGAGCTTGCCCACGGTGGCCCCGTGGGAGCATTTGACGTCATCGGCATAAATCTCCAGCGCGGGCTTGGTGTCCGCCTTGGCGCTGTCGGAGAGAAGGATGTTGTGATTGGTCTGGGCTGCGTCAGTGCCGTCTGCGCCGGGGGCGACCACTACCGTACCTTCGAAGGCAAAATCCGAATTGCCGGCTGCGACGCCGTTGAAAATCTGGCGTGAGATGCAGTGGGGGGCCTTGTGATGGACAAGGAGACGGACCCGGACGCGCTCGTCCGCATTAAGGAGATAGATGCCCCGGACGGAGAGTTCGGCGCCTTCCCCCTCGAGGTCCACCGTGACGTCGATGTCCCGGCTTTCGCCCGGCAGGACGAGGAAACTCAGATCGAGTTTTTCGCCTGCCCCGACGGAGAATTTTCCCGGGGGCGGGGCGATGTACGAACCGTGTCCGCTGCTGTGGTATGTCTTGTTTTCCTCCATCGGCCTAGAACTTGTCAAAACCCTCAGCCTCAATGACATCGGCGAGTGAAGAATCGCCGGAAGCGACAATCCTGCCTTCCTTGAGAACGTGCACGACATCCGGACGGATGTAGTCGAGAAGCTTCCTGTAATGGGTTATTATTATCGTGGAGGTTTCAGGGGTACGGAGGGCGTTGACCCCGTCGGCGACGATTTTCAGGGCATCCACATCGAGGCCGGAATCGGTCTCGTCCAGAATGGAAAGTGAGGGCTGGAGCATTGCCATCTGGAATATCTCGTTACGCTTTTTCTCTCCGCCGGAAAAGCCCACATTCACCTCTCTCTTTGCGAATTCCGGCTTCATTTTCACAAGCGCCATCCTCTCTTTCTGCAGCTTGAGGTACTCGGGAGCCTTCAGCTCCGGCAGGCCCTCAGCGCGGCGGCGGGCGTTGACGGCGGCCTTCATAAATGCGGTGATGGTTACGCCGGGGATTTCAACGGGGTACTGGAAACTCAGGAACAGTCCGGCCCAGCTGCGCTCCTCCGGGGCCATCGCAAGGAGGTCCCTGCCGCCGAAGGAGACCGTTCCGCCGTAAACCTCATAATCGGGTTTTCCGGTAAGCACGGCGCCCAGAGTGGATTTTCCCGCTCCGTTCGGGCCCATCACGGCGTGGACTTCGCCGGGGCGGATCAGAAGGTCTATCCCGTGCAGTATCTCGTGTCCGTCGACACCGGCCCTGAGGCCCTTTATTTCAAGAACAGAATTCATGCTTTCTTTTTATATAGTTTCATCCAGGTGACAAGCGACCACAGGCCGTTCACGAGGTAAAGCGCGCACACAATGGGCATAAATGTATTGCCTACACTAAGGTGCAGCGCAATCTGGGTAACATTTACAACGAGCCAGAGAATCCAGCAGTCCCACTTTTTCATCGCGGAGAGCATCTGGGCCGTCAGTATCAGCACGGTAACGACACTGTCGAGGTAGGGGTGGGGATCCTTGGGGAACAGATGGTCCAGGAACAGGCCCCATCCGAAGGCAAGCGCGAATATCGCGAGAAGCAGCACTATCCTCGATTTCCACGTCAGCATAGACACGCGGAGCGCTCCCGCATCTTCGGAACTCTTTTCCTCCGCAAGCGGATGAGTCCAGCGGTAATGGCCCATTATGTTTATCGCGAGCGATACCGGCTGCAGTATAAGGCTTGCGTAGAGATTCTTGTCGAGGAACATCAGGAACAGCGCCGCAGTATACAGATATCCTACCCAGAAGTTGTACTTCGAGTTCCTTCCGGCGAGGAAAACACAGGTAAGGCCCAGCAGGGACGTCGCGACGTCTATCAGGGTGACCGCCCTTTCCCCGATCCAGAACAATATGATTTCAGCCCATTCCATTATCCGACAGATCCTTCAAGTGAAACGGAGAGAAGCTTCTGCGCTTCCACCGCAAATTCCATTGGAAGCCTCGAGAGAACCTCACGCGCATACCCGTTGACAATAAGGCCCACGGCTTCTTCCGGACCTATTCCCCTCTGCCCGCAGTAAAACAGCTGGTCCTCCGAAATCTTCGATGTCGTAGCCTCGTGCTCGACCACGGCCGTGGGGCATTCGCTCCGGATTTCCGGGAAAGTATGGGCCCCGCAGTCGCTGCCGATGAGGAGGCTGTCGCACTGGGAGTAGTTCTTCGCTCCGGCGGCGCCGCGGTTCATCCGGACGAGTCCGCGGTAGCTGTTCTGGCTCTTTCCGGCGGAGATTCCCTTTGAGACTATCCGTGATTTGGTCCCTCTTCCGAGATGGATCATCTTGGTCCCGGTATCAGCCTGCTGGCGGTTGTTCGTGACGGCGACGGAGTAGAACTCGGAGGCGCTGTTATCGCCTTTGAGAATAGTTGAGGGGTATTTCCAGGTGATGGCGGAGCCGGTTTCGACCTGGGTCCAGCTGAGGTGGCTTCCGCTGCCGCGGCAAAGGCCCCTCTTTGTTACGAGGTTGAGGATTCCGCCTTTTCCGTCCGCGTCGCCGGGATACCAGTTCTGGACCGTGGAGTACTTGACGTCCGCGTCTTTCTCGACGATTATCTCGACCACGGCGGCGTGGAGCTGCTGCTCGTCGCGGATGGGAGCGGTGCAGCCTTCCATATAGCTTACGTATGAGCCCTCATCGGCTACGATCAGCGTCCTTTCGAACTGTCCGGTCCCGCGGGCGTTGATCCTGAAATAGCTGGAAAGGTCCATCGGGCAGCGTACGCCCTTGGGAATGTAGCAGAACGAGCCGTCGGAAAAGACGGCGCTGTTGAGGGCTGCGAAGTAGTTGTCTCCCGGAGGAACGACGGAGGCGAGGTACTTTTTCACGAGGTCCGGATGCTCCCTGACTGCCTCGGAGAAGGAACAGAAGATGATTCCTTTTTCCTTCAGCGTCTTCTGGAACGTCGTCTTGACGGAAACGCTGTCGAAGACCGCATCGACGGCAACCACACCCGCAAGGACCTTCCTTTCGTCAAGGGGAATCCCAAGCTTTTCGAATGTCTCCTCAAGGGCGGGATCTATTTCCTTGGGCCTGTCTTCGTCCTTTTTGGGGGCGGCGTAGTAGATTATGTCCTGGTAGTCGATTTCCGGAAGGTCCAGATGGGCCCATTTAGGGGCAGGCATTGCCTGCCACCGCCTGAAAGCATCCAGACGGAATTCGAGGAGCCACTCCGGCTCCTCTTTCAGGCGGGAAATGGTACGGACGGTTTCTTCTGTAAGACCCTTCGGTACGAACTCCTGGGGAACTTCTGTTACGAAGCCTTCCTTGTAATCTCCCGACGTGAAATCGGAGATTACCCTACCAGCCATACCAGTACGTGGCGGTCAAAGGTGATGTATTCGAGTTCGAACTGCTCTTCGTCTCCGTCCTTGTCGATGAAGGTAGCCTCAAGCTCGCCTTCTCCGCGGGGATGGAAGCGTTCCACCTCGATCTGCTCCGCGAAATCCAGGTTATAGACGGAAAGCCTCTTGAAGACGGCTTCCTTCGTGCACCAGTAGATCGCGAGCTGCTCGTTGCGCTTGTCGTCATCCTCGAGATCCTCGATCTCATCCTCTGAAAGCGCCTTTTTCTCCACGGCGGAAAAGTCCCTGTCAAGGGATTCTATGTCAATTCCGACGTCCTCTGATTCGTGGAGGATTACGGCGACGTACTTGTCCGTATGGGTAATGCTGATGTTGGTGGAATCGTTTTCGATGTAAGGTTTTCCGTTGTCGTGGTGGCCAAGGTAGACCTTCTCATCGAACATCGCGTTGAGAAGGGCCCTGACGGCGAGGCGCTGTTTACGCATGGACTCGCTTTTGATGAACGAGATCTCTTCCATCTCGTCCGAGGGGGTGGAGCTGAGGGCGATCAGTTCGTCCTCTGTCTCCGTAATCTGCCAGATACCGATTCTGGCTTCGTTTTCAAGTTTCTTTTTAAGGTACAGTCCCATATGTTTAGCATAAAAGAGTCTCCGCCCGGGACCGCACCATACGGGCGGCCGGGTTTATAATCATCTGTGTTATAGCTTGTACGACAAGGGGTCGTCCGAGGCGGACGGCACCAGGGATGAGTTACCTGCTATGGCAGAACTGGGAGGCTCCATACTTGTTGTTACAATTTTCGGTGCAAAGATAATGGAAATTTTGTAACTTTGCACGGCTTTTTGAAAAAACACATAATATCAATCAGATATGAAATTTCTCACTGATGAAAAACTCCTTATCGTAGGTGCCGGCGGAATGATCGGTTCCAATATGGCCCAGTCCGCCCTTATGCTTGGTCTTACCCCCAACGTATGCCTCTACGATATCTATGAGCCCGGACTCAAGGGTGTCCAGGCTGAAATCGACCACTGCGCATTTGAAGGCGCGAACGTTACCGCCACGATTGATCCGGTGGAGGCCTTCACCGGAGCAAAGTACATCATCTCTTCCGGCGGAGCGCCCCGTAAGGAAGGGATGACCCGTGAGGATCTCCTCAAGGGCAACTGCCAGATTGCTGCCGAATTCGGTGACAACATCCGCAGGTACTGCCCGGACGTAAAGCACGTCGTCGTTATCTTCAATCCCGCAGACGTCACGGCCCTGACGGCCCTTATCCACTCCGGCCTCAAGCCTTCACAGCTTACTTCCCTCGCCGCTCTTGACAGCACCCGCCTCCAGGAGGCGCTGGCCCGGGAATTCGGCGTACAGCAGTCCAAAGTCACCGGGGCTCACACCTACGGCGGTCACGGCGAGGCAATGGCCGTTTTCGCATCGAAGGTTCTCATCGACGGAAAGCCCCTCGCTGAGATGGGCCTCTCCGGGGAGCGCTTCGCCGAGATCAAGCACAACACAATCCAGGGCGGATCCAACATCATCAAGCTCCGTGGCCGCAGCTCCTTCCAGAGCCCCGCTTACCAGGCAGTGAAGATGATCGAGGCTTCGATGGGCGGAGACAAGTTCACCTGGCCTGCCGGAACCTATGTCAACGAAGGTAAGTACAAGAACGTGATGATGGCAATGCCCACCGTTATCGACGCTACCGGTGTCCACTACACGATGCCCGACGGGACTCCGGAGGAAATCGCCGCTCTCGACGCTTCCTACGAGCACCTGTGCAAGATGCGTGACGAAATCGTCTCCCTTGGCATCGTCCCCGCAGTCTCAGACTGGAAGAAAGAGAATCCCAACCTCTAGGGAGGGATCAGAAATTTCTCAGGAAATCGCTCAGGTTGTCCCCCTTGGAAAGCCTGAGTTTTTTTCTGAGCCTGTAGCGCGTCGTCTCCACGCTGTGGACGGACATATTCAGCAGCGGGGAGATTTCTTTTGAGGACAGGTCCATGCGAAGATACGCGCAGAGCTTCTTGTCGGAGGCGTTCAGCGAGGGGTACTCCGCGGAAAGCCGCTTGAGAAAGTCCGAATAGACAATGTCGAAATTCTCCGAGAACTTCCCCCAGTCGTCATCGTGCTCGATGCTTTCCTGAATCTCGCTCCGCAGCCTCCGGATAGTCGACCGCCGGGAATCTTTGTCCTGGTCCTCCATTTTAAGGAGGCTGCTGGCGATGGAAATCAGCACCTCGTTCTTGCGGATGTTATTCATTGTGGAGGCGGCAAGGTCATCCGCCTTCCGCCGGAGGTCGAGGCCCATCTGCTCCCGTCTCAGCGCCTCTTCCCGCAGGTGCTGGCGCTGCTCTTCTTTCCTGCGCGCCCTGCTCGAAACCATAAGGTACAGCCCCGTGATAAAAATGACCGCCAGCACGAAATAAACCAGTATCATCCAGCCGCTCAGATACCAGGGAGTCGCGATATGGACACCGATGGAAGTCTCGCTCTCGGAGCCGGAGTAGTGATCCGTCGCCCTGACCTTGAAGGTGTATTTTCCGCCCGGGAGGCGGGTGTATTCCTTCGAACTTTCCCCCTTCAGGGCGGCCCATCCGGAATCATACCCATCCAGCATACAGCTGTATGTGACAGCGAGTGGATCGTTCGCAAAAGAAGGACAGCTGACGGTAAAACGCAGGGAGTTGTCTCCCGAGGGGAGGCGGATTATGTGCTCATCCGCCGGTCTTCTGGATACGAAAACTGAGCTGTCAGACTCGCCCCGGAGAACGGAAACATCCCTGATATATACCGGGTTCGCTGTCTTTTTCCCTCTCTCCAGCCGGTCCGTCAGAATCAGCGAGAACCCGTCCTCAGTGTTTACCAGAATATCCTTGCCCAGCATTTTCGTGCAGTCGAACCCGGCGATCCTTCTTTCCGCAAGCCCCTTCAGCGACAGCGAGTCCACAGGCCCGTCCCCAATCCCGACTCCCTGGAAGGAGCCGGAAGAATAATAATACAGCGAATCCGAAAGCTGCGTCGTCTGGACAGATACCGGAAGTCCGTCGAATTTCGAATTCAACCCCTCTTCCGGGACCATCCTGCCAGCCTCCTCGTCGTAGCGGAAAAACCCGCCGGGGGTTGAAATGACAATCCTGCCCGAGTAAATCCCCGGATAGTTGCTGCTGTCGTAAGGAAGACCGTCCCAGGCGCCGTGATAGACTATATCTGAAACGAGCGCCTTTTCCGGAGAAAGCTTGAAATTGTACAATCCTTTTATCCAGTGGCTGAACCAGATACTCCCGTCCAGGGGGTCCTCCTCAAAGGATTTACTTGCCTCTTCGAAACCCGAAACACCGGCGGCGAAGCGCCACTTTCCGCCTTTCTTCTCAAGGAGGAACAGATTGTAATACGTGCTGCCAAGGAGATAATCCGGATTTCCTTTAAGGGGAATTACCTTCCAGCATCCCGGAAGGGGAATGTTGTCCACCGTTCCGTCCGGACCAATGACGGACAGCCCCTTGTCGTGACTGCAGAAAAGCAGCCCGTCGTACTCGTCGATAGCCCATACCTGCCAGCGAATGTGGCCCCACGGCTCAGGCTCGCCGGAAAGGGAATCCCTCGAGCCGTCATATCGGGTCCTGAAAAGGCCCTGGTTGGTCCCAAGATAGAGAAACCCTCCGGAAACACCCGCCGCATAGCCGGCGCCGTAGTTGTCATTTCCGTCAAAAAGCCGCCATTCCGCTTCGTTCAGCAGCAGGCAGTCAATGCCATTGTTGAGCCCCAGCCAGAGATTCCCGGCCCTGTCGAAAGCGAGACTCAAAACGGTGTTTTTCTGGAGTCCGCAGCCCGTATCAAACTGCAGGATATCCCCGGTTGCCGTGTTTTTCAGGATAACGCCATCCGAGACAGTCCCTACTGCAAGAATGTCTCCGGCCGCGGTAGCGCAGAATATATTGTCGCTGGATATTCCTTCTGCCAGAGCGGACGGATGCAGCGCTCCGCTTTCAAGGGAGAAGATTCCGTCTGATTCCGTGACAAAAAGAATCTCATCTTTCGCCTTAAGGATTGTCCGGACATTTGTTCCCGCAAGGTTTCCGGTTCCTTGAACCGCGGTAAAATCGCCGTCCTGGTAGCGATAGGCTCCTTTTCCCTGGATGACAAGATACAGAATCCCGTCGATGACCCCGGAGCACTGTATGGCGCTTTCAAAGGTGAAGGTCTGTACACCGGAGTCCCCGCCCACGAAGCGGATTTTGTTGTTTTCCCTGAAGCAAATCCTCCCCTCAACCCTGTGTATCGCCCATATTTCCCCAAGGGTCCCGGTTTCCTCCGTCCTTAGGAGCGAGGTGTAGCTGCACTGCCCGTCATTGAACGAGAGAGCCCCGAGCTCATTCGATGCGCCCATATAGATATTCCTCGTTTCCGGGTCAATGCATAAAGACCTGACATCAGTATAATTGTTTGCCCGGTAGAGATCCCAATTATGTCCGTCGAAAGCGAGCAGTCCAAAGTTGTTCGCGAAATATATGCTCCCGTCAGGAGCCTCTGCTATATCCCAGTTCTGGGCCCCGGCGTGATAGGCGGCTTTAGTGTAGTTCCGTATTCCCGGGTGGAGGGGACTCGCGGATAACTGGAGCCCGAGAAGTAAAAACAGTATTATGTTGAGACGCAGTTTCATTTTTGAAAAAAATTGTGTAGGCAAATATATGAACAAAATATTATAAATCAATGCTTAATAGTTTTATTGTTGAGGTAAAGTTGAGTCGATTCTGATTTTTGTTGAGTTTTTGTGAGGTGGTTTTTTGAGATTGTTCCGCCCGCACGTATATATTTGCAGGCGTAACATAAAACGAAAGCCACAGTTTTCTTGATGAAAAAGATCATTTCGATTATCGTTTTTTGGGCCATTGCACTGTCTGCATTCGCCCAGAACATCACCGTCACCGGTGTCGTGACGGATGCTCAGGACCGTTCTCCGCTCCCCGGCGTCGCAGTAATGCTGAAGGGGTCATTCTCCGGAACGGAAACGGATTTCGACGGCAAGTATTCCATTTCTGCTCCCGAGGGCGGGACCCTCGTATTTTCCTACATCGGCTACGCTGACAAGGAGGTCGTGGTAAGCGGGCAGAGGATAGATGTAGCGCTCGATGTGGATGCCTTTATGCTTGATGAGGTCGTCGCGATCGGCTACGGTGTGATGAAAAAGAGCGACCTTACGGGTTCTGTCGCCTCCGTCAAGGGGGAACAGCTCCAGAAGACCCCTGCCGCCGGTCTCGACCAGGCCCTCCAGGGCGTTGCGGCAGGCGTTACGGTCAATGCCTCCTCCGGACAGCCGGGCGCTGCGGCGGAAGTCCGTATCCGTGGTATCGGTACGGTCAATAACGCAGCTCCGATCTATGTCGTTGACGGAGTCATCGTGGACAACATCTCTTACCTTAGCCCCTCGGACATTGCATCGACGGAAATCCTCAAGGATGCATCCGCAACGGCGATTTACGGATCCCGGGGCGCAAACGGCGTCATCCTTGTGACGACGAAAAAGGGTAATACAGACGGAACGATCAGCATCAGTTTCGATGCCTATGCAGGTATCCAGAACCCCTGGCGGAAGCTGGACCTTATGGGCCCTCAGGAGTTTGCGAAGACTCTCGCAACGGTTGGAACCGTGGGCGGAGCGAGTATCCTTGAAAACGACGGCCTCGACGCCTGGATCCGCGCCCGTCTGATAGGCTCCACCTCCAAGTATCATCCCTCGAACCTGAACTATTCCAAGGTCAATACGGACTGGCAGGAGGCTGTATTCAACAGGAATGCCGTCATACAGAACTATCATATCGGCATCAATGGCGGCAATCAGCAGGGACAGTGGTCGCTGAGCGCCAGCTGGTTCAATCAGGACGGAACGATCATCGGCTCCGATTTTACCCGCCTCAGCCTCCGCGCGAATTCTTCCTATAATATCAATAAATGGATCAAGGTCGGGGAGAACCTCAGCTTTATGACCTCCCACGGCCGTACGGCGATGAATAACAGCAGCTCCGCTCAGGCATCCGTCCTGTCGGCTGCGATTGCAATGGCCCCGTGGGACCCGGTGTACTATCCCGACGGAGCAAAGACCGCAGGCGGAGTGGACCTCAGCGGGAAGCTCGCGGCGGCGTCCAACTTCAAGAATGTCACTCATCCCTATGCGATGGTGGACTATACACATCCGATGGACTACAGCGAGCGCTGGGTTGGCGACGTCTTCCTTGAGATTACCCCTTTGAAGGGCCTTGTATGGCGCAACGACGTGTCTTTGGACCTGACGAATAACCGCCACCGCTCTTTCAAGGAGGCATACGAGATTTCGAATTTCGACAAGATGGACAAGAACTTCCTCGAGAAGTCGATGAGCCGCTATTCCACCATTATTTTCGAAAGCACCCTCACGTGGATGAAGGACTTCGGGAAGCACAGCGTCAACCTTATGGGCGGTATGACGATGGAGCAGTACAATTATGACTCCATCGGAGGCTCGGGAAGCTCCATCCTCGTTCCCCGCGAAAACAACTGGTACCTTTCCCAGACTACGGAAGACCGCAACCCCGCCGGAGACAGCGCGGCGCAGAACCGCCGCCAGTCCTTCCTTGGCAGGGCCCATTACAGCTACGACAGCCGCTATATGGTGACCGTAAACTTCCGTGCTGACGGAACCTCCAAGTTCAAGAACCACGTCTGGGGCTTCTTCCCTTCCGTCGCTGCGGCCTGGAGAATCGACAACGAGCCCTGGTTCCGCAAGCCCGATATGCTCGAATCCCTTAAGGTCCGTGCCGGATGGGGACGTATCGGTAACGACAAGATCGGCGACAACGCATCCGTCCAGACAATATTCAACAGCGGCCCTACCTTTGTGGACTATGTCCTCGGGGCGGACCAGTCCCTTGCCGGAGGCGCGACAATCCTTACCCTCGTCAACACGGACATAATGTGGGAGGCGACTGAGCAGTTGAATGCAGGTGTTGACTTCGGCCTTTGGAAAAACAAACTCACAGGTACTGTGGACCTGTTCCAGAGAGATACGAAGGATATGCTTCTTGGCGTTACCGCCCCGGCCCACGTAGGAAACCGCTACGCCCCTACCGCAAACGTAGGTACGGTGCGTAACTCCGGTGTCGAAATAACCCTCGAGCACAGGAACCACCACGGCGACTGGGACTACAGCGTCGGCGGAAACGTTTCCTTCATCAAGAATGAGCTGACTGCCCTTAACGGCGGCGCCCCCGTGTACGGGGACCGTACCATCAGTACGGAAGGTCTGCCGCTTTACACTTTCTGGGGCTACAAATACGAAGGCATCTATAAGACGGAAGACGAAGTGAAGGAGCATTTGTGGGCTAAGGACGAAAAAGGTGAATACAAGGCCGCAAAGAATTACGGCGCCGGCGATGCCCGCTACGAAGACGTCAACGGCGACGGTCAGATTGACGACAACGATCTTCAGGACCTTGGAAATCCTTTCCCCTGGCTGACCTATGGCCTGAACAGCGCCGTTTACTGGAATGGCTTCGACCTGCAGGTTTTCTTCCAGGGAGTTTATGGCAACGAGATTTACAACGCCCTCCGTCTCCGCACCGAAGGAACCGGAAATGAGGCCACTCTTTCCACTACGATGCGTAACGTCTGGACAACAGAGAATCCGGACGGCGTTATCCCCAACCCCCTCGGAGGCTCCCACAATAAGGATAACAACTCCCGCTTTATCGAAAGCGGCGCATACCTCCGTCTGAAGAACGTCCAGCTGGGATACACCCTTCCCGAGACCCTCACGAAAAAGGTAGGAATGAGCCGTGTGCGCTTCTACTTCTCCGGGTCCAACCTGCTTACCCTTACCGGATACACCGGCTACGACCCTGAAGTCGGAGGCGGCGTGGATTACGGTAACTATCCCCAGTCCAGAACCCTTATGCTCGGTGTCAACCTCAACTTCTAGAAGTGATGAAAAAGATTATAGCAATTTCAGCAGCAATACTTTCGCTCGTTTCCTGCAACAAATGGCTTACGGAAGACGGGCCTATGGTAAACCGCGTTTCGGATTTCTTCACTTCCGCAGAATCCGCGGTACAAGTCGCGACAGCGGTCTACACGCCCCTTATGTGGGAATACCAGAACGGATATTTTCCGGAGTGGTACTTCGGCGACATAGCCTCTGACGATGCCCTGAAGGGCGGCCAGAACGTGGCCGACGGTCCGGACCTGTACGATATTGACAACTTCAAGGTCGTTGCCAACAACGGCATCGTCCTCCAGTTCTACAGGGCCCAGTATCAAGGAATCGCCCGTGCAAATCTTGCCCTTGAGCAGATTCCTGCACTGGCGGTCACCGAGACGCTTACGGCAGAGCTTCGCGACCGTCTTGAGGGCGAAGCCAGCTTCCTCCGCGCATACTACTATTTCCGCCTCGTGCGTATGTTCGGCGGTGTCCCTGTGGAGACCGCTCCGGTTTACAGCAGCGCGGACTGGATCAAGCCCCGCGGAACAGTTGAGGATGTATATACGCTCATTTTCTCTGATCTGAAGAGGGCGGAGGAGACCCTTCCGCTGAAGAGCGCCTATCCGGCCGCTGACCTTGGCCGTGCGACAAAGGGCGCCGCGCAGGCGATGCTCCTTAAGACATACCTTTACTTTGCCCAGTATAACCAGCGCGAAGGTAACGCTACGGCAGCCGCAGAGGCTTTCTCGGAGGCGCAGGCGTGGGGCCAGAAGTTCCTGACGGACCAGGCGGCGGAATATTCCCTCTGCCCCGTCTATTCGGACAACTTCACCCTTGCGGGCGAAAATGGACCCGAGTCCGTTTTTGAAATCCAGTATATGGAGGACGGCCAGAGTGACTACGGCGAGGGCAACGGCTTCTCCCGCGGAACCTTCTCGGTGAAGCTGACCCGCTCCCGCGGAACCCTCTACGGGGAGAGCGGATGGGGATTCAATCACCCCACCCAGAACCTCTACGACGAGTTTGAGGCCGGCGATCCCCGCCGTGATGCAACGATTTACGGCCCGTCAGCATCTCAGATAACGAACGCAGCAGAAGAAATTTACCTCGGGAACAGCTACCTTTCCCTCAAGCGTGCGATTATGGACCTGTCAACAATGACATACGCTCATCTTGACCACGACTCCCGCGGAGCCATCAACAATCAGCAGATCCGTCTTTCGGATGTGTATCTGATGATTGCGGAGGTTGCCGTTGAATGCAATGATCCGGCGACGGCGAAGACTATGCTCGAGAATGTCAGGGCGAGGGCGAGGGGCGGCGCAGCGATCCTCCCTGCGTTCCCTTACGGCTCTTATGCGGACAATCTCGACGACCTGAGGAAGGCCATCCGCCACGAGCGCCGCGTCGAACTTGCGATGGAAGGTCACCGCTGGTTCGACCTCTGCCGCTGGGGCACCGTCAAGGAAGTTATGGACGCGTACCAGGCCGGTGAGACGGCGGAGGCGAAGGCTGAAATGGCATCCTTCACCGTCGGAAAGCACGAACTCTTCCCCATTCCCCAGGAGGAGCAGCGGCTTGGAAACCTCGAGCAGAATCCCAATTACAATTGATGATCCTAAACCAAAATATTAACCATTAACCAACAAAATCCATTATGAAAAAGTTTTTTATGTTTCTCGCAAGCGCGGCAGTGGCAATGAGCTTTGTCGCGTGCAATGGTGACAAGAAGGACGATGACCTTATCGACGACGACAAGAAGGGAGAAGAGTCAAACCTTCCCGCTTCGCTTCAGGGCTCCGATTACTTCGTTCTCGTTATGGACGGAGAGACCTATGCCAAGATTGAAAACAAGGTAACTGCTGACATCCGTATGCAGAGTGGCGATGACGAGGCATCAACCCGTCCCCTCTATGTCTGGAACGGATATGACGGCGGTACCGCAGAAGGACTGAACTTCTACGGTGTTGCGGGTGAGTATATGTGCCTTGTGGTCAAGCCGGATGCCGGATGGTCCGGTTTCGGTGAGTTCCTCAAGAACACGGATCCCAGCTTCAGCAAGATGAGCGGCATTACCGGCGATTACTATTTCCATTTCGCTTACAAGGGTGCAGCTAACACCGTTCACGCTCTCTATCCCGGTTGGGGCACCAAGAACTATCAGTTCTCCGTAGGTGACGGCGAGCCTTTTGTTGACAATGGCAACACTTTCAATTTCCTTACCCCCATCTCCAACGACGGAAAGTTTGTCGCCAACGAGTGGAACGAGTATGAGATCAAGGTCTCCGATATGGGCATTGACTTTACCGCTGACCCTGCCGAACCTCTTGGCCAGAATATCTTCTGCGGCCTTTCCGGTGGAGTTGCCGGTACTACCCTCAGCCTTGATGCTGTCTTCTTCTACAAGAAGTAATCATCCGTTTAAGGTGCAGGCGGAGGGATCTGCCTGCATCTTCCAGATAAAACTACTGCAATGGAAAAGATACTATCCGGAGTGCTTGCCCTCGTGACACTCGTATTCTCTTCCTGTTCCTGCAATCAGAACAAGGAGGACGACCTTCTGAAGGAAGAAAATCCGGCTCCTGAGGTCCCTAAAGGACGGGACGACGAGACCGGAACGGGAGAGACTGACGGCTACAAACTCGTCTGGGCTGATTATTTTAACGGCACGGAGCTTAACACTGAAGACTGGAACATCGAAGTCAACGGCAACGGCGGCGGCAACAACGAGCTGCAGTTCTACCGCGCGGCGAACGTAACGGTGGAAAACGGATGCCTCGTCCTGACGGCGAAAAAGCAGGACTACAACAACAAGGCGTTCACCTCCGGCCGTCTTAACACTAAGAACAAGCGTTTCTTTACCCACGGCAAGATCGAGTCCTCGATAATGATGCCGAAGACCGCAAACGGGCTTTGGCCGGCTTTCTGGCTGCTCGGGAATGATATCGACGCGAATCCCTGGCCTAATTGCGGCGAAATCGACATAGTGGAGATGGGCCATTCCACGGGAATCAAAAACGGCACTCAGGAAACGTACTTCAACGGAGCCTGTCACTGGGGATTCTACAAGGATGGCGGTTATCCTAACTACGCCCGTTCGTCCAACGCTCCCTACAGCATTCAGGACGGCGAATTCCATCTTTTTACCCTGATTTGGGACGAGACAGCAGTCGCGATGTATCTGGATATGGACAAATATCCTGATGTGGAGCCGTACTACAAGATGAATATCGATTCGACCGACGGGGAATGGGCTACGGGAAAGTATTTCCATCACGACTTTTTCATCGTCTATGACCTTGCTGTAGGCGGGAACTTCCCCGGGATTTGGAATGCGGACGGCATCACGGCGCTCGCAGACGGCGACAGGTCGATGTATATCAATTATGTAAAGGTTTATCAGAAATGAATTTCCGTTCTCATATGAATGCGGCGGGGCTCGGCGGTGTGATTGTGGCAGCGTGGGCCATTGTTGCGACCGTGTCGTCTGTATCCTGCGAAAAGGATCACACGGATGACCCCGATGAACCCGTCAGCTATACTCTGACGCAGTCGCGTAGCGCGAAAAGGGGGGTGAGTTTCAATTTCGGGACGCTTCCGGATACGGATATTCCGCTACTCGGGGATGCGGTCTGCTGGTCCTACGACTGGTCCAACAGGCTCCCTTCCTCTACGACAGAGGCGTTTTTCAGGGAGTATGAGATGGACTGGTGCCCTATGGCGTGGAACGGGAATTACAGTTCAGACAATATCAGGACCTGGAAGAGGGAACACCCGGAGGCGCAGTATATCCTCGCTTTCAATGAGCCCAACCTCACCGATCAGGCGAGGATGACCCCCGCGGAAGCGGCGGCGCTCTGGCCGGACCTCGTTGCCCTTTCGAAGGAAACCGGGATGAAACTCATTTCGCCTGCGATGAACTACGGCACCCTGGAGGGCTATCACGACCCTATCGTATGGCTCGACGAATTCTTCGCCCAGCCCGGTGTCTCCCTTGACGACATCGCCGGCATCGCGGTCCATTGCTATATGCCTTCGGCCGGTTCGGTAAAGAACTTCATCGATATGTTCGAAAAGTACGGGAAGCCGGTCTGGCTCACGGAGTTCTGCAACGGCAATTCCAACAATATCTCCGCCACGACCCAGCTCCACTATATGTGCGAAACCCTGAATATGCTCGAAGCCCATCCGAACGTATTCCGTTACGCCTGGTTTATGCCCCGCGGCAGCTTCAACTCCCGCTGGAACAACAACCTTCTGACCTCATCGGCCCCCTTCGGGCTGACGGACCTCGGGAAAGTATTCGTGAATTTCTCCACCTTCGACGGGAGCATCTTCTATGGGCCCGGCGACATCATCCCTGCGGAGCAGTACATCTCAGCCTCCGGCAAGGTCCATCTCGCCCCGTCCACCGACGGCGGCATCCTGGACATCTCCGAACTGTGCAAGGACGCGTACGTTGAGTATCAGCTCGATATGCCGGACGCCGGTACCCGCCGCCTGACCCTCCGGTTCCAGACCTATATGGAATCCTCCCTCACAGTCAGCGTCAACGGCACTCAGATCGCCGCAAAGACGCTCGCCTCCACCGAAAAAGCGTGGAAAACCGCCGGCTTCGACATCGACCTCCCTGCCGGCAAGTCCACGTTACGCCTCACCGGCACCTCCGGTGCTACCATTATGCTTAACTGGTTACAGATCAAATAAACAGTTTATGAAAAAACAAATTTATGAAAGGCCGGATTCGGTCTTGTGGGAAGTTTCCCTGGAGGGTAATTTCCTGGCATCAGACCCCTGGTATACACGAGGGGGAGAAGGAAACTTCGACTATGTGGTTGAAGAAGATGAAACCTGGGGTTAATAAACGGTTTTAATTGCTATGAAAAAGATTAATGCAACTATTCTGTTTGTTGCACTGGGTGCACTTACATCAGTTTCCTGCCAGACGGAAAAAGTAGAGTCGTCTACTACTCCGGTCACAATCACTTTCGGCTTGTCCCAAGCAACAAAAGCGACGTTTGACGAAGAAGGTATCAAGTGGTCTTCGGAAGATGTAATTCGTTTTACGAATGAAGGGTTCGGTGACGCTGTCGACATTCCTCTCAGCGGACATATCTCAGCTGATGGCTATACGGCGACGGTTACAGCAGAATTCCCGGCCGTTACCACAGCAGTGTTCCGTATGAATTACAGTCCCAGAAACAATGTTGAATGGGATTATGGTTATATGGGCAATTACTGTGGAGACGGTTCCTCTTTTACAGAGTATAACAAATTGATTGTCAAGCAGAGCGAAGCTGGACAAATCAATAAGAAGTTCCTTTTTCTCCATTCCGGCTTAACGAGCTTGCCCTTCGACAGTTCAAATCCTCCGACTACAGTTGAAATGGAAATACTCGGAACCATTATCAGAGTTCTTCCTTACACGACTGATTATAATGATGAGGAGATTGAAAGTGTTGTTCTTTCTACCTCCAGCGGGTACGGTCTTGGCGGATGCACAGCTGTCAACTATTCTGCCGGGACTTACCGCGATCAGCAGGATATCAATTGGGGACCGGACAGGTTTTCTACCTATGAGGTTGATCTCACGACCCCTCTCTCTCTCTCCGGCGTTACGGGAAGGAGCACATCCAAAGGAATTTACTTTGCCCTGCCGGCGACCAATACGGGCCACGAAATCAGCGGATATACTATCACCGTCAATACAGACAAAGCTGTATATACGTTCGATGGTTCGGCGAAATCACTGGACCTTGATCATAACAAGGTGAGGAATATCTATCTCGACCTTGGAAATGCGGATAGCAGGGTGGCGAATTCTGATATGTATGGTATCTACTGGTTCGACGGTAATATCTCAAGTCAGGAGTATTCTTCAGCCGCGACTGATGTTGCAGACCTTGGATACTGGGTGGCCTATTATCAGAATACTCTCCTTGGAGATGATGCGGTCCGTGCCGGGGAACCTAATGCTATCCGAACCTTCTACGATGGACTTTCGATTTCTGCCGTAGACTCAGCTACCGGTGATGAGCCCACCTGGCTGACGTATGGATATTCCGATCTTTCAGTCAATTCTCACTGGTCTCTTCATCTTCTTGCCAATACCGGCATAGAAACCAGAACGGCAACTATTACAATTGCTCCTGCTGCGTCTGTGGCCCATTACACACTCCGTCCTGGTGAACCCAACAAGGTTATAACGATCACGCAATTAGGTGATGTAACCCTCATACCGACAATCTCTTCTCTCTCTTCGAGCGAGATTGTTTCCGAAGGAGGTTCTGTTACGGCAACGCTTGGACTTACAATTAATGGCACACCGGCAACAGACGAACAATTCGAGACATACGTATCTCAGGTTTCACTCACTTCTACAAGCGGAACAGTAACACGTGTGGGCAGAACAATAACTCTAACTCTGGGCGTTAATCCTAAAACGGTCTCCCGTGATATAAGGATATCGGCAACGACAAAGGATGGTTCTGCGTATGTCGATGTAACCCAAGCGGCCTCTGCTGTTGAAAAGGTTTATACTTTTACCTATGTTTTGACAAGTGGTTGGAATACAAGTTCCTGTAAGCCAAGACAATTATATTTCGGAAACGCGGCGGATTCTGGGCGTCAAGACTGGGTTATTATCGTAGAGAGTCTTGCTGAAAGCGGCGTCGCTTATACGCCCGGAGCAGCATTTGACCCGGATGCTGTTGAACCGCTTATAAAGAAAGTGCTGGGGCTTAGTGATTCGCAGTATACCGAAATGTCTGAATGGCTTTCTCTGGATGTATACGTGCTTGGAGCGCAGTGGATAATCGTCGTCGAAGGATTTGAGGCTAACGGAACGGGCGCCTCTCGCTCCATCTCCGGTAGTTTCTACGAGGCAAATGGCTCCGTATACGAAGGCGGATCTTATCTTATTCAGCAGAACACGTAAACAATACGTCTAATCTTATTCAGCAGAACGCGTAAACAATACGTCTAATCTTTATTTTGCGGCAGGTGGACAACTGATAATCCTCCTGCCGCATTATTATTTGTGAGGGGCAATCATTTGTGAGGGGCAATCTTGTAACCGCCAACCCAAGCACCTCCCACGACCGCTAACCCAAGCAACACCCAAACCGCAAACCCAAGCAACTCCCACAACCGCAAACCCAATCAACTCCCACGAACTGACACCGATAGTCCTTTACTGTCTCCACCTGCGATGTTGATATGAGGGCCTGCCTCCCCGGATGACAACCATCCCTCTCCATCCCTCTCTCTCTCCATCCCTCCATCCATCCTTCCCTCCTTCCTTCCCTCCATCCATCCATCCTTTCATCCTTTCATCCCTCCTTCCTTCCTTCTCTCCATCCCTTCTTCCTTCTCTCCTTCCTTCTCTCCTTCCTTCTCTCCTTCCTTCTCTCCTTCCTTCTCTCCTTCCTT
>CALCEJ010000049.1 GCA_937900465.1 uncultured Bacteroidales bacterium | reverse complement strand
CGGTTTGAAAAGAATGATACTGTCTTTGCTGACCGTAACTGTGTTATTCTCCTGCAATACAAAAGAGGATTACGTGTTCTCCAACGAAGATTTCGTTCTGGAGATTTCGGAGCAGGGATATGCGAGGAGTCTGAAGGTTGGAGGGGAGGAGTGCCTTGTCAAGGGGACTGAGGTGCCGCTGTGCGAGATTTTGCAGTACAGGCCGTATGACAACGAAAACTTCCTGATGTTTCCGGCAAAGCCGAGGAGTTTTCCCTCGGACCATATCCGGAGGCAGGGCGACACGCTCTTTGTGACCTTCAGGGACACGTGGGATATCGCGGTCATAAAGGTTGACGTGGAGCCTCACTATATGGGCTTCAAGCTGCTTCGGGTGGATTACAGGATCGATGATATGGGCGTTAAGAGGCAGACGGAGATTGACGAGTTTTCGCTCCTTCAGCTGCCTGTTTGGGAGAGGAAGAATACCGGAGAGTGGCTGAATGTTACCTGGGATGAGCGGAAGGCGGTTTGCCTGATGGGCGCTGATCCAAAGACAAGGATTGACGCTTTCCCCGAGGGAAAGGCGCTCAGGATGTATGCCGGGCTTGACCACGAGGTCGGGTTCAGGGGCGAAGGCGCGGTCCTTCTTGCCTGTCCCAAAGACGACCTTCTTGACAATATCGCTGTGGTTGAGAAGGACTTCGGGATGCCCCGCGGGGTGGAGAGCAGGCGGAGGGAGGAGTACAAATGGTCCTACTATGAGCTTCGTGACGTTACCCTTGAGAATATCGGCACTCACATAGAATGGGCGAAAAAGGGCGGATTCAGGACTATGGTGCTGTATTATCCGGATTTCGCCTCGACCTGCGGTCATTTCGTCTTCCGCCCCGGATGGGATATGGAGACACTCCGGGAAATCTGCCGCCGCATTACGGAAGCCGGCCTTATCCCAGGCTTCCATATCCATTACAGTAAAGTCTCGACGGACGATCCGTACATTAATGGCGGAGTACCTGACACGAGACTGAATTATGTCGCCGATATGGTCCTTTCAAGGCCCATAGGGGCGACAGACACGGAAATATACCTCGAGGGTTCGCCGGAGATTCTCCGCCTGGAAAACGGGAGGAGAATACTCCACATCGGGGATGAGCTGATAAGCTACGGCGGCGTCTTCTGCGACGTTCCCTACCGTCTGACCGGCTGTGAAAGGGGGCTTTTCAACTCCAGGGCGGAGGCCCACAAGGCCGGAACTCACGCGCGCCAGCCGGATATGGATGACTGGCCGCGCTTTGTCCGCATAGACCAGAGCACTTCCCTTCAGGGGGAAATCGCGGAAAGGCTGGGCGAGATATACCGCGAGTGCGGCTTCCGCTTCCTGTATTTCGACGGGGCGGAGGACGTTCCGAATCCTTACTGGTACAACGTAACCCGTTCCCAACTCGCCGTCTACAATGAGATGGACCCGGCGCCAATCTTCTCTGAGGGGGCGCAGAAGTCACATTACGGGTGGCATATCCTCTCGAGGGGGAACGCTTTTGACCTTTTCCGTCCGGAAAAACTCCGCGCGGCGATGAAAAAATACACCCTCCGCTGCGCGGAGCAGATTTCCAAGGACTTTACCTCCGTAGACTTCGGCTGGATGGACTATCTTGCGCCGGACAGCACCACTGTCGGTATGCAGCCGGATCATTTCAGCTACGTCTTTTCCAAGGCTCTCGCGTGGGACGCCCCGGTTTCTGTGATGGGAAAGCTCGATGAAATAGGGAAGAGCGCGAGGAGCGAGGACAACTTCGCGGTAATGAAAGCGTGGGAGGAACTTAAGAACAGCGGAGCGCTTTCGCAGAAGGATAAAGATATGCTGAAAGACCCTTCGAGGGAATGGTTCCTTTGGGAGGGAAAACTCTACGAGTGGAAGATGATTACCCCGGAAGGGAGTCCCGTGAGGGCATTTTCGTTCAGTATGGACGGAAAACCAGCCATTTGCTACTGGAGCGTTAATGACCCGGAAGGGAAGATGAAGGTGAAAATTGGAGACAGACTATGAGAAGAATTGTTGCGATAATTTGCGCCGCGCTTGTTGCCGCCTCGGCTTTTGCGGATGAGATCGTTCTCGAGAGCAGTACCGCCCGTCTTGTCTTTGACGGAGGAAACGCCTTCGGGATAAAGAGTTTTGTAATGGAAGGCGTGGATATCGCCGCTCCGGTAACGACTGCGCCGTGGGAGGTGGAACTCCTGGGGCCGCGCGGTGAGAATCCCCACCTGAAACCTGTATGGGCCACCTATAAGGGCGGAGAGGTCTCCGGGAAAGAGGCGGTTTTTACCTGGAGCCTGCTGCTCGAGGGAACGGAGGATTATACCATTACGATGAGGGTTTCCCTTGAAGGGGAACTTCCGTCCTTCCGCCTGGAAGCGGACCTTCCCTCCGGATGGATTGTCACGATGGCGGAATTTCCCCGGATCGCCGTCCGCCGTCCTGAAGGCGCCAAAGCGATTCTTCCCGTCGGATACGGAACGGAATACGTTCTCTCCGGAGGCGGATGGCTGGGTTCCGACTATCCTTCCTGCACCGGGTCTATGCAGATGACCCTTATGTATTCTCCGGAAGGAACGGTTTTCTTCTCAACCCGCGATTACGACGCCTCCGGCAAGAAACTTATGATAGGAGGGGAGGGCCCTGCGTCCATCTTCCTTCAGAAGACTGTCACCTCCTACGGCTGGACTGCGCCGGACGGGCATTTTTCGCTCCCCTGGGAGGCTGTCATAGGCTTTACCAAAGACAGCTGGGAGAACACGGCGATAAAGTGGTACAGACCCTTCGCGCTTTCGACTGAGTGGGGACGCCGCAGCATAGGCGAGAGGCCCGTAGCAGAATGGATAAAACAGAGCGATATGTGGCTGAGACCCATATTTGTCAAGGATGAAACTATGGAAGCCGTCCGTAAAGGACTTGCCTATTACGGTCCCGGAACCGGCCTTCACTGGTACCAGTGGCACAATCATCCCTTCGATACGAACTATCCGGAGTATTTCCCTCCGAAGGACGGCTTCAGGGAGATGGTCGCTGAGGCGGAGCGACTCGGAGGACACGTGACTCCTTATATCAACGGACGCCTTTGGGATCCGGCAAATCACACGTATAAGGACCTTGGAGGCGAAGATGCCTCCTGCAGGAAGCCTGACGGCTCGCTCTATACTGAGGTTTATGGCTCAAGGGCCGTGAATACCGTTACCTGTCCGGCATCTCCTCTCTGGCAGGACGTCCTGAGGGACCTCAACAGAAGGATTCTGGAGGAACTCGGGACAGACGGGGTCTATATGGACCAGATTGGGGCGGCGAAGGGCGAAGCCTGCTATTCCTATCAGCACGGACACGAACCCGGCGGCGGGGACTGGTGGCACAAGGCATACAGGGAACTCCTTACGGATATGAGGGAGAACCTGTATCCGGCGGACAAGGCTATGACGACGGAGGAGAATGCGGAGTGCTATATAGACCTTTTCGATATGATGCTCGTCGTGAATACTCCGCATAACAGCTACACGAAGATGGTCCCCCTGTTCCCTCTGATTTATTCGGACAGATGCATCTACAGCGGTTTTTCCTATGAGCCTTGGAAATTAAACGATGGTTCGCTGATGTATATTACGGGAAGGAGTCTCGTATGGGGCGTCCAGCTTGGCTGGGTGGATCCCGGGAAACTTATGAAAGAGGAGAATGCGAGGGAGGCGGCATACCTTAAGACACTCTCGAGCTTCAGGAAATCCAATCACGACATTTTCCTCGGAGGACAGTTCCTCGGGGAGTTCACCCCGGGGGGAGACAATCCTACGGTGGATATTCCCGGATATCAGCTGTCTCCGTATGTGATGGCTGCACTTTGGAAGAATACGGAAGGAAAGGAAGTGTTCGTCCTTACGAATATGGACTCGAAAAAGCATAAAGTAACCCTTCCTGACGGCCGTACGACAACGGTAAAACCCTTCAGCGCAAAAAGAATATGGAAATGAGAAAGATACTTGCAGTTCTCGCCCTTGCGGCGGCGGTAACCTCCTGCGGAGAGTCTTCAAAGGACAATCCTTCCGGAAACAGTCAGCTTGCCGCTCCCTCGGATATCGTCGTTACAAGGACCTCCAGAACGTCCGTAAACATCTCCTGGAAGGACAATTCCGAAGGAGAAAAGGGTTTCAGCATATGGATCCGCGACCCGGAGAATACGACGGATTTACGCCAAGTAGGCTCCGCCCAGGCTGACGAGACCTCCTTCGACCTTACGGAAGGCCTTGTGGAGGATCATTCCTGGTACTTCGGCGTCAAGGCTGAAGCCGCAGATGAGTCCCTCTCTTCGAAGATATCTTATACGATATTCTTCGTCCAGTCGATGGAACACTATCCTGTCCTTACGATAGAGTCGCTGACGGAAGAAGACTGCAGTTTCGTGGTTAAGTATACGATGGGGAACACGGAAAAGCATTCCAACATCCGCTATGGGCTTTGCTGGAGCGCTGACGGCGTCCCTACCGTGGACAGTTTTTCCCAGGCCGGCCCTCCGGTCAAAGAAAAGGGAGAAACCGTATTCCAGGTCATTCCTGACTCCCAGATAGAGCACGGAAAGACCTATAAGGTCGCCCTCTGGTTCACTTCCGACGGCGGTACCTGGTACAGTGATCCCGTGGAGGCGAAACTGAAGGACGCCCCTGAGGCGATAACCCTTTCCTGGGAGAAGGTTTCCGTAACGGGACTTCCTTCGACCGTTGAGATATACGAGAGCCGCACTCCGCTTTCCGGCCGTAATTTCCACGCCTGGTACGCGATTGCGGATCCCGAATCCGTCGATTTCCGTGTCCAGATCCCTTCATCTGCGGCAACCGTCGATGACCAGGCTGCAGCCCTTGGCAGCAAATGCCTCGTCCTTATCAACGGAGGCTATTTCTACAACGGCCGCCATACAGGTATAGGCGTAGTCGGAGGAACTGTCCAGGGCACCCTTGCATCCGTCCGCGGATCGCTAAGGAGCGGAGATACCGAGTACAACGTCCTCTACAATGTAACCCGTGGAGTGTTCGGCGTCGATGCCTCCGGAAAACCCTCCGTATATTGGTGCGGCTCAGACGCCGCCGGAGCGGCCCATTATTTCGACCGCCCGCTCCCTTCCGTAAGGGGAGAGACAAAGTGGGGGCCCGTAACCTCCTCCAATCCATCGAAGGAGATCGCGTGGAAGCCAGCCTATGCCCTCAGCGCAGGACCGGCCCTCCTTTACGAAGGACGTATCCCTTTCAACTTCACTGAGACATCCAAGGGTACGGAGTACTACCTCAACAATTTTGAAATAATGCCCTATGACATATTCGGAAAGGACGTTCTCGCTGACAGGACGGCCGTCGGATATACCGAGCAGGGTAAGATCATACTTTTTATCTGCGACGGCCGTATCGAGCAGAGCCGGGGGGCGAATCTCCTTGAACTCGCGAGAATCCTCAAGGGGCTCGGATGCGTAGGCGCCGTCAATTTCGATGGCGGAGGATCGACCGGAATGGTTGCTATGGGCAATCACCTGAATTCCCTCCTTACCGGTTCGGGGGACCCTCTGAATCCGGATTCCTCCTATAACCGTCCCGTAGTTTCAACAATAGCGTTCTTTGCAAAATGAGAAAGACAATAATGACAGCAGCAGCCGTAACGCTTGTCTCCCTCCTCGCCCTCCTCTCCTGCGGAAAGGAAGGAGGAGAGAACAAACCGCCTGAGTATGGCAAGAAACCCCAGGAGCAGAAGGACACGGCCTCGACTTCTCCCGGGACGGACACCACCACGGTGACACCTGTCGATCCCGCGTCGGTGGCTGATTATTCGGATATGGTTCTCCTGTACGGCTACGGCCATCACCGCAGTCCTTACTCCTGGGGTAGGGAATACACTGATCACTATGTGTTCTATACTGACAGGACCGGTCATACGGACTGGCTTTTCGACGCGTTCCTGTTTCTCGAATTTATGGACCCGCCGGTCTCCGGTGGAGCAGGGAAGACTTTCATCACAGGATATGTCTGGGATGATGCCTATATCCGAAAAAGCGCAAACCAGGAGGACTGGGACAAACTCATAAAGTATTACTTCGTGAAGGATACGGCTATCGACGCGATCGACAAGAGCGTTGATGAGGGGGCCCGGCTGATGGGGAAAGCCCCTGCCTACAAGCGTCAGATAGTGATAGGGATTCCGGAGCCCATAAAGACGGAAGATCCCTTCAACGAGTATTCCAGCAATACGTACTGGGGCTCTGTCGACGGACGTCAGCTCAACTTCTCCTCCCCGGAAGACCGCATCACTGCCGTGAAATGGTATATAGACCGCTGCCGCGAAGAGTTTGCAAAGGCGGATTTCAAGAACGTCGAGCTTGGAGGCTTCTACTGGGTTGCGGAGAAGTCTACCCATACCGCCGATATCATCGCAAGGATCGGGGATTATCTCAAGGGTATGAACTACAGTTTCAACTGGATTCCTTATTTCCACGCGGAAGGTTATACCCGCTGGAAGGAATTCGGCTTTACCTACGCTTTTATGCAGCCCAACTACTTCTTCAATGACACTATCCCTTACGAGCGTCTTGTGGAGGCTTGTAACGACGTGATAAAGAATGATATGGGCCTTGAGGTCGAGTTCGACGGAAAAGTTCTCGTTTCCTGGGGCTACGGCTATGGCGGACGCCTTCGTGACTATATGAAGGCATTCAAGGACTACGGCGCGTGGGAAAAGAGCAGACTTGTCTACTACCAGGGCTCCTGGGCGGTCAAGTGGCTCCACGATTCTTCCAGCGCCGAGGACCAGGAACTCTACTATGACTTCTGTGACTGGGTGTCAACCCGTCCTTACAGAACTAAACTGAACGAGCAATGACAACTCCATCCCGTCGACAGACAGTCATCTCAATGGTGATTCTCGGGGCGATGTTTTTCATCTTCGGATTTGTTTCCTGGGTGAATTCCATACTGATTCCCTACTTCAGGATTGCCTGCGAGCTTACCCACTTCCAGTCTTACTTTGTCACCTTCGCATTCTACATTGCGTATTTCGTGATGGCGATACCCTCCGGAAAGCTGCTTGAAAGGGTTGGTTTCAAAAGGGGGATAATGTACGGCTTTATGGTGATGGCCCTTGGTATGTTTACATTCATTCCGGCGGCGCTGTCCCGTACTTTCGGAGTCTTCCTCGCGGGACTGTTTATGATAGGGACCGGACTTGCGGTGCTCCAGACTGCAGCTAATCCGTATGTCACTATCGTCGGGCCCATAGAGAGTGCAGCCCGCCGGATCAGCATCGTAGGAATCTGCAACAAGTTTGCGGGTATCATTTCTCCGCTGGTGTTCGCCGCAGTAATCCTCAGGGCGTCCGATTCGGAGACATTCGCCCTGATAGAATCCGGTGCGCTGGAAGCGGCCACGAAGGCGGCGGTCCTCGACGAACTTATCCGCCGTGTGATCGTCCCTTATGCCGTCCTTGGAGTGACCGTACTTGCGTTCGGAATATTCATCCGCTACAGTGTGCTTCCGGAGATTGACACGGCTTCAGACGACAAGCCCCTCTCAGACAGTGACCGGAAGAGCGTATTCAGCTATCCCTACCTCGTGCTTGGAGCCCTTGCGATATTTTTCCACGTGGGATCGCAGGTGATAGCCATCGATACGCTTATCCAGTATGCAGGATCGATGGGCCTCAGTATGCTGGAAGCGAAGGTATTCCCTTCGTACACGCTGACCTGTACGCTCCTTGGCTACGCCCTTGGAATCGTACTTATCCCGAAGTTCCTCTCCCAGAAGAACGCCCTCATAATATGCACCTGCCTCGCTCTTGCGCTCTCGCTCGGAGTCCTCTTTGTCCATACCCCCGTGACCTTCTTCGGTCACAAGGTGACGGCGTCGCTGCTTTTCCTGAACGCTCTCGGATTCCCCAATGCGCTTATCTACGCGGGGATATGGCCCCACGCGATCAGGGGACTCGGGAGGCATACGAAGATGGGCTCTTCGCTTCTGATAATGGGGCTGTGCGGGAATGCGGTTATGCCGCAGATTTACGGATATATCGCTGACAGGGCAGGTCTTGCCGCGGGATACTGGGTACTTGTACCCTGCTTCCTGTACCTGATATTCTATGCGACATACGGATACAAGATAGAAAGATGGAAAAAATAATCGTAGGAGGAGGCCGCGTGATACTGCCCGGAGGTACACGCGACGACGTATCCCTCATCCTTGAGGATGGGAAAATCCAGGCTGTAGTGCCCTCAAGCACTGCAGGAGCTCCGGATATCGATGCCTCGGGGAGATACATTTCCCCGGGCTTTATGGACATCCACGTCCACGGCGGCGGCGGTCACGACTTTATGGACGGGACGGTGGAGGCCTTCCTCGGTGCCGCGAAAATGCACGCGGCCCACGGTACCACCTCGATGCTCCCGACCAGTATGACCTGCTCCACAGAGGAGCAGATGCAGTTCTTCCGTACCTACAGGGAAGCCAAGCCGCTCAATACGGAGGGTTCCGAATTCCTCGGGATCCATATGGAAGGCATATTTCTCAGTCCCCAGTATGCCGGGGCCCAGGACCCTTCCTACCTGAAACCACCCGTTCCGGAGAACTATATGCCTTTTCTCGAAGCGTCGGACGATATCGTACGCGTGAGCGCAGCCCCCGAACTCGAGGGCGCCGAAGGGCTCGGGAATGAACTCCGCCGCCGCGGCATCCTCGCATCCATAGCCCATACGGGAGCTAGCGCAGAGCAGTGCCGTGAGGCCCATAAGGCAGGATTCTCCCTTATGACACACCTTTACTGCGCGATGTCTTCCGTTGTCCGGAAAAACGCTTACAGGATAGCCGGAGCGGTCGAGGCGGCATATCTTCTCGACGATATGGATGTGGAGATAATCGCTGACGGGAAGCACCTTCCGGAGTCGCTTCTGACCTTTGTATACAAGTTCAAGGGCCCATCGAGGACGGTCCTTTGCACTGATGCTATGAGGGCGGCGGGAATGCCGGAAGGGGAGTCCATCCTCGGAAGTCTCAGTAACGGTCAGAGGGTGATTGTGGAGGACGGAGTTGCGAAGGTTCCGGACAGGAGTACTTTTGCCGGCAGCGTAGCAACTGCGGACAGGCTTGTCCGTACGATGATGAGGCTCTCTCCCGCAACGCTCGAGGAGGCGGTCACAATGATGACGGCAACTCCCGCAAGGGTGATGGGCCTTTCCGGAAAGAAGGGATCGATAAGGATGGGAATGGATGCAGACATCGTTATTTTTGATGACGACATAAACATTTACAATACTATAATCGGAGGAAAAGTGGTCTATGAAGGATAGATTTGTGAAAGACCTTATGACAGTGAAGGTATATGAGAACAAGGTCTTGATGGGTGAAGGAGCAGCCGCCGATGTCGCTGCTGCCGTAAAGGACGAACTCTCCCGTAAGGAGACAATCAATATGATTTATGCAGCGGCCCCCTCGCAGAGCACCTTCCTCAGCGCCTTTACGGCGATGACGGATATCCCCTGGGAGAGGACCAGGGCGTTCCATATGGACGAATATACAGGGCTCAGCGAGGATGCGCCTCAGCGGTTCGGGAATTTCCTCCGGATGAATCTCTTCTCGAAGGTCCCTTTCCGCGAGGTATACTACATCGACGGAAACGCCCCCGATGCGGATGCCGAGTGCCGCCGCTATGCTGCCTTGCTGGAGAAGTACCCGGTTGACATTGTCTGCCTTGGGATAGGGGAGAACGGGCATATCGCCTTCAACGACCCGGGAGTTGCTGATTTCGGGGATCCGGTTGCGGTGAAGGTTGTGCCGCTGGATGATGTGTGCCGCCAGCAGCAGGTAAATGACGGATGCTTCGCTACCCTTCAGGAGGTCCCTACCCACGCGATTACGCTGACGATACCGGCCCTTACCCGTGCCTCGTCGATGTTCTGCATCGTTCCCAGCAGGAGCAAGGCTCCAGCCGTGAGTGGCACCGTAAACGGCCTCGTCTGCGAGGCTTGTCCTGCAAGCATTCTCCGCCGGAAGGAGAATTCATTCCTTTATCTTGATTCTGACAGTTCTTCGCTTATATGAAAAAGTCAATCACTATAGCCGCGGCGCTTCTTATTGCCGTTTCAGCCGTTGCAAACCAGCCTTCGCCCCGCGTATGGAAGCTTGGTATCATAGGCCTTGACACTTCCCATTCGACCGCATTTACGGAGCTCCTGAACTCCGGCGATGCGGATGATCCCTATGTCCGGGCCTTCGAGGTCGTCGCTGCTTATCCTTATGGCTCACGCACGATTGAATCCAGTTACAACCGTATCCCC
>CALCEJ010000048.1 GCA_937900465.1 uncultured Bacteroidales bacterium | reverse complement strand
TTTTATTTTGCCATCTCGTGGACAGGGTTGACAAAGGTTGACAAGAGTGGACAACTGTTGGCTGAAGAACGAAAGGGAAAGAAACAAGGAAGCCGATAATACCACCGCCAATTATCGTCCAGGTCCTTTCATTGCCAGTCAACCCTCGTGTATCCGCAATCTGGGCCCCTTTAAAGACACCTGCCGTCGTTCCCGCAATGACCGCAACTGTTGTCATAACTATGGCAACAGTCCCGCTAATAATAAACTCCCCGCTTTCATCGGTATACTTCAGTGGATTGTTCAGGCAGTAAGAATACCGGTTGAGCCCCTGTGTAAAGCCCGGGGCCTGTATGTATGGGTCGGGATACAGAAAACGGCCGAAACGGGGATCATACAGGCGGGCATTCATATTCACAAGACCAAACCAGGGAAGATGTTCATGCCCTGTGAAGCCGCGTCCAAGGAAAAGCCCGGAGGTGAGGGCTGTCCGTGTTTCCGAATCAGCGACATTGCCCCACGGGTCATACATATATTGGGCGACCGTGGACCCGTCGGCCCTGAGAATCTCGGTTATGCTTCCAAGATAATCACGTCCGATATTGTAGGCGGTCCACCCACCGTCATTCTCTTTGATGTATACCATCGGCGCAGAATATGCGTCCCCTCCAAGATACAGGCGGCGTACTGTGGTGCTGTCCGTTTCGTCCCGCTCATAACGGCCTCCAAGATAGTATCGGACAAGGAGGGTGTCCGCCCCGTCCGAGACACTCATTTTTACGCGGTCATTCTCTCCGTTGTACACGAACGACGCGACCTTGTTTTCGTACGTTATACTCGTCGGACGGGCTGCGCCGTTATACGTAATTTCACGTGTGTCCGTCAAAGGAATCCCGCCGGATGACGTCCACGAAGTGAGTTTATACGGGTTGTCCGCATCATCATAAGACATCGCACCGACATCCCACTTGAAGGTAATGTTTCCGTTATCCGCATACGAGGCCGTCCTTCCGGCACCAGCCGCCACCAGACGGTTCATTCCGTCGTAGCTGAATGATTCCGTCCAGTCATTTCGAAGATCCCGCCTCTGGAGGAGATTTCCCGTGGAACCGTCGAACTGATATGTGTGATACCCCCCGTACCAGTAGTTCATACTCCGTGACGACGGGAATCCGGAAGTGGTATAAGAATAATCTCTCTGGACACCTTGTGTGAGCACCCGTGTGGGCATTCCCATATCGTTTTCCGAAGAAAGGGTAAACACGTTTATCCCTTCTGATGTATGGATTGATGTAAGATGGCCGTTGGTATAAGAATACAGTTCTGTTGTTATCAGCCCCTCTTCCGTTGTATATGATACCGTCGCTATGTTGCTCCCGTCCCCGTAGGTGACGGACTTCTCAAACCACCGCCCATCAACACCGGACTCTGTTATTCCGGCAAGCCGGTGAATCGAATCATAACTGAAGACTGTTCCAGTACCGTTAGTGGATGTTACGGATGTCAACAGGCCCGTTCTTTCACTGTACGCATATACCGTTGAGTCTGTCCCGTCAAGGACCCTTTCCGACAACCTGCCATAGCGGTCATAATGAGAGGATACCGTACCTGTTGGTGATGTGCTCAACTCAGTATGACTGCCGTCATCCCCGTAAACGTAAGAGTAAGTATGCGTCCCCGCTCCCGGATCATACAGTTTCTTCCTACGGCCATACCTGTCGTAGGATACGGTGGTAACTACCCCCTCCGGAGATGTAACTTTGTATAGTTGACCGTCATCCCGGTATATGTAGGAGATTGTTCCGCAGGTGTCTGTCGCGCTCACAAGATTCCCGGAGGGATCCGTTATCCTCGTCGTTGCTATCCCTTCATCCGTAACAGTGACCTCAGAACCGTTATACGCATACCACGTCATCCTGCCGGCAGGGGTTTGAGAGAATGTCAGACGATCGTAATAATCATAAACATAGAGATTCCAATTGGATGTCGTATCTCCCTTGAATGGTAGCGATACCCTGTCAATCAGGCCACGGTCGTCATAATGGGTATCCACATAGACCCAGTCGCCATTGAAGCGTCTCTCTCCTCGACGGATCTCGCGGCCAAGCGCATCATAGTGGACTATGGTCTCCGGAGAACCAGAGCGCGTCTTCTCTTCCGTATACAGTCCTTTGCCGCCCCACTTTCTTTCAATTGTTTCGACCGAACCATCCGGAGTTACCCTCCTTGTCACCCTTCCTAACCCATCATAGGACAGGGTATCAGTCAGATGATAGAAACCTCCGCTGCCGTTGTCGAACTCGCGGCTGACAATGCCGGGATTGTTGAACGCGTCATAATTCCCATAGAACGTGCTGTGTTCCAGGGCGTCCCACTCTTCCACTATGTGTCTTCCGCTGAAGGTGCGGCCTCCTCCAGTAAATACAGTTTTTCCGTATGGTGCTGACCGCTCGCTTACGACATTTCCATAAGTGTCATATGTGTATCTTATTTCAGATACAATCGCCGTGGAATCCACAGGTATCCTTTCATACAAGACCGGAAGCGGATCGGGTAAAAAAAGGGAATCTCCGGGGAACTCTGTTATCGGTTGAATCGGCCCGTGGATTATGCGCTGCCTGACTCCAAACCTCCCCGAATATGTCTTCACGGAAATGGGACGCATCAGGGTGTCGAACTCGGTTTGAGTTCTGTCCATCCATCCAAGCAAGGAGCTACCATCTCTCTCCTTCCTTACAGATTGTGCAGTAACGGAACCCAATATGTAGTTTGTTGGATACAGTTTATGGAAATATGACCTCTTGAGGGTATCCGTATGGGGCTGTCCATTGCCAATCCGTCGGCTTGATACCTCTTTTATGGGATAACCGTATGCATCATATTCATAGGTTATTCTGCTAACTATCCCGGTCAGATTGTCTGTCGCAACGCTTGAACTCATCCGGGGGTCAAGTTTCCCATATGTGGAGCTATGACTGTCAAATGTATAGGATATGACCTTGTTGGGTGTGTCGTCATCCTTCGCGTACAGTAGCGTCTCCATCGGGACTCCCATCTTTTCCGGGTCTGCCTTTGTATATGCAACGTTGCCGCTCACAATCTCCCTCGTGCGTATTCCTCCAAATCCACAGAACCCAAGCCCACGCGTGTTAACTACGGAATCATAATAGGTGTATGCCACAGACGAGACACGCTCCCCCATTGAAAACGCTGTTACCATTTTCACAAGAGGGAGAGGCATTACATCCCGCTTGAATCCGGATGAAGTCTCGTATGTTCTCGTGAAATCACAGAAGTAGGACCCGTCGTTTCCATCAACCGACCCGTACGTCGTAACGGTCTTGTTGAGTGCGCCATCATCTAACTCGGTAATACGCCTGTTGTGTGACTGGTCTGTATTGTAGCGGTAACCGTGGACGATATTATACTTAACCGTCATCAGTTCCACTTTCTCGCCAAGCCGGGTAGCGGCGCACAGAAGCAGATGCGATCCTGTATAGACCGTGCAGTAAGGATTGGAGGTTCCCGCCGCCGCAAATGCCGTCCCGTCAATATTGCGGACAAGATACAGTGTGTTGTTATCCAATTGTACTATATCCGGATAGTTGTCTTTATCGACATCCATCAAGAGTATCTCTGTCGACGGCGTCCTTGTCCTTAGGTTCTGGCTGTGATGCTGGAATGACTGCCCGGTACTTATGAACCAGTGCCACTGATTACAAGCACCAGTAGATCCGTGGGATATATCCGGAGCGGAAAGGATATCTGGATATCCGTCAGCATTGATATCTCCGACATAAAGCCTTGCCCGCCCTGTAGATGATGCCGAACCAATGTTACATCCTGTACAGGATGTTACCAGGCTCTTGGTAACACCACTATATGACGAATAAGTATAAAAGGACGTACCCGTCACTCCCATAACCTTATACGACTTCAGACTTGATTCATCAATATAACAGAGTTCCACCTTCGAGTCTCCGTCGAAGTCTGCGACTATTGTCAATTGCTCGAAGTCCTCGTCGACAGTAAACAGCCCGTCCTGCTCACCAAGCTTTGCACCAGAGTTAAGGTCAACCAATGCAAATACCGACGACTGTCGCGTTGCAATTACCAACTGGGCCTTGCCGTCTCCACGGAATGACCCGAAACGGAAGTGAGACTGGGCTGGATTATAGTATCCGGAATTCGAGTTGCTGTCGCTCACAGTTACCGTGAAGCCCCTCGTGGACATACTACCGGATGCATCAAATTTATAAATCGTTATTTGATATGTCGTCGACGTGGCCGTACTGCCGGAGAAGTTCACCTTCACCACCTCGTCCGTTCCGTCCCCGTCTACATCCACGGCTTCTGCTATCTGGAATCCGTCACCAACAGTGATTATTCTGGTATCTGCAGACTCAAGGGCGCGGGGAGCAATCATCAACATATCGTTTGAAGAGTAACCACTACCATACTTGTAATAGCGGTGAAGGCCTATCCATTTGATATCCAGTTCTGTATAGGTGGGCTTGTTGGGATACATAATGATGCCATCCCCCGCATTCCCCGGATAAAGCCTTCCCCGTTTGTATACCGGAGAGTCATAAAGATAGTTTTGAAGAGTATTCCCATAGACCCGTGTAAAGGTCTGGACCAAGCGTGGCTCCGTGTCTACCCCGTATGCAAACCTGACGGGAGGAACAGATGTATCCCCGGAAGACATCCCTATACTGGAAAGCAGCGACACTCCTGCCGATGTCTTATGTGTAAGGGTGTATCGGTATAGCTCTTCACCTCCATCCAGGCTCTCCACCCGGGTGAGCAATTTTACCGGATACTGCACCGATGCGAGGGCGCTATAGCCAGGAGCACCAGTATCGCTCCTTTGGGAATACGTGAAACGAATCTCAGATGAGCCCGAAGCACCATAATTAACCGAGTCAAGATAATAAACACCGCTTGTTAGCGTGTAAGAGAAGGTTATCTCATTGCCGTTTCGATCTGTCAATAGCGTCAGAGGGTACGTCCTGTTCCTCGATGTGTTGCCTTCAAAACCGAAACGGCCCATTGTCCCGTCCGGGAAGAGGACCTCAAAGTATCTGACAGACTGGGATCCGGTCGCCCGCACCGCTCTTACCTGGACATTGCCGCGGGCCGTGCTCATCTCGTATCCATCCACTACGGACTCCGACTGCACTAAAGGCATCCCGTCAAGAGAATACTTCACGGACAGCGAATAGTACGACGCGGGCTGTATCGCCGAATCATAGTAATAGTTGTGGTTCCTTGTCGTAATGCTAGGAACACCTGTAATCTCCCAACCATACCCCGCGATACCGTTACCCCCCTGGCTGTTGTATGTCAGCGCAATCGACGGAGTAAGGTTCCATCCAGAGGCTACTCCGATGGGAATTGAATACACCATCGCTCCACTTGGGCTGACAGTCTGCTCCACAGGAATCCTCCCAACCGCATAAACTCCGGACACCGGTGAGGTGGCCGGCTCTGAAACGGGCTGTAAGGAAAGGCTGTCCTCTATTAAAGAGACCTCTCCCTCTGTCAATACGTGACGAAGGGATAACTGGGCGAAGAGAGACTCAAACCAAAACAGACCGAGCAAAGTGATATGGATATATTTTTTCAGCATCGGGTCATAGGTTTTCGCAAATATAAGGAATTTTGCGTATTTTTGCGGACTGTACGCATTTGTGCGCAATGAAAAAACTCGACAGGTTCATATTGACCTCGTTTGTCGGACCGTTTTTCGCGATCCTTCTTATCGTGGTGTTTATCCTTGTGCTCCAGTTCCTCTGGCTGTACATCGATGAACTCGTGGGTAAGGGCCTGGAATTCAAGGTGATTATGGAGTTCCTGATGTGGGGAAGCTGCCAGACGCTGCCCCTTGCTCTCCCTCTTGCGACGCTCCTTTCGTCGATGATGACGCTGGGCCAGATGGGCGAGAATTACGAGCTTACTGCAATGAAGGCGGCAGGAATATCCCTTTCGAGGATTCTCCTCCCAATGACAATCGCCGCTGCCGTGATAAGCGTTGCAACGTTTTTCGTATGCGACAGGCTGGTCCCCCACGCTATGAACCAGCTATACACTATGCGTGATGACTTCCGTCACACAAAATCGGAAATCAAGATACCCGTAGGAACATTCTACGACGGTATCGAAGGCTATATCCTCCGGGTCGGAGACCGCGACAGGGAAAGCGGGATGATGTATGATGTCATCGTCTATGATCACTCCAAGAACCGCGGTAACACCGCCATTACGGTCGCTGACAGCGGTATTATCAAGATGTCCAAGGCGAAGGACTACCTTACCTTCTCCCTCTACAGCGGGACGAACTATCAGGAGACGAATACCAAGAAATACCGTGATACGACGCTAGCTCTCCAAAGGATCAGGTTCGCCCGCCAGGATATGATCATCTCTCTTGAGAATTATGCCTTCCAGCACTCTGACTCCGCCCGCTATGGAGAGCAGGTCAAGTCTATGAGCATCAAGCAGCTATCCAAGGGTCACGACTCCCTGACTAACCTCGTGATGACAAACCTTGAACGCCATCTCCAGGAACTGGACAAGAGCACGGTCCTTACTTACCGAAAGCAGCTGGATACCTCCTGGAAGTCAAAGTCCGTGATGGCCCAGCCGGAAATCTCCTGGCCTTCACTCGAAAAGGAGAAGAGAGCTTACGAGAACGCCTCTTCACGCGCAAGCCAGTTCGAATCCACCTTGCGGAGCCAGGCGATGGAGGCCTACGACTACACGAGACTCCTCAGAAGGACTGACGTCGAGATGTGGAAGAAATATGCCCAGGCCCTCGCCTGCTTCCTCCTGTTTTTCATCGGCGCTCCTATCGGCGCCCTGATCAAGAAGGGAGGACTGGGAACTCCCGCGGTTATTTCAATCCTGTTCTTCGTCCTTTACTGGGTGGTGGACATTTCCGGAACAAAGCTGGCGAACGACGGAGCGACTCCTGCTGCCGTGGGAGATTTCATATCGGCTATGGTACTGGCTCCGATAGGCGCCTTCCTGACCTGGAAGGCAATCGAAGATTCGGCTCTGTTCAATATGGATGGATTCAAGACGGGGTGGAGGCGGCTCATCAGCAAGATATGGTCCTTCTTCCGCAAGACGAGAATCGTCTTTATGGGCACACCGGAATTTGCTGTGGCTTCGCTCGACGCTCTTCTCGGGAAGGGATACAAGGTGGTTGGCGTAGTCACTGCCGTGGACAAGCCTTCCGGACGCGGAATGAAGCTTAACGAGAGCGCGGTGAAGCAGTATGCCGTGGCCCGTGGTATTCCCCTCCTGCAACCGGAAAAACTCAAGGACCCCGAGTTCCTGAAGGCCCTTGCCGCGTGGAGGGCGGATATGTTTGTCGTGGTCGGGTTCAGGATGCTTCCAAAGGAAGTATGGGCAATGCCCAGGCTTGGAACGTTCAACCTTCACGCCGCCCTGCTGCCGCAATACCGCGGCGCCGCTCCTATCAACTGGGCCGTTATCAACGGCGAGAACATCACCGGTGTCACTACCTTTATGATTGACAAGAACATCGACACAGGAGGAATCCTTCTCCGTCAGGAACTCCGGATCAAACCGGAGGATACTGCGGGAACGGTCCACGACGCCTTGATGGAAATAGGCGCGTCGCTTGTCGTTGATACGGTCGAGGGACTTATCCAGCATAACCTTGAGACCCGTACCCAGCGAAGTTTCGTCCAGGGAAGCGAGCTTCTTTATCCCGCCCCCAAACTTACTCCGGAGCTCAGGTCCATTGACTGGAATGATTCAGTCCGTAATATCGTCAATCTTATCCGCGGCTTAAGTCCATATCCCGCGGCATTCACAACCCTTGAAGGCCTGGACGGCGCGCAGCTCCAGCTGAAGATTTTCTTTGCCGGGGAACACTCCCTTCCGGTCCCTGAGGGAACCGCACCCGGGACGGTCCTCACAGACGGCAAGACCTACTTTGCAATCGCCGCGGAGGACGGCGCTGTCGCGCTCAAGGATATCCAGCTGCAGGGTAAAAAACGTATGGACACAGGCTCCTTCCTGAAGGGCTTCCGCAATCCGGAGTCATACAGGGCCCTCTCCGGGACCTCCCGTGCGGAACTCGATAAGGCCCGTCCTGTTGAAGACTGATGTTTACGGGGGGCAATATAGCGATCCTTTGCAACGGCGAATTCCCCCGTGGCGAGTATCCCCTGTATCTTCTTGATTCGGCTGACTTTATCGTCTGTTGCGACGGGGCTGCGTCAAAGCTTCTTGAGCATAACCCAGCCCTTGTAGAAAAAGCGGTAGTCATAGGGGATATGGACTCAATCGATTCCGATGCGGCTGCCGCCTTTGAGAGGAAATTTGTCCGTGTCGGGGAGCAGGACGATAACGACCAGACAAAGGCCATGTGCTATATCATGGAGCATTATCCGGACGCCGCCTCGATTACCATTCTCGGGGCCACCGGTCTTCGTGAGGACCACACCATAGGGAACATTTCCCTTCTGATGGAATACACAAGGATGTTTCCCTCCTGCAAGGCGGAAATACAGATGGTCTCCGACTACAGCACTATCTTCGCCGTCACCGATACCATTGAGCTCCATATCGGCGAGGGCCGCCGCGTGTCTATACTTTCCCCGGACAACAGCCTTAAAATAAAGTCCGAAGGCCTTGTCTGGCCCACGGACGATGTCATCTTTGACAATTGGTGGAAAGCAACCCTCAACCGTTCCTCCTCTGATGTTGTCAAGCTCAGCTTCTCACACCCTTCCCTCGCCCTTGTTATCCTGAACTGATTATTGGATTCTACGCTTGTCGCGTCGCGACCTCGACAAGTTTGTCGAGTGCGGCGGGAAGGCCTTCGATATGGCGTCCGCCTGCTGTCGCAAGGCCGGGCTGTCCGCCGCCGCCGCCCTGGATGAGGGCAGCAGCTTCGCGGATGTCCTTGCCGGCGTTCTTTCCTGCATCGACAAGGTCTGAAGAATACATCAGGATAAGATTGGGCTTGCCTGCGAATGCGAATGCACCGGCAAGGACCATTCTGCTGACCTTCTTCTGGAGCATAAGCGCGACGTTCCTGACAATAGAAGGGTCCATCGACGAATCGAACCTTACTATTTTGACTCCTCCGGTTTCGACAGCCTGCTCCTCGAGTTTTTCAGCGATGGCGGATGCTCTTTCCGCAGCGATTTCTTCCAGCTGCTTTCGGGCGTCAGCATTCTCGCTGAGGACCTTTTCGACGGCAGCGGTAAGATCCGGAACGTTGTTGAACATCCCCTTAAGGTTCTTCAGAAGGTCTTCGACATTTTCCAGGGCCTCCTCTGCGGCTGCGCCGGTGAAGGCTTCGATACGGCGCACGCCTGCAGCGACAGCGCTTTCAGCCCGGATTTTGAACAGGCCTATCGTACCGGTCGCCCTCGTATGAGTTCCGCCGCAAAGCTCCACTGAATCACCGAAACGTACGACACGTACGACGTCTCCGTACTTTTCGCCGAAAAGGGCCATTGCGCCCATCGAACGGGCCTCGTCCATCGTGGCATCCCTCTTCTCACAGAGAGGATAGTCAGCCCTTACCAGTTCGTTGACCCTGCGCTCGACGGCGCGGAGCTCCTCGTCGGTGACTTTCTGGAAATGGGAGAAGTCGAAGCGGAAGTAGTCCGGGCCCACGAACGATCCCTTCTGCTCCACGTGGGTTCCGAGGATTTCCCGGAGGGCCTGATGGAGAAGGTGAGTCGCGGTGTGGTTGTTCATTATCCTCTGGCGACGTCCGGCGTCGACCTTGAGGGCCCATTCCCCCTCACCGGAAGAGGGAAGTTTCTCCGCGAGATGGATAGTAAGATTGTTCTCCTTGACGGTGTTTATAATACGGATTACCTCTCCGGAGGCGGATTCGACGACACCGGTGTCGCCAACCTGTCCTCCCATCTCCGCATAGAACGGAGTCCTGTCGAATACGAGCTGATACAGTTCCCTGTTCTTCTGCTTTACGGTCCTCTGCTTGAGAAGGCGTGCGCCGGTAACCTCGAGGACGTCATATCCCAGGAATTCGACCTCATCCCCCTCGTAGAAGACCTCCCAGTCACCGAACTCGTTGGCGGTTGCGTTACGGGCGCGCTCCTTCTGCTTCTGGAGTTCAACGTTGAACCCTTCGATATCTACGGTGTAGCCCTTTTCGGTTGCGATAAGTTCGGTAAGGTCGATAGGGAAGCCGTATGTGTCGTAGAGGATGAATGCCTGGGTTCCGGGGATGACTTTTGTCGCAGCATTCTTTGAGATTTCGCCTTCGAGCAGGCGGATACCCCTGTCAAGGGTACGGAGGAAAGCGTTTTCTTCCTCGCGGATGACGCTTTCGATAAGCTTCTGCTGGGCGGGGAGTTCGGGATAGGCTTCGCCCATAATGTCAACGAGCGTAGGAATCAGCCTGCAAAGGAAGGGCTCTTCAAGTCCAAGGAATGTATATCCATAGCGGACCGCACGGCGGAGTATCCTACGGATAACGTATCCTGCCTTCACATTGGAAGGAAGCTGCCCGTCAGCGATTGAGAATGCGATTGCGCGGAGATGGTCCGCGATAACCCTCATCGCCACTTCTACGTTTCCGCCTTCGGAATATTTGTGGCCGGAGATTTTCTCAGTCTCTGCGATAATGGGGGAGAAGACGTCTGTCTCATAATTGGACTTTTTCCCCTGAAGGATCATACAGAGCCTTTCAAAGCCCATTCCAGTGTCGATATTCTTTGCCGGCAGCGGCTCAAGATGGCCGTCAGCCTTTCTCTCGAACTGCATAAACACGAGGTTCCATATCTCGATGACATCGTCGTTGTCCGTATTGACAAGCTCGCGTCCGGGCCTCTGAGCAATGGCCTCGGGGCTTCTTAGGTCGATGTGAATCTCAGAACAAGGGCCGCAGGGGCCGGTGTCACCCATCTCCCAGAAGTTGTCGTGCTTGTTTCCAAGGAGGATATGGTCCTCCGGGAGGTGCTTGCGCCAGGCTTCCCGGGCCTCCGTGTCAAGGGAGGTTCCGTCCTCAGCGGCGCCTTCGAATACTGTTGCGTAGAGGATTGAAGGGTCAATCTTGTAGACATCCGTCAGCAACTCCCAGGCCCAGTCGATGGCCTCAGTCTTGAAATAGTCCCCGAAAGACCAGTTTCCCAGCATCTCGAACATCGTATGATGACGTCCGTCGTGGCCCACAGCCTCGAGGTCATTGTGCTTGCCGCTTACGCGGAGACACTTCTGACTGTCAGCCGCCCTTGGGAATTTGGGGGCGCTGTTCCCGAGGAAAATGTCCTTGAACTGGTTCATACCGGCGTTCGTGAACATAAGGGTAGGGTCATTCTTGATTACCATCGGAGCGGAGGGGACCACGGTGTGTCCCTTCGAAGCAAAGAAGTCAAGAAACTTCTGACGGATTTCTTTGGATGTCATATCGAGTTTTCTAATTGAGGCGCAAAGATACTAAAAATACTTCTTTTCGTCCCGGTACAGTGCGATAAAAATAAATATCAGTATGGTGAAGGCCCATAGCGAAGAGCCTCCGTAGGAGAGCAGAGGCAGCGGAATGCCAATCACCGGCATCAGCCCCAGCGTCATCCCTATGTTTATGAAAAGGTGCATAAAAATGCAGGCGGCGACGCAGTACCCGTATATCCTCGTGAACGGCGACCTGCACCTTTCCGCGTCCATCATTATCCTTACTATGAGAAATACGTACAGGGCAATCACCAGAAGGCACCCGAGGAATCCGAACTGTTCACCGACGGTGCAGAAAATAAAGTCAGTGGACTGCTCCGGAACGAAGCCGTAGGTTGTCTGGGTTCCGCCAAGCCATCCCTTTCCGGCAAGGCCGCCGGAGCCGATGGCGATTTTTGACTGGTTCTGGTTGTAGCCCACTCCTGAAGGGTCCTCCTTCAGCCCCAGAAGGACCTCGATACGGCTTCTCTGGTGGTCCTGGAGGACTTCGTCGAAGATATAGTCGGAGGAAAACACCAGTACTGCGCCCACGATGAAAGCCCCGATTGTAAGCCACAGCGCCCTGTCCCTTTGCCGATATGCAAGGAGGGCAAGCGGGGGGATTGCCAGAAGGCTTGTGAGGGTAATGATATGGACCGGTTTTATCCGGAGGAGATATTCCCCGGAGGCGTGACGCGCTTCACCGGCCTGCGGCACGTAGTACTCGGTCAGGATTGCAAGCTGATCTTTAAGGATACTCAGGTCAACAAGACGGAGAATCCACGGTACCAGCGACATCACAAGGACGAATCCGGCGGTTATGAGGAATCTGGGCCTGAACTGTTTCCGCGTGCCCTGGAAAGAATAGGTTATGCCAACGACCGCGACAAGGAGAAGAATCGAGTGGAAGGGCGACAGGGTGAGCGTTGTTATGAAAAGGGCGATAGCAAGCCCTATCAGGGCCAGCCACCATCCGGAAAGTCCTTCCCGATACAGGACAAATATGAATCCTAGGTACACCAGGGCGCTACCGGTTTCGCTCTCGCCCAGTATGACCAGCATCGGAATCAGGAGGATTGCGCCGGCAAGGGCGAGGTTTTTGAATTTACGGATATTGAAATCCGTCCGGCTCATAACGGCAGCGAGCAGCAGCGATGTCGATATCTTTGATATCTCTGCCGGCTGGAATCGGACAGGGCCGAAGGCGAACCAGGACCTGGACCCCTTGACCTCGACGCCCAGGAATATGACTGCGATAAGCAGCAGCAGCACAAACAGGTATAGCGGGAGCGAAAGCCCCTCCCACCACCTCGCCGGCATTACGAACAGGATAAGGGTGGCGAGGACAAGCGCCGTCCCTATCCAGATGAGCTGTTTTCCGCTTCTGGATTCCCAGGCGAAGAACGAGACGTTGTCAGAGGTATGGATCGCAGCATAGATGTTTGCAAGGCCAATCAGGACCAGAAGCAGATAGCATATGATCAGCTTCCAGTCAATGGACTGTCGGAGTCCTCTCTGATATGAGCCGGGCGCTTCTATCATTTCCTCATCCGTGAAAGAAGGTTTGTCTCCTTGATCCTCTTTTCAAGGGCTGGTCTGCCTACCTCCCCGGTGAGGTATTTTTCGACCATAAGGGAAGCTATCGGCGCTGCATTCGTCGCACCGAAACCGCCCTGTTCAACATAGGCGGCGATCGCTATTTTGGGGTTTTCCCTCGGGGCAAAGCAGATGAATACGGAATTGTCCGCGCCGTGGGGATTCTGGGCCGTTCCGGTCTTTCCGCAGATATCCAGCCCTTCGACGGCGGCGATGGTTGCAGTTCCGCCGCTTCCCGGGCCGCTGTTGACAGCCCTGTACATACCGTTTATGATCTTGGGGAACTGGAGTGTGTCCACTTTTGTGTACTGCTTTTCGTAGTACTTGGGGTCAATCTCGACGCCCTCGGAGGCCTTTACGATGTGGGGGATGATGTAGTAGCCGCGGTTCGCGATGGTGGCGCAGAGGTTCGCAAGATGCATAGGCGTCGCGAGGATTTCACCTTGGCCAATGGACAGGGAAATTACCGTTGTGGAGTTCCACCAGCCCTTGCCGTATGCCTTGTTATATGTCTTGGAAGTAGGGATGCTGCCGCTGAGCTCCGCCGGGAAGTCGCTCCCGAGTTTCCGTCCGAAGCCGAAGCTTGTGACATAGTCGTGCCAGGCGTCGAGCGCTTCTGCGACATTGTCGTACTTTTTGTTGTCCAGGATGTTCTTAAGGACATAGCAGTAGTAGGCGTTGCAGGACATCATTATGGACTCCTCCATATCGATCGGGGATTTATGGGCGTGACAGCCCAGCTTCCGGCCGCTGCCGAAGTGATAGCCCTGGCTGCAGGGATAGTAGTTGTGAGGCGTCAGGACGCCTTCCTGCAGGCCGATGAGGCCGTTCACAAGCTTGAACACGGAACCGGGAGGGTATGACGCCTGGACAGCGCGGTTGTACATAGGCTTGTATGGGCTCGAGACAATCTCGTTGTAGTATTTTCCTATCTCCGCAAGCTGCTCGACGTCGATTCCGGGGGAGGAGACAAGGGCGAGGATTTCTCCGGTCGAGGGCTCGATGGCGACGACGCTGCCTACCTTTCCCTGCATCAGCTGCTGACCGTATTGCTGGAGCGTAGCGTCGATGGTTGTCACTATGTCGTGGCCGGCGACGGCCTCTTTGTCCTCCTCGCCGCCCCTGTAGGGCTGCTCAATTTGATTGTGAGAGTTCCGGAGGTAGATGTGATATCCTTTTTCGCCGCGCAGTTCCTTCTCCCTTGCCGCCTCGATACCGGTCATACCGGCGAAGTCGCCGCTGCGGTACTCGTCCGGATGACGGTTGATATAGGCCTGATTGACCTCGGAGACATAACCAAGGAGGTTTCCGCCGGCATTGAAGGGGTAATCGCGGATGGACCTCATCTGGCCTTTGAAGCCGGGGAAGCGGTAGGCGATTTCCGCGAAGCGGTTGTACTTCTCAGCGGGGAGGGAACGGATCATCGTGACGCTCTGATAGCCGATGCTGCGGTTTTTCTTGTATTCGGCCATCTTCTCTTTGATGAACTCGGGCGTCACGTCGAGGACTGCCGCAAGGGACAGGGTGTCAAACTCCCTGACTTCCCGGGGAGTGACCTTGATGTCATAGGCGGTCTTGTTTCCGACGAGTATCCTGCCGTCGCGGTCGTAGATGATGCCTCTTGTGGGGTAGATGGTCTCATAGACCATCGAATTCCTCTCAGCGTCGGCCTTGTACTTCCCGTCGAGAATCTGGATGGAAAACAGTTTCCCCAGCAGAATCAGGACGACAACGCCGAGTCCTATCAGAAGACGTATATGACGGTCATCATTCATCGCCTCGTATCCGGAGCAAGGGAATCCAGGGCGAGGACGGATACGACGTATCCGGCGGCGAGGGAAGCGGCGAAGCGCGCGGCGTTGAACCAGAGGGGACGGACTCCCGCCCCGTCAGCGATAATATATACGGCAAGGAAAAGCGCAAGGGCGAGAAGGACGGCCATAGACATCTGTCCGAATCCGTTCTTCGTGACGGATACGTCTTCGTTCCGCTCGAAGGGCTCGCCGCCGAACACGAGCGAAATGATACCGTTCCTCGCAAAAGCGACGGGAACGAGCGAGAGGGCATTCAGGCCCACAACCCCGTCAGCAAGGAAATCTACGGAAAGACCCGTGGCAAAGGCGATAACCATAGCCCATATTGACGGAACCCTGAGGGGAATGGTCAGAACCATCACCGGAAGCAGGGTAATCATCACGTACGGGGTAATGCGGACGTAGTTTGAAAGCAGCAGCTGAAGTATCCACATTATCAGGTATACGATCCAATAGGTATTCTTTTTCATATTCCGAATCCCTCCAGTTCGTCAAAGTCCGTATTATGGACAAGTGTCACATATCTCAAGGATCCGAAATCCTGGAAAAGGTTGACCTTGATTTCCATCGTGGCGCCGTTTATTATCCTGGATTCTCCGGCCGTCCCGAGGGGGATGTCCGGGGGGAAGATAGAGGAATAGCCGCTGGTGAAAACCGTATCACCGGGCTCGAATTTGTACTGCAGGGGAATCTCCCTGAGGATTGCTCCCCTCCGGGATTTCCCGTCCCAGGCCAATGGCCCTACGGCCCCTTCGGTTCCCAGTCTTGCGCTGATGGAAATGTCTGCGTTGAGAAGGGAAAGGGCAAAGCTGTAATGGGCGCTGACGGCATCGACGATACCGACGACACCCTCCGGGGTAACGATTCCGGACTTTTCCTTCACCCCGTCCTCATAGCCCTTTGAAACTATGATGTAGTTGTGCTGCTTATTCCGTGATGCCTTTACGACCTCAGCGTTAAGATACTCGAAATGTCCTATCCTTGGCAGTCCGGAAAGGGTATCGATATAAGCCTGATGCTGCTGGAATGTACCCCGTTCGATTACGGTACGGAGACGGAAGTTTTCCTCCGCAAGCTTTTCGTTGGTTTTCCGGAGGGCGAAGAAATTCTTCACCCCTTCGGTGGCGCCCCAGACCGTGCCCATAAAGCCGTGACCGGCTCGCGCAAGCCAGAGATTCCGCGCCTGGGAACCGCTTCTGAGAATCGAAAGTGCAGCAATCTCCAAAAGGATGAAGATTGCTGCGGAAAGGATTCTTGGAAAGAGGGGCCTGCGCTTTGCCATTACCGCATAAGGAACGAGTAGTTAGCTGTGTTCTTAAGTGCAAGGCAGGTTCCCCTTGCGACGGCGCGGAGGGGATCCTCTGCGACGTGGAAGGGGATGTTGACCTTTTCCGAGAGCCTCTTTGCAAGGCCGCGGAGAAGGGCTCCGCCTCCGGAGAGGTTGATGCCGTTTTCGACAATGTCCGAGTACAGCTCAGGAGGGGTTTGCTCCAGAACCTGCTGAATCGAGGCTTCGATACGGGCGATAGACTTGTCAAGGCAGTGAGCTATCTCCTGATAGGGAATGGTGGCCTCTACCGGGTGACCTGTCATAAGGTTTGGACCGCGGACGATGAAGGGTTCCGGTTCCTCGTCAAGTTCAGGGATGACAGAACCGACGGCGATCTTGATCTTCTCCGCCGTGGTTTCACCAACCTTGATGACGTGCTGTTGACGCAGGTAGTTCTGGATGTCGGAGGTGAAGACGTCGCCGGCGACACGGATTGACTCCTGCTGGACAATGCCTCCGAGGGAGATTACGGCGATCTCGGTAGTGCCTCCTCCGATATCGACGACCATATTTCCCTTAGGGGCTTCGACATCGAGGCCGATTCCGAGAGCGGCAGCCATAGGTTCGTAAATGAGGTATACATCGCGTCCTCCGGCGTGCTCGGAAGAGTCGCGGACGGCTCGGATCTCAACTTCTGTTGATCCGGAGGGGATTCCGACGACGATCTTGAGGTTAGGCTGGAAGAGGGAGCGGTGTTTGGAGTTGACCTCGCGGATGAATCCGCGGATCATCATCTCCGCAGCGTTGAAGTCCGCGATAACACCGTCACGCAGCGGCCTTACGGTCTTGATTCCGGGGTTAGTCTTTTCGTGCATCAGTTTCGCCTTCTGGCCCAGGGCGATGCACTTTCCCGTGTGATTGTCTATAGCTACGATGGAGGGCTGGTCCAGCGCGATTTCGTCATTCTGGAAAATGACGGTATTGGCTGTTCCGAGGTCAATCGCAAGCTCCTGTGTCAGGAAAGGAAAAGGCATATCTTGTCGTGTATTTCTGTCAGTTGTGAATTAGGGTGTAAATTTACGAAATTTTCTCTTTCGCCCCAATATGCCCGGCCCTTTTTTCCTCTTTCCCAAATTTTTTTTCTCCGCACTCTCCTCCGCACCTCTCCTCCGGTCCCTCCTCCCCTGGGTCTCCTCCTTCCCCTGGGGTCCCCTCCTTCCCCTGGGGTCTCCTCCTTTCCCGGGGTTCCCTCCTTCCCCTGGCTCTCCTCCTCCCCTGGGGTCTCCTCCTTTCCCTGGCTCCCTTCTTTCCCCGGGTCCCTTCTTGCCCTGGGGTCCCCTCCTTTCCCTGGCTCCCTTCTGCATCTCGGGTCCTTCGCTTTCCTCCTGCGTCCTTCCCATCTTTCTGGTGCAAATGCACAAGGTCTGATTTTAGACGGGGGACCTTGTGCGGTTTTTGTGCCCTGTCGCCGATTTGTGCACAAGGTCCCCTACCCAAAAGCAGACCTTGTGCACAATAGCCCCTTTCCCATATGATTGGTCGCTCCTCGTCCGCCCCACGGCCACTGCTCCTCGTCCGCCCCGCCGCCTTTTCCCAGCACCCTGGCTCCGCTCCCGATTTCGAGCGTGAAATGTAAAATGTTGAAATACAATCTATTACGCAAAAGAGGGGTGT
>CALCEJ010000047.1 GCA_937900465.1 uncultured Bacteroidales bacterium | reverse complement strand
CTTCCCTTCGCGGCCGTCGATGCAGGCCTCGAGGGGCCTTTCCAGACGGACGTGCCTTAGGTACGCCGTCTCGCTGACAGCAGGAAGGGCATCGAGAGGGGACAGGTCGAAGGCGTCTCCGGGGCGGGAATAAGGGTCCACGTTAACGTAGCCTGCATTGAAGGAAGTCAGGTTCTGAAAGAAGTGGGTTCCCTGGGACGGGTCCACGCGGAAATCCGGGAGGCAGCACTCCACGATTGCGCGAGCCTCGGAGATATCGCTCCAGACCACGGGGACGCCAAGAGTTGGAATGCTCGAACCCCAGCGGCCATAGCCAATCAGGATGTATTGGCGGCCTTCTTCGCGGAGAGCGGAGTTGAGTTCGCGGATTTCCGCGGCCATCTCCATTGTCTTCATCTTGTCGAAGGCATCTCTCTTGAGGTAGATAACATCGCAGACGTCAGGAATCCATCCGGTGCCAAGGGCGCTGTCAGAGCGGATGATGGCACCTTCTGTGGAAATGGACTTCCAGTCCACATCAGAATACAGGCTGTCGGAGGAGATGGGCCTTATCTGGAGGACATTGAAGACTCCGGTCGAAAGATCTGCGGCGTACTCCAGCTCCACGGGGCAGTTCATTTCCGTGCCGCAGATCTCCAGAAGGGTCTTCAAAATATCTGCGAGGGGGAAGGAACCGTAGCGGAGGATATGGGCAAAAGTGACGAACTTGGGGCCTTCAGGGAGGGGCGAATCCACGATTCGCATATTCTGGTAGTCGTAGGTTGAGGCTACCTTCGAAAGCGAACAGAAGCGGCCGCAGTCGGAGATTGGGATCCGTTCGAGGTTGACGGCGTCGTCAACGGACGTCTTGAATCTCTCCGGCTGGAGGTTCAGGGCGTACATTACCTGCTGGGTATCCCTCATCGTGAGTTCCGGCGTTGAGGTTTGCAGGATGTTCTTGGGGTAGGATGGGCTGAAACGAAGGACCTGCTCGCCGTCGACGACAGCCTTTCCAAGGCCGAATGCCACCTTCGCAATTCCCTCGTCTGCGCGTTCATAGCCGATGGGGTAGAAATTCACCGACCGTGCGACGCCGGAAAGCGTAGGGAAGAAGTAGCCGCCGTCTTCGCTGCCGCAGATTTCCTGGAGAATGATTGCCATTTTCTCTTCCGAAAGGACGTTGCCGGTTGCGGTGATGTAGCCTTTCGAGGAGGCGAAAAAGACCGAGGCATATACGCTTTTGATAGCTTTCGCAAGAAGGCGAAGACGCTGGTCATCGTTCTCCACTCCGGGAATCATATAAGTTGAATAGACACCAGCAAACGGCTGGTAATAAGAGTCTTCCAGCTTGGAGGACGAACGGATGGCGAGCGGGCTCCGGACTTCCCGGACGAAGGCGCGGAGGTCGTCCACGAGCTCAGCGGGGAGGTTTGAGGAGACGAATTCGGACAGGAGTTCCTCGTCGGAGACGTCGGAGTTGATGACGTACTGGAGGCCGTTTTCGAGGATGAACTGGTCGAAGTAGTCAGTTGCGATGACGAGTGTCCTCGGGACCATCACGTGGACATCCTCCCACTTCGAGTAGAGGTTGTGTTTCCAAAGGATGTTGTTGAGGAAGGCGAGGCCGCGGGCCTTTCCGCCAATGGACCCGGAACCGGCGCGTGAGAACCAGATTGCGTCATTGTAGGTCTCGGGATCGAACTTTGCGACGACGCCGAGTCCCTGCTCAACGCGGTAGTTGTGGATATGCTTCACGGCGGCCTCCCGGTAGGGGCCCGGACCTCCGAAATTGGTGTTTTTAATCTTGTTCCCGATGGAGAAAATACCCCTTGCAAGGAGCCAGCGGGAAACGTAATTCTTGCTGCGGAGCTCTTCAAGGACCTTGTCAGGGATTGTCTCAATGAGCTTTTCTGCGCCAAGAAGGTCGCCGGCCCGGCCGATGACCTTGCCTTTAGAGCTTGTAGCGACGAAATCTCCGAAGCCGAATTCCCGGCCGATGTATTCGGAGAGGTCGTGAATCAGAGTCTTCGAGCGCTTCATAAGGAACCCGGCGTGAAGCCCCTCCGCGACGGCTCTCATGCTGTCCTGGGAAGACTGCATAAGGATTGGCATCTTCGGAAGTTCGCTCCGGATAAGGTTGCAAAGGTCCACTCCGGCGTCTAATTTTTCCTCCGACGGCCTGTCGTTTTTGTGGAGCACGAATCCGATGTCGGATATGACTCCGAGGAGGTTCTCCTTGTATTTTCCGTAAAGCTCTACCGCGTCGTCATAGTTTGTCGCGAGGAGGATTTTAGGCCTCGCGCGTTTACGGAATATCTGCTGGTCTTCGTTGAGGGCGTCGCGGATGGACTCGATGTTTTGCTGGAGGACAAGCTTGTAAAGGAGGGTCAGGTACGAAGAATAGTATCTCACGGAGTCCTCGACGAGGAGGATGCACTGAACCCCGGAGCAGAGGATATCCTCATCCGCGTTAAGGCTGTCCTCAAGTAGCTTTATTATCGCGATGATAAGGTCCGTCGAGCCGCTCCAGCAGAAGGTATAGTCAATCGCGCTCCGGTCCATTGACTCCATCTTCCGGAACACTTCCTTTGAGAAGGAACTCAGAAGGACGATAGGGGTATCCGGGCTATAGTCCTTGAGCTTCCGCGTGAAGGTGAACACGTCCATCTCACCGGTGTTGTACATCGTGATGATAAGGTCATACGAACCTCCTTCTGAAACGCGCTTGAGGGCTTCTGCCGTGGTCCCGACCCTGTCGAAGACCGGGGGATTCGAAAGGTTGAGTTCCGAATACTCCTGTGAGATACGGGCGTCAAGGTGACCGTCCTCTTCGAGGGAGAAATAGTCGTAGTTGTCGCATACCAGAAGAATCCGGCGGATTCTTCGCGACATAAGTGAAGGAGAGTCCATATTAAGTCAACTGTTCCTCGTTTCCGGGGACTCTACTGCGGTAGTTCCGGGGGCTTTCCGCTAGTAGTTCTCCGCAAGTACCTGGAAATAAGACTGGGGATGATCGCAGACGGGGCAGACCTCGGGAGCCTGCTTTCCGATTACGATGTGGCCGCAGTTTGCACACTGCCAGATGGCGTCGCCGTCCTTGGAGAAGACCTTTTTGTCGTTGATGTTAGCAAGGAGCTTCCGGTAACGGGCCTCGTGGTGCTTTTCGATTTCACCCACCATACGGAATTTTGCGGCAATCTCGAGGAATCCCTCCTCCTCTGCTTCGCGGGCCATACGGTCATACATATCGGTCCATTCGTAGTTCTCACCGTCTGCTGCCGCTGCGAGATTCTCCACTGTTGAAGGAACAGCACCGCCGTGGAGGTACTTGAACCAGATTTTAGCGTGCTCCTTCTCGTTTGCTGCGGTCTCCTCGAACAGGGCCGCAATCTGGACATAACCTTCCTTCTTTGCCTTGGATGCGAAGTAGGTGTATTTGTTTCGTGCCTGGGACTCTCCTGCGAAGGCCTCCTGGAGGTTCTTCTCCGTCTTCGTTCCCTTAAGGCAGGGGGCCTCCTCCTTCAGCAGGATGAACTTGGAGCCGGGAACTTTGCACTTCGGGCACTGATCGGGAGCGGAGTCTCCCTCGTGAATGTATCCGCATACGGGACACTTGAATTTTTTAGCCATAGTTTATAGTTTATAAGTTTTGTCTTGTCACAAAGGTAGTTTAATTTTCCAACAAATCAAACCCGGCCTACTCCATTAGTGACCGTACCAGATCAAGCGGCAGGGCGAGTACCCTTGCCAGCTGCTTTGGGGTGGTATGATGTGACTTTATGATATACCTTATCATTTTTACCTTTTCCCTCATCGTAAGTTCTGCAAGCCCTTTGCCTGTCCATTTCCTTGCTTTTTCCTCAGTCTCCTGCAGTAGGTCCGCATCTTTGAGAAACCTGTTCGGTGACAACATCAGTTCGTAATCCGCTTCTTCCTTATTAAGCAATCCCAGTGTCTTGTAATAGTAAGTCTGGTCGTTACAGAAAGCCTTCTCCAGATACTCGTGGAAGCAGCAGCTTCTGGGAATCAATCTTTGCTCTCCGTCGATTCTCCACCCGGTAGCTGATATATCTTCGTTTGTGCGGAAGATTGCTTCTGACTCTCTTGTTGTCAGGCTCGAGACCGGCCGTCCAAGGTAATCTTCGCTTTTATCCCTGAAGAAGGCTGAATGTCCTGTCCATGGATATGTCTCGATATTGTCACTATTATCCAGCGCATTCCGGCTGTCATATGCCAGGGCGTTCCTGAGGTGGTGGTCATCCTCGATCAGTACCGGGACAAAGGGAACTTCTCTCAGTGTTTTTGCGAATCCGTACTTGTGCCGGATATACATCGAATATGCCTTTTTGATTTCGTTGACGTATCTGTCCGCGGTTTCCTGTGAGTCTGCAAGAAAGAATACGTGAATATGATTTGAGACCACGGCATAGTTAACTACTTTGACCCCCATTCTATGTGCCGTAATAAAGATCTGTTTCACGGCAACATCATAATCCCCGTCCTCGCGGCAAATCACGAAGTCCGCCATTCCGAGCATACTTGAATGGAACGGATATAGCGTTACTCTCTTTTTCCCTATCAGGATAGTCCAGTTTCTTTTCATAATTACTTTTTTTCGCAATGTAGCAACAATAGCCGTTTGAAAAAAAATCGTCTTTTACCAAACAGTTATGGCGTAACAATCTCATCGCCAGGCATTTATCTTCACACATTCGATAATGGGCCCATTGTATCTATCTGACATTCAGCGGGACTGCAGTTAAACGTTTATCCGGAAAAAAAATGATTTTTTTTTGCGGTAGGTGTCAAAACATCGGTGACACCTACTGCGTTATTATTTGTTAAATGTCTGTGTATAAGCCAGTTATGTTTTTGCGGCGCGGTAGGTGTCAGCTCTAAAATGACACCTACCGCAGAGACTGCGGCGAAGGGATCGGCAAGGGCCCGACAGGATCGGCAAGGGCCCGACAGGGGCGGCAAGGGCCCGACAGGGGCGGCAAGGGCCCAAGCGGGAGACCGGCGCAGGACTAGAGGAGGGAGATTATACCAAAATACGGCGGAAGGTAGAGGAAAAGTAAAAAATAATAAGTATTTTTGTAGGAATAAGAATTAACTGAATAACAAATAGCACTATGACAGACAGGAGATCATTTCTGAAGACCACTGCGGCAGCGGGAGCGGCCGTGGCTGCGGTGCCGCTTCTTAGCGGATGCGCTAGCGGAAAGGACAAGTATGGTATCGAGCTTGAGAAGGGGCTTGAGAGCACCCTGATAGTTAAAAAGGCCAATGCAGTGCCCATCACGGGAACCTTCCTCGACGAGATTTCGACCGATATCCCTCACCAGAACTGGGGTGAGGCGGAATGGGACAGGGATTTCCGCTATATGAAGCTCTTCGGAATAGACACTGTCATAATCATTCGCTGCGGACTCCGCAAGTGGATGACGTACCCTTCACCGTACCTTCTCAAGAAGGGATATTACTATCCTTCAGTGGACCTTGTGGATATGTTCTGCAGGCTGGCGGAAAAGCACGGGATGTCCCTGTACATAGGCCTGTACGACTCTGACGAGTACTGGTATACCGGCGTGTACAACAACGAGATCGAGATTAACCGCTTCATCATCGATGAGCTGTGGGAGCGCTATGGCCACTACAAGAGCTTCAAGGGATGGTATCTCAGCTATGAGATTTCCCGGAGGAGCAAAGGCGCAATCGAAGGCTACCAGAAGCTTGGCCGCCAGTGCAAGGAACTCTCAAAGAGCGCAGAGTATCCTGATGGATATCCTACCTTCATCAGCCCCATCATCGAGGGCATCAAAGGCGTTAGCGCCCAGAGCGCCCAGCTCCGAAGGGCTGACAGGCCTGACATAATGGAGCATATGCGCGACTGGGACGAAATCTTCGAGGGTATCCACGAGTTCGTCGATGCCTGCGCCTTCCAGGACGGCTACAACGACTACGATGAGATAGAGGACTATATCTCCGTCAACAAGATGCTGGCAGACAAGTGGGGCATCCACTCCTGGACAAACTGCGAATCCTTCGACCGTGATATGCCCATCAAGTTCCTCCCCATCAAGTTCGACAAACTCCGCTTGAAACTCGAGGCGGCAAAGCGCTGCGGCGTGGAAAAGGCAATCACCTTTGAGTTCTCGCATTTCATCTCCCCCCAGTCAGCATACCTCCAGGCCGGACATCTGTATGATCGCTATCTTGAATACTTCGATAAAAAGTAGCCTTTTGCAGGTTCTTGTCCTGCTGCTTCTTTCAATCCTTCCGGCCTATGCCCAGCAGCAGATTACGGCAGAAGGAACGGTACTGGAGCAGGGGAGCGGCGCTCCTGTCGCCGGAGCGTTCGTGCTGGAGCGGGGTGTGAGCGGGAATGGCACAATCACGGACGGAGAAGGCCGTTTCAGCCTCAGGGTCCGGGGCGAAGAGTCCCTCCTTGAAATCTCCTACTTCGGCTTCAAGACGGAGACAGTCCCTGCGGGGACCGGCCTCAGGATCTACCTCAGGGAAGATGCTGACGTCCTCGAGGAGGTCGTAGTCATAGGCTACGGCTCCCGCAAACGCGAGTATCTGACGGGCTCCGTCGCCCAGACCTCCTCCAAGGAAATCCTCAAGGCTCCGGTCACCAACTCCCAGCAGCTTCTCACCGGCCGTCTTGCCGGCCTTACGAACATTCAGACAACCGGAACCCCCGGCGCGGACGGAACCCGAATGTTCATAAGGGGCCAGTCCTCCTGGGGCGGCAACGAGCCCATCTGTGTCGTCGACGGTGTCAAACACGACATCGGCATTATCCAGACGTTGAACCCTAACGACATCGAGACCGTGTCCATCCTAAAGGACGGAGCGAGCACCGCCGTATATGGGCTCGACGGCTCCAACGGCGTAATCGTCATAACCACCAAGACCGGTACAAGGTCGAAGAACACCGTCTCCTACGACGGCTCCGTTTCCTTCGACTTCAACACTGCGATGATAGAACTGATGGACGCGGAGGAGTACATCTACTGGAACAACAAGGCCCGTGAGATGGACGGACTGCCGCTGTACTGGACGGATGAGAACATCCAGAAGCTGAAGGATATGGGCCTGTATGCGGAGACAGACTGGCTTGACATCATCTACAAGCCCTTTGGCCTCACCCATCAGCACAACGTCAGCGCTACCGGCGGAAACGAAGATACCAAGTACTACGCTTCCGTAGGTTATATGGGCCAGGAAGGAATCCTCCGGAACACGAACTACGAACGCTACAACTTCAGGACAAACCTGTCGACGAAAGTGGCGAACGGTCTCGATTTCAAGACCACTTTCTATGTCCAGTGGTCTAACCGTCACCTTCCCGCGATCCCCCTCGACGCCCAGAGCGACTCTGTTTGGAGGCTTTCCCATCTCGCCCATCTCCCAGGCCTTTTACGCCTGTCCGCTCCTTACCACGGAGTACAACGGGCTGCCGCTTGGACATACCAACGGAACCTATACCTATACGCCCCTTGCCGGCCTGTACAACGGCGGATACCGCGAGCAAAGGTACGGAGTCCTGAACGGAACCGTAACCCTTGATTACGACTTCGGAGTGCATCTGGATGCCCTCAAGGGCCTCCACGCCTCCGTATTCGGCGGCTTCAACGGAGACCTCACGGTCCATCACCAGTACATCCAGCCCTTCAAGCAGGCCCAGTTCAACCCGAAGACCTTCTCCGTAGAGATAATCAACTTTATCCCCTACACGAAGACGACCTTCATCAAAAACCACAGCTATTCGGCCGATCTGACCGTCCGGCCCCAGCTCAGCTACGACCGCAGCTTCGGGGATCACCAGCTAAGCCTGATGGGCCTTTTCGAGGCGGAAAAAGTCTATGTCAGCTACCTCCAGGGCAATGGCTACGGATTTGCAGCTTCGGACCCGATCGACCTTGATATGGGCACGGAAAGCGTGAAAGGCGCGGCGACGGGATCGCACTCTCACCGCGGCTTCGCGAGCTTTGTCTACAGGGCAAACTACAATTACGGAGGGAAATATATCTTCGAGGCGTCCGGCCGTTACAACGGATCCTACGTTTTCGCGCCAGAATCCCGCTGGGGCTTCTTCCCCTCGTTTGCCGCGTCCTGGGTGGCGTCCAAGGAAGATTTCCTCCAGGGAATTTCCTGGCTGGATCACCTTAAACTCCGCCTCTCCGCAGGTCAGACCGGTATGTCCGACATCGCGGCTTACTCCTATATGACCAAGTTCAACAACACCGGTAGCCTCGATGCTTATGGCATAGGCCTCAGCCCTGTCAAGGGCTATTACACGACGGGATATCCCTTCGTGGAGGCGACGTGGTCCCGGATGTACGACTATAATATAGGCCTTGACGCGATTGTCCTTGAAAAAAAACTGACCATAGGGTTCGACTGGTTCTACCAGTACAGGGACAGGATACTGGAGGCTATGACAAGCAGCGCGTATTCTCCTTCCCTCGGAGGAAATCATCCCGTGTACGAGAACTCCGGAAGGATGGATAACCGCGGCTTCGAGCTTACCGTAAGGCACGACAACTGGTTCGCAAACGGAATCACATACTCTGTGAGCGGGATGATGATGTTCGCGAGAAACCGCGTCCTGTCGAAAAAGATAAGCGACGATCATCCCTCCTACAGGGCAGTCCTCGGGGAGCCCCTCGGCTCAGTCTATGGTTTCAAGTGCATTGGACTCTTCCAGAGCGAGGAGGAACTTCTCGACGCCCCCACTCCGCCCCAGGGAACAATCGACCTTGGCGAGCAGCGATATCAGGATATCAACGGCGACGGCAAGATAACAGAGCAGTTCGACTACGTCCGGCTTGGCTATTCCGACGTCCCGGAGATGACTTTCTCCCTGAATGCTGACCTTAGCTGGAAGAACTGGTCCCTTTCCGCCCTCTTCCAGGGCGCAACCCGCGTCACAACCAAGCTGTGCGGCGTTTATAACAACACTGTTACAGACAATACGGTATATACCAGGACCTTCTACGGACTGGATGCCACTAATGGTAATATAAATGTTGCAAAGAACTCCTGGACCCCGGAGCACACGGACGCGATGTACCCCAGGATCCATCAGGGATGGAACGGCAACACGATGTGGATTTCCGATATGTGGCTTGTGGACGGAAGCTACCTCCGCCTTAAAAACCTCCAGCTTACCTATACCCTTCCGGACAGATTGACAAGGGCGGTGAAACTCTCCCGTGTCGCAGCTTATCTTGCCGGAACAAATGTGTTTACCCTGTCTCACTACAAGTGGATGGACCCGGAGAATCCAGGCGTCAACGACGGCTTCTACCCCCAGCAGAAGACCTTCAGCATCGGACTTGACATAACATTCTAGGCCCTATGAAAAAGATTGCACTTGCACTTTCCCTCCTCGCTGCGGTATCCTGCAGCTGGATCGACCTGGGGCCCACCAACGCCCTTTCCCCGTCCCAGATATGGTCCGGCGACGAAACCGTCCTCGACGGCTACGTCTATGGGCTCTATGCCTGCGTACGTGACAAGGCTGAAATCTTTACCCCCGCCGCGAGGAATATGTTCACGGACGCGTACTCGGACCTCGTGAAATCCGGCTCCTGGGACCAGTACGGCCATACGTACAACTCTATCCTGATGGAGCCCAACATCATTACCTCCGACAACGCATCCGTCTTCGAGATATGGGATGACAGCTACGTCAGAATCAAGCGTGAGAACGAATTCCTCCGCGATTCGAAGACTTATGAGGGGAACTTCAGTCCGGAATTCCTAAAGACGCGAATCGCGGAAGTCCGCTTCCTTCGCGCCTTCAGCTATTACTACCTGATCCGTGTCTATGCCGGAGTCGTCATCCGTGACGAGCTGGGCGGCGTCGACGGCCCGTCAGAGAATGACAAACCCCGCTCGAGCGAAGCTGACAGCTGGTCGTGGGTGATGTGGAACCTCCGTGCTGCGGCGGAGGACCTTCCGGAAGCGTGGGACGGCGCAGAATACGGCCGCGCCACTAAAGCCGCCGCCTACGGATATCTCTCCCGCGCCGCGCTTTACAAGGCCTGCGCCCTCAAAAATTCCGCCGCTCCCGCTGACTCTGTCAGGAAGGCTTATCTCGACGTAATCGAAGCCGCAGATGCCTGCAAGGCCCACGGCGGCGACCTCGTCGCTGACTACGCCTCCGTTTTTTCGAACCAGGTAAGTGCGGAGAACCTCTTCACCGTTAGTTTCTTCTCCAACACCGAATCGCCCAACCTCTCCCACGAAGCGGACCGTCACTTCCGCCCGAAAGGGGACCAGGCTACCCACGGCGGCGCAACCGTTTCCTCAACTTATGGGCCCACAGAAGAACTCGCCGGCGCATTCGAGATGGCCGATGGTACCCCCTTCGACTGGGCTGTCCACGGCGCATCCCCCTTCACAGGCCGCGAACCCCGCTTCTACGCGACGATCCTCTATAACGGCGCCTCCTGGGAAGGCAGGAAACTTGAATGTTACCCGGGCGGAGCGGACGGATTCGGAACGTTCCAGCGTTCCGGCTGCGCAGAAGCCTCAGTGACCGGATACTATCTCCGGAAGTGGATAACGGAGTACGACGAGAGGTGGGCCTCCAGCGGCAGCTCACACTATTGGATTGCCCTTCGCTACGCTGAAGTCCTCCTGAACAAGGCAGAGGCGGAGGCGCAGTCAGGAAGCATCCCCGATGCCCTTACGACCCTGAACCTTGTCCGAAGCCGAGTGGGCCTTCCGGACGCGACGGCATCTTCGCTCGAGGAGTTTATGAAAGTCCTCGAACACGAACGGATCGTCGAGCTTGCCGGCGAAGGCTTCCGCTACTGGGACCTCCGCCGCTGGAGAAGGGCAGTCGATGTCATAAACGGAAGCAATGTCCACGGCTGCAAGCCCTCTCCCGACGGCTCCGGCGGCTTTACCTACGAGATAATAGACGCAGATAACGGCAACGTCCGTATCTTCAAGCCCCAGTACTACGCTTTCGCCATTCCCATAACAGAAATGTCCGTAAACCTCTCGATAGGGGAGCAAAATCCAGGATGGTAGTATGAGAAAGTCATTATTAATTTTGCCCATTGCGGCCCTTGCGATAGCCGCCTGCGCCACGCCGGATAGTGAGTTCACTCACGATGAGTGCCGTATCGAGTCCATCACCGTTACCGTCCCTGGCAGCTCTACTGCCCCCGAGGTCGCCGGCGTACTCCGTACGGACGTCCGTCCCGGACAGGAATGGTACGTATTCGCCATTCCCCGTGACTATCCTTCCCGTTTCGGCTTCGACCCCTCGTCTTTGAAAGTCGTTGCGAAATTGCCCTACGACGTGTTCCTGACGCCGGGACTTGAAGGCCGGAAGGACCTTTCAAACGAAGCCTCTCCCTTTGAGACTACCGCGGAGAACAAGGTTACGGGGGAGAAGCGTACATATTATTTATTTGCATACATATCAACTTCTGCATCAGGAGATTAAGTTATGAAAAAGTTCAGTTTTGCAATTGTTCTCGCAGCCCTTTGGCTTATTCCCGGCTGCGGCAAGGAAGAAAAAGGCGGTGAAGGGGACGACTCCGGAAAAAAGGAACCCGAAACCGTTCTCGGAACCCAGGCTGACATAACCTCCTTCACCCTCGTAAAGGGCGAGGTGCGTATCGAAGCCGCCGTCTCTTCCTTCGAGAAGAAGGTCGTTATCGTGTATATGCCGGAACAGGCCGGATCGCTTGTAAACGCATCGGCGGAGGTGACTCTCTCTGAGGGAGCCACAATAACCCCCGACCCGTCCCTTCCCCTTGATTACAATGACGAGCAGATATTCAAGGTTACCTCCCAGGACGGCAATCTTACGAAGAATTACGTCGTTTCCGCCTCGATGGCGGCGGTTGTCAACCAGGTTGACCTGGTATGGACAAAGTCCTACTCAAGCCTTGGAATCCCTGACCAGATCTTCGACCAGGGCCAGTCCCAGATAGGTTTCTGCGCCCCCGACAAGTTCGTTACCCACGACGGCTCCGTCTTCGACCTCGAAGGTAAGAAGCTCGGGACCATCAACAGGGACGGCATCCCTTCGGACTGGGGCCTGATTTCCCTCGCAAACGACGATGACGCTCACTTTATCGCAACCTTCGGTAACAACTACACCTTCACGGACACTGTCGACCGCAACAACGAAGGTGCCGTGTATATCTGGGCCGACGGATGGGATAAAAAGCCCATAGAACTCCGCCGCTTCACGGAGGATAATATGCCCGTGTATGCATCCTACTGGCCCGGAAGGTGCGACTGTATGGGCCTTAGCGCTGCGGGTTCGTGGGACGGCGAACTTCTCGTCTCGACCCAGCACTTCCACGACGTCAGTATCAACGACGCCCAGGCGGAGGTGTTCGGAATCCCCCCGTGCTCCAATACGGACCTTCACAACGTGATGATGTTCAAGGACAAGAAGTTCCAGGAAATCCGCGTTTTCGACTCCCGTAAGCGCCTGAACGGCAACTGGAGCCAGATGATAAGCCCTGTAAGCGCATCCTACGACGGCGCTTTCGTAATAGGTAACAGCCAGCCGGTGAATGCCACGGGCTATACCGCGTGGGTCCGTCAGAACTTTACTGACCTCGAAAACGACTACGCCCTCCGGGGACTGGGCTCCGAAGTCCAGGATCCGGAAGTATCCTACGACGGCGAATATGGCTACGGAAACTATTCCATCGGCCACGTGAAGGCGTTCAACTGGTATGGAACGGATGCGGCAATCGTTATCTCAACCTTCTGGGAGGGGACCTATATGACTATCCAGCCCCTCAATCCGGACCTTCCTTACATCCTCAGGACTACGATAGTATCCAACAAGAGCGAGAACCGTTCTTCCTGTGCATACTGGTTTGACGGGAGCGCTGACAAGGCCTATATCCTCCTCAGCGTAGGAAAGGGAACCAATGGCGCAGAGGTGAGCCTGTTTGAATTCTACAGAATGGCTGTCTAAGAGGAAAACGATGCACAGTTACAAAGTAATACCCCTTCTTCTTGCCCTCGCGATTTCGTGCGGGGACGAGACACCTCGGCCGGAGCCGGTCATACCGGATCCGCCAGCGCCTTCTCTTGGCAGCGGATGCGACATTCTCTCGATGAAGATAAAGGCCGGAGATTTCGATCTCCGGACAGAGATTGACACGGAGAACTGGGGTGTTACGATATACTGCTATGAGGAGGACGAGGAATTCCTTTCTGAAGCGACCTGCGAACTCGAGTTATCGGAGGGCGCGCGTGTTGAGCCTGATCCTTCCGTAGCGCGTAACTATAACCGCAAACTTACTTTCGTTGTCACGGCGGCGGACGGCTCAGAGGCAATCTACGTTGTAAAAAAACAGGTTCTCGAGAGGCCATCAAGGCCCCGTAAACCCGTTGTGATGTGGATTGATTCGGAGAACAGCATGTTTACCCTTGACACGAAGGAAAAGATTGCGGATGCCGTTATGCACGCATACAACTGCGGCTTCAGCGGAATCGTAATGGACATAAAATCTCCTGCGAGCGGGGATGTCCTTTACAGGAGTGACTTCCTTGGATACTGCCCGCGTCTTAAGAAAACGGACGTGCCGCAGGATTTCGATATGCTCCAGGAGCTTATCGACCGCTGCCGGGAGAGGGGAATGACAATCTCCGCCTCCGTGAGCATAATGACTATGCCGCGTCCCGCGACGGAGAAGGGCCAGGCCTATTTCGATGAGAATCTCGCTTCATCACTTGCGAAGTGCTATCTTCCGGAGGTGGGTATTATCGACCAGAAAGATGACCCTTCCAAGGCCTATGATTTCCTGAATCCGTCATCCCCGAAGGTCCACGACTATGTTATCCGGATGGTGACGGAACTTGCGACAAAGTACGACCTCGACGGCATCGCCCTCGACTATTGCCGCTATCCTGATATGTTCAGCGACTTCTCGGATGTGTCCAGGGCCGCTTTCGAAGAGTATATCGGCGCTCCGGTTGAGAACTTCCCGGAGGATATAATGGTATTTCCCGGGACGGAAAAGGGGCAGTATGCGATGGGAAAACTGTTCAAACAGTGGATAAAGTGGCGTGCCTCGGTTATCCAGGGCTATGTCCGTGACTGCCGTGATGCCATCAAGGCCGTCAATCCTTCGATAAAGCTGGAGTACTGGTCTGAGGCGTGGTGGTGGGACAGCTGGATGAAGGGCCAGAACTGGGCCTCCAGCAAGGCAGGAAAGCCCAGCGGAAATGCCTGGGCGGCGGATGACTATATGGACACGGCATTCGCGGAATACCTCGATATCTATCACCTCGGGGCCTATGTCTCGAAGGTGTATGGGCTTGGTGAGCTATATACGATCGAGTTCCTTCTGAATTACGGGAAGCAGCGTAACGCCGGCGCCTGCACTTTGTATGCCTCCTTCGGCGCTTATAATGCGAACCTTAACTGGACTGATGCGACAGAGTTCTGCTATATGAATGCGGAAGGAGTGATGATTTTCGAGCTCGGGTCCGTAAGAAACCGCTGGGGAGTGTACAAGAAGGCGATATGGAAGGCGATGAGAAAAATGGGCGAATACGATGATTGAAATTGCTGTCGTAGGAATAGGAAACAGGGCGGGGAAGTATCTGAGCTGTCTTTCCGGGCGTAGCGACGTACGGATCAAGTACCTCGTGGAGCCGGATCCTTTGAGGCTCCAAAGGGCAGGGAACCTGTACGCTGTCCCGGAGGAGAACCGTTTCTCGACGCCGTATGACTTCGTGACGGGGGCATCGTCCGTCGACGGAGTCATCATCTGTTCCCCCGACAGGTCTCATTATCAGATTGCCGTCCGTTGTCTCGAACGCGGGTGGAATGTACTTTTGGAAAAGCCCGCCGCGGTCTCTTATGACGAGTGCGAGGATATTGTAAGGATTGCTTCTGAGCGGCAGCTTATTGCCGGTGTCTGCCTCGAGATGAGGTATCACACCTTTTACAGGCGAATCAAGGAAATCGTCGATTCCGGCGCCCTTGGGAAGATTGTTTCCATAGCCCATACGGAGTTCATCGGACGCGACCGTATGTGCCATACTTTCGTCCGGGGACTGTGGTCCCGCGCGAAGGAATCTTCGCCCATTTTCCTTGCCAAATGCTCCCACGATGCTGATTTTGTGATGTGGCTTACCGGAGGTACGGCGGGACGGATCGATTCGATGGGCTCGCTGACGGAATATACTCTTGAAAATGCGCCGTCAGATGCGGCAGAGCGCTGTGTCTACTGTCCATTGGAGGCGGAATGCGCCTTTTCTGCCGTGGACCTTTACAGGCGACGCGGCGACTGGACTTCCGGATTTGACGTCCCGGATGGCGGGACGCTTGAGGATACGATAGAGACGGAGCTTATCGCTGGCCGGTACGGCCGCTGTGTCTATAAGTGCGACAATGACGTCTATGACCGTCAGAGCGTGTCTTTTGTCACTTCCGGCGGGGTCGCTGTCAATATGTACCTCGACGGGGTGACGGATAGGGAAGGACGGTATACGGAGATAGAGTTTACAGGTGGAAGGCTTGTTGCTGACGGGTTTATCCTTAGGTACGGGGCCGCCCCGGATGCGGAGACGGTCGAAGACTTCTCCGCCCTTGCACTGGAACCTCTCCACGGCGGCGCGGACAAGGCTCTCCTTGATGACTGGATTGACTCCATCCGCGACCACAGGCCCATGGAATCCTCCCTCCGGGAGGCTCTCGAAGGCCACAGGATATGTATTGAAGCCCACTAGAGACTATGGTTTCCGAACTGATTGACAAATATCTTTTTCTGCTTCAGAAGATATCTGATGCGGGGCCTTCGGGGATTACGTATGAGAGAATCTCGAGGGCCTGGTGTAACCGCTATGGTACAGAGGATTATCCGAAGCGGAGTTTTGTCAATCACCGGCTTGCGGTCGAGGAGATTTTCGGGATTTCGATAGGATGTAACCGTTCCACCAACAGATACTACATTGAAGAGGACGCCCTGGATACCCAGCGTAGCATCGAGTGGCTTGTCAGCACTTTTACGGTCAACAGCCTCCTCAGCCTTGGGAAAGAGAGGCTCTCGGGAAGGGTTGCCCTGGAGCAGATACCTTCCGGGCAGAAGTATCTTTCATCTGTGATGGAAGCGATGCTGGATGGGTGCGTAATTGAGATTCAGTACCGGAAGTACCGCACCTCCGCGGATGACCCTTCGCTTACGGAAACGCGAGTTGTGCGTCCGTATGCGCTGAAGGAGCACGCGCGGCGCTGGTATGTCGTCGGTTACAGCGAAGAGGCGGAGGGGCTGAGGGTGTTCGCCCTTGACAGGATAATGGGCCTTGAGAAACTGGAGCGTAAATTTTCGGTTCCGGAAGGGTTCAACCTCGATGAACTGTTCGAGGCTTCGTATGGGATTTATCTTCCGGAGGGGGAGACTCCTGTTACGGTCGTTTTCCGCGCAGGGGTGAGGGAGGCTGCGTATCTTACTGACCTTCCGCTCCATCCGTCCCAGATCAGCGTCGAGAAGGGCCCTGATTACGAGGTTTTCGCGGTGAGGGTTATCCCCAACGTGAATTTTTATATGGACCTGATGGCCCGCGGGTCAAGGATCGAGGTGCTTGAACCGGGATTTGTCCGGGAAAAGCTTCTCGCGGAACACCGTGCGGCCCTGAAGTTATATTCAAAGCAAGATAATGAAAAGAATTAACCTTATTGCAGCAGCCTTTGCCGCACTTGCTGCGGCGGGATGCATTGACAAAACCCAGATGAAACCGGAAGAAGGATACATCGGCGAGGCCGACATCGTTCTCGAGGACGGAAGATTCACTCCGGAGGCGCTTCTTGCCCTTGGAAGGATCTCTGATCCCCAGCTCTCACCCGACGGGAAAACCATCCTGTACGGCGTCAGTTACACATCGATAGAAGAAAACCGGAGCGTCCGGAACCTGTTCATCGTTCCCTCCGAGGGCGGCGAGAAGAAGCAGCTTACCTTTGCGGGGAAGAGCATTACCAACGCTCGATGGGCCCCTGACGGCAGGTCCATTTATTTCCTCCGCGAGGGACAGATTTACAAGATGCCGTACCGCTCGGGCAACGTCGCCCTTCCTGCGAAGATATCCGACGTCCCAGCCGGAATCGATGAGTTCGCCCTTTCGCCCGATGCCACCCAGCTTCTGTATGTCTCGCAGGTCCATTCCGCCGTCGAGCGCCCCGTCGATTCTGACCCTATGCTCTCGAAGGCGAATGCATACGCTACCGAGGACCTTATGTACCGTCACTGGGACCATTGGGTTGAGACTATAGCCCATACGTTTGTGGCCCCTCTGGGCGGTTCTTTGATTACCCGGGAGAATTCATATGACCTCCTTGGACCGGACGAAGCTTTCTATCAGCTGCCGAATGGGCCTTTCGGGGGAGTGGAACAGCTCTCCTGGCACCCCTCGGGCCGCTATATCGCCTATTCCTGCAAGAAGCTTGCGGGCACTGAGTACGCGTTCTCGACCAATACCTGCATTTATGTCCACGATATCCTGTCGGGCGCAACTGAGCAGATCACCTTCTCCGGCGGTTATGATACTGACCCCGTATGGTCTCCGGATGGAACCCGTCTTGCCTGGCTCTCGATGGCCCGTGACGGTTACGAGGCGGACAAGGTGCGGCTTATGGTTTCGGATGTCGCCATCGACGGTAATGAGGAGGATGGCCAGCAGTTCTCCCTTCGCTTCACCGAGCCCTGTGACCTGACGGAGTCCTTCGCGTGGAACGCCGCCGGCCCTGTATGGGCCCCTGACGGTAATTCGTTGTATTTCAACGCTCTCGTTGACGGATTGCAGGGGATTTTCAACGTCGTTTTGCCGGTGGATGACGATGAGGCCGGGG
>CALCEJ010000046.1 GCA_937900465.1 uncultured Bacteroidales bacterium | reverse complement strand
ATCTTAAAAAGAAAAGGGAGAGGGTTACTCTTCCTTTTTCTTCTTTTTGAATACGACGAATTCGTTCATCCCGAAATTGAACGTACCGGAAAGGCACAGAGCGATGAGGTTGCACAGTACCGGTGCGAGGCCGGGGAATATCAGATGCAGTATCTGGATGATGATGAACTTGATCGCGAAAGCCCCCGTACACGTTGCGTTATATATAAGGAAGCGCCTCCAGTAAGTTCTCGAAGAACGGTTCTGGATACGTTCCCGCCACACGAACTGATAAGCTATATAGTAGTTCGTAAGGGTCGCCAGTTCAAAGGATATGACCGGAGCTATGATAAACTGCCCTACATAGGAGTCAAAGACAAAAACTGACAGTGCCCAGTGCACGGAAAGGTCAACGCTGGTACCCGCCAGCGAAGAAATGAAGAAGAGAATGAACTTCTTCAACCTTTCTTTTATGTCCACCCAAGTCATTCAGCCTGCAAATATAGCCCATTTACCCGACGGCTGCAAAGCGAAAAAGTGAAAATTATTATTCATTTGGTCGCTTTTTGCCTCCATATCTTAAAATATGCTTATATTTGAGCCCATTTTAATTTGAAATTATATATGGAATACAATACAGAGAACACAAAACAGGCAGTAAGGATACAGACCTCGATTTTCAATGCGATCGAAAAGAAAATCCTCGTTTCAATGGCTAAGAAGATGCCAGCCTGGGTTACTCCGGACCTACTTACATTCATAGGATTCATCGGCGCGGCAGTAATCGCGACGGGATTCGCACTCACAAATGTAAATATCAACTGGATATGGCTCGGAATCTTCGGATTCTTCCTTAACTGGTTCGGAGACTCGATGGACGGATCCCTTGCCCGCGTCAGAAACACCCAGAGAAAGACCTACGGCTTCTATATCGACCACAACGTGGACTGCATCAACGAAATCATAATGTTCGTCGGCATAGGATCCTCCGTACTGATGCACCTTACATTCGCCATGGCCGTTCTGGTGAACTACTTCCTCCTTTCCGTATTCGTTTACATCAACTGCCACCTGAAGGGCGAGATGAGACTCACATACGGCGGGCTCGGGCCCACCGAACTCCGAATCCTTGTCAGCATCGCGAGCCTTATCTGCATCTACGTCCCGGCGATCAGGGACTTCCGCTTCCCTATCGATCTCTTCCACAACCACTTCGACATAACCGTTTTCGACATATTCTCGGTCGTTGTGGGTGTACTGATACTGGTTGCTTACACGGTCAGTTTCTTCAAGGAAGCCGCTTATTTCGCAAAACTGGACCCTTTAAAAAATCCAGAGGAAAATGGCGATAATAAGGCCTGAGGAACTGGATCAGCTGAGTCCCATCTTCAAAGGGGCAGGAGGACAGGCCCTTGCAAGGGCCGTTTTCCGTATATCCGGCGTCGACAAGGTCAACAAGGCAGAAGAAGCCGCATCGTCGGTCGCCGGGTTCGGAAGCGATTTCGCAAAAGCCCTCCTTGATTACGTCGGGATTGACTTTTCCATAGGTAACCCGGAAAGACTGGATACACTGCCGGACGGCCCCTTCATTACGATTTCCAACCATATTTACGGTCACCTGGACGGAATCTGCCTCATAGATATCCTGGGGCACAAAAGACCAGGTTACAAAGTGATGGTAAACCAGATTCTCTACTGGATCAAACCCCTCCGTCCTTCTTTCATTGCCGTAAATCCCACGCTTGACCACCGCACAACTGCGACAGCAACCTCCATAAACGGAGTAAAACAGGCTCTGGAACAACTCAGGAACGGGCTTCCTCTTGGGCTTTTCCCTTCCGGAGCGGTGTCTGACCTCAAGCCCAGAGAAAAATGGGCGATACGTGACAGGGAGTGGCAGGACCCTGCAATAAGGCTGATCAAAAAAGCCGGTGTCCCTGTTGTGCCCGTTCGTTTCCTTGACCGGAATTCGAACTTCTACTATTCCCTGGGCCTTATTTCCTCGAATGTCAGGCTTCTCAGGCTCTGCCACGAGATGTTCAACAAAAGGGGGACGAGCCCGAGGGTCGTAATCGGCGAGACGATTTTCCCTGAGACGGTGGGCCAGATGGACCTTGTTTCGATGAAAGCATTCCTCCGTGACAGTGTCTATTCGCTTAAAGACGCATCATCCTATATAAAGAGAAGTTCACTATATTTGCAGAATGAGAAATAGAGTAAAGATAGTCCTCATTACCGGAGGAAGCAGCGGAATCGGAGCTGCGACGGCAAAACTGCTTGCATCCGATGGGATGACGGTTTATGCCGCCTCCAGAAGAGGCACGAGCGACGGACAGGCCGATGGTGTCATCCCCGTCAAGATGGATGTAAACGACGAGGCCTCCACAAGGGAGGTTGTCGAAAGGATAATCGGGGAGCAGGGCCGCCTCGATGCAGTCATCTGTAATGCTGGGAACGGGATATTCGGTCCTGTGGAAGGGACCACCGAGGAGGAGGCCCGATATCAATTCGAGACCTGCTACTTCGGCTCACTTAAAACAATCCAGGCAGCGCTTCCGGTAATGCGCAGCCAGGGCTTTGGAAGAATAATCACGATAACCTCCGTAATGGCAATCCTCCAACTCCCCTTCCAGGGCTTCTACTCCTCCGTCAAAGCCGCGCTTCTTTCCCTCTCGGAATCCTTGTCCATGGAACTGAAGGGAACCGGTATCGAGTGCTGCAGCATCCTCCCGGGAGACGTTGCGACCGGGTTTACATCGGCCCGGAAATTCAACGCATCGGTTACGGAAGCCTCCCCCTACTGGGACTGGATGCAGCGTAACAAGGCGAAAATCGAGCACGACGAACTCTCCGGCATGAAGCCCGAAGTTATAGGTAAAGCCGTTCTCAGGCAGCTGAAAAAGCGCCATATGTCAGTAAGGGTCATTCCACGGATAGACTACTGGGCAGTAGGTCTTCTGGTGAGGATACTCCCCGAACGCGCAAAATTATCGCTTCTTAAGGCACTATATAGCTGATTTTGCCCGATTTTTGCTATATTTGACGTCCGATGAAAAGGATAGCTCTAATCCTTGCCGTCGTTCTGGCGGCTTTTTCCCTTCCCGCTGCATCCGCTCAGGATGACTCTACGGGTACGCCTGCCCTGAAGGAGATTCTCCTCCGGGTAGACGCGGCGAGGGCTATCCACAACCCTGAGAACTTCCCTGACTGGAAGAGTAACCTTTACAGCAAGATTGAATTCGACCTTGCGGAGCCTTCCTCAAATCTGCCCGGAAAACTTTTAACCGGACTGTTCCCCCTCGTAAAGGAATACAAGGACACCTCCGACAAGGTTGGTATTGAAATCATCCCTGTAATGCTGTCTGAGACCGCATCGGAGCGTTATCACTCCCTTAGCCCTGCCCTTGATAAGGAAAAGATTATCGCAAACCGTATTTCCGGAGTCGAAGCGGAGAATATCCTCAAGCAGTTCGCCGGGTCCATGCACATCCGTTCCAACTTTTACCGGAATCAGATAGCCGCCCTGAACATCAACATTCCCTCCCCCGCCAGTTCCTCGGGATTCTCAATCTATAATTACGCCCTACTGGATTCACTCTCGTCCGACGGCCACAAGAGCTATAGAATCCATTTTGAGCCCAAGCGGCATCTTACCTCCCCCGCTTTCGAGGGGACGATGGAAATAGATGCTGACGATTATGCCATCAGGGAGATCACAGCTTCGCTTAACGCCGTAAAGAGCGTTAACTGGATAAGGGGAATGGTATTCGATGTCAAGAACGAGAAAAAGGATTCCCTGTGGTTCCCCATCGAGGAGAACCTCTTTGTCGATTTCGCCGTGACTATCGGCGAGACAAAGCGCCTCGCTTCCCTCCT
>CALCEJ010000045.1 GCA_937900465.1 uncultured Bacteroidales bacterium | reverse complement strand
TGACAGTTCCTCCTCCGCAAGGGCGGGAACGCTTTCCACCGCTCACGGAGACATCCGTACCCCCATCTTCATGCCGGTAGGTACGGTTGGTGCCGTGAAGGGAGTATATCACCGGGACCTGAAGGAGGACATAGGCGCTGAGATTATCCTCGGAAACACTTATCACCTGTACCTGAGACCGGGCCTGGATACTCTCCTTAAGGCCGGCGGCCTTCACAGATTCGAGAATTGGGACAGGCCCATCCTCACTGACAGCGGCGGCTTCCAGGTTTTTTCCCTTACCCCTATCCGTAAGCTTACGGAGGAGGGATGTAAATTCGCATCCCACATCGACGGTTCCCGCCATACCTTCACCCCGGAGAACAATGTCCATACCCAGAGGGTGATAGGCGCCGATATTGTGATGGCCCTTGACGAATGCTGCCCCGGGGATGCGGACCTGCGCTATGCCGCAAAGTCCCTCAGGCTTACCCAGAACTGGCTGGAACGCTTTGCAAAGGCTTTCGATGAGAGCGAACCGCTCTACGGATACGACCAGACCATGTTTCCCATCATCCAGGGCTGCGTGTATCCTGACCTTCGGAAGCAGGCCGTGGAGCACGCCCTTTCCCTGGATAACGACAATAGGGGAGGATACGCCGTAGGAGGACTCGCAGTGGGGGAGCCCACGGAGAAAATGTATGAGATGCTGGAGGTTACCTGCCCCCTCCTTCCGGAGAACAAACCGCGCTATCTTATGGGCGTAGGAACTCCATGGAATATCCTGGAGGCAATCGACCGCGGCATCGACATGTTCGACTGCGTAATGCCCACCCGTAACGGCCGCAACGGAATGCTCTTCACGTGGAACGGGGTGATGAATATGAGGAATGCAAAATGGGCCCACGATTTCTCGCCGATCGATCCGGATGGTACGTCCTTCGTTGACAAAACCTACTCGAAGGCATACCTGAGACACCTTTTCATCGCGGGCGAAATGTTTGCGCCGATGATTGCGACGGAGCATAACCTCGCCTTCTATCTGGACCTTGTCCGGACGGCGAGAAAGCACATTATAGACGGGGATTTTCACCCCTGGAAGGAAAACACAGCCAAAAAACTGATGGAGAGACTCTGAGATGCTGGGACTGAAAAGACTCGACAGATACATAATGGGGAAGTTCATAGGGACCTTCTTCCTTGCGCTGCTGCTTATCATAGGCATTGTCATCATTTTCGATATCAGTGAGCGTATCGATGACTTTGTGCAGAAGGAAGCTCCCCTGAAGGAAATCGTTTTCGACTACTACCTGAACTTCATCCCGTACTTTATGAATATGTACAGCCCCCTGTTCGTATTCCTTACGGTTATCCTGTTCACGTCGAAGATGACCGCTGATTCCGAGGTGATCGCCATCCTTTCCTGCGGCGTAAGCTATCACCGTATGGTACGGCCCTACATTATCTCCGCTGCGCTCATAGCGGCTCTGTCCCTTGGACTGGGATTATGGGTCATACCTAAAGCGAACGAGACGCGTGTGGAGTTCCAGTCCAAATACTTCAAGCGGCACGGGCAAAAGTTCGGCCGCGACATCCACTACAAGCTCGAGGAGGGTAAATTCGTATATGTTGAGTCCTTCAGCGGCTGGAACAATACCGCGTATAATTTCACCCTCGAAAGTATCCAGGATGACGGTATGGTCTCGAAACTGACGGCGGAGACTGCCCAGTGGGACAGCACCGGACACTGCTGGAAACTCAGGAACTGGTTTATCCGCGATTACAATGTAGGAGGCCTTCAGGACAGGATTACCTCCGGAAAGCAGAAGGACACGACGATCTCCCTTACGATTGAAGACTTCTACCGAAACAAATACACGGTCCAGTCGCTGAACCAGCAGGAGCTGAACGCCCTTATCCAAACCCAGAAGACAAGGGGCGATGCGACGGTTATGTACGCTGAGATAGAAAAGCATAACCGCTATTCGATGCCGTTCTCAGCGTTTATCCTGACAATCATAGGAGTTGCGCTGTCAACGAAAAAGCGAAGGGGAGGAATAGGATGGAACATAGCCCTCGGGCTTGCCCTCGGATTCTCGTACATCCTCTTTATGAAATTCAGCGAAATGTTCGTAACGACGGGGGCCTTGCCTACTGCCATTGCGATATGGCTTCCAAACGTCATCTACACAATCATTGCGGCGGTCCTGTACCGTATCGCGCCGAAGTAATCAACCTATGAGCCTAGAAGTAAAGATAGTCAACAAAAGCGGCCGTCCGCTGCCCTTCTACGCGACGGAGCTTTCCGCCGGAATGGACCTTTATGCAAATCTTGAGAGTCCCGTGACGCTGTCTCCGCTGGAGAGGGCGATGGTCCCGACAGGCATATTCATTTCCCTTCCGGAAGGCTATGAGGCCCAGATCCGTCCCCGGAGCGGCCTCGCATCAAAGCACGGCATTTCGGTTCTGAATTCTCCCGGCACTGTCGATGCTGACTACCGTGGAGAAATCAAGGTCATTCTCGTCAACCTCTCGAACGAGCCTTTTGATATCGTCCCCGGGGAGAGGATTGCCCAGATGGTCGTTGCAAAACACGAACACGTAACGTGGAAGGAAGTCGACGCCCTGGACACGACAGGGCGCGGCGAGGGCGGATTCGGAAGCACCGGTAAAAAGTGATGATATGTCCATAAGAGAACTGCTTGATATTTATCTGGATGCGGTTCGCAATGTCCCTAACGACACTGCTGCCGTCAGTACTGATACCCGTTCGCTTAAGCCGGGTCAGATTTATTTCGCCCTGAAGGGTGAGAATTTCGACGGAGACGATTTCGCGGAGGATGCAATCGAAAAAGGCGCCCTGTATGCTGTAGTCAATGATTATACCCCGTATGAAGGGCCTAAGTACATCCGCGTAAAGGATACCTTGAAAACGCTGCAGCTTCTCGCAAAGGAATACGCCAGTTACCGTTACACGGATGTTCTCAATTCCCGTTTCAAAGGCGTCATTGCCGTAACCGGAACAAACGGAAAGACTACGACAAAGGAACTCCTTAGAACCGCCCTTGAAAACAGTTTCCACGTCCTAGCGACGGAAGGTAACCTTAACAATGATATAGGAGTTCCTCTAACGCTTTTGAGAATCTCTGAAGGCGTAGATTATGCGATTGTCGAGATGGGCGCAAGCCATCCGGATGACCTCAAGCCGCTGCTTGATATGGCAAATCCGAAGTATGGCGTAATCACGAACGTCGGGAGGGCTCATCTTCAGGGATTCGGCTCCTTCGAAGGCGTGAAATACGCAAAGGGACAGCTTTATGACTATCTGGCCCGCAGCGGAGGCACTGCATTCGTTAACTGGGATGACCCTGTGCTAAGGGAAATGGCAGAGGAAAGGGATGGGCTCCACATCCTGAGGTATGGACTCGAGACTGAGGGCTATTCTGTGCTTCCCAAGGGAAAAGACAACCCCTGCCTTGGAATCGACATCGGCAATTACAAGATACATACCCATCTGATAGGGGACTACAATGCTTCCAACGTGTTATGCGCGCTCAGGGTGGCAAGGTTCCTTGGGGCTGATGATTCGGATTCGATTCCGGAAATCGAGGCTTACGTCCCTTCCAACAGCCGTTCCCAATTCGAGAAGAAGGGGAGCAACCTGCTTATAATGGACTGCTACAATGCAAATCCTTCCTCGATGACAGATCGGAAGAGCGTCGTGTAGG
>CALCEJ010000044.1 GCA_937900465.1 uncultured Bacteroidales bacterium | reverse complement strand
GGAATTCGAAAAGGTCATCGACCTGATCCTCTATGTCTTCAAGACCCTGAAGTTCGAGAAGTTCACCGCCCAGGTTTCCCTTCGCGACCCGAAGAACCCTTCCAAGTACATCGGCTCGGAGGAGAACTGGAACAAGGCGGAGCAGGGAATCATCGATGCGGCGAAGAAAAAGGGGCTCCCTTATGTCGTGGAGACCGGCGAAGCCGCGTTCTATGGGCCCAAGCTCGACTTTATGGTCAAGGATGCCATCGGAAGGAGCTGGCAGCTTGGAACAATCCAGGTGGACTACAACCTTCCTGAAAGGTTCGAACTCGAGTATGTGGATTCTGACGGAACCCGCAAGCGCCCCGTTATGATCCACCGCGCGCCGTTCGGATCACTCGAGAGATTTGTCGCCGTGCTGCTCGAGCACACAGCCGGACATCTCCCTCTCTGGCTCCATCCTGACCAGGTTAAAGTGCTGCCAGTGAGCGAGAAATATTCAGATTATGCAAAAAAAGTTGTAAATGTTCTGAATATTTCCGAAATTCGCGCCTCCATTGATGACCGGAACGAAACTCTGGGAAAGAGAATCCGGGAGACTTCCCTTATGAGAGTCCCTCTCCTTGTGATTGTGGGCGAGAAGGAGGAAGCCACCGGCAGCGTTTCGGTACGGAAGGGAGGACAGGACGAGGGCTCTATGTCCGTGGAAGACTTCGTGAAATATGTTCAGGAAGCCGTCCGGGCAGAGCTCGCAGAAGCCTGACCGTTTAATGTATAACTAATTATAGGAGGACCGCACTATCGCAACACCCTACAGACCCAAACCGTCGGGTCAGAAAAAGCAGACGGGACGCCCCCAGGGGTCCCAGAGTAACGACGAACTTCAGCTCAGGATCAACCGTGAGATTACGGCTCCAGAGGTTCGCCTCGTAGGAGACAATGTCCCCGAACAGGGAATATACCCTGTTTCCAAGGCTCTCTCCCTTGCGGAGCAGTTGGAACTGGACCTCGTCGAGATCAGCGCCAAGGCTGATCCGCCCGTGTGCAAGATCCTTGACTATCAGAAGTATCTGTACCAGCAGAGAAAGCGGGCAAAGGAGATTAAGCAGAATGCGGCAAAGATTGTGATAAAGGAAATAAGGTTCGGCCCCAACACGGATGAACACGATTTCCAGTTCAAGCTCAAGCACGCCCAGGAGTTCCTCCAAGAGGGATCCAAGGTCAAGGCTTCGATCTTCTTCCGCGGCCGTTCGATTATGTTCGCAGAACAGGGCGAGAAGCAGCTGCTGCGTTTTGCGGTGGAGCTCGAAGAGTTCGGAAGGCCTGAGAATATGCCGGTCCTCGAAGGAAAGCGTATGACGATGATGATCGCCCCGCTTAAGAAAAAATAGAAAATACTTGTACAGTATTCATATAAACCAAAACAACAAAAACAATGGCAAAGCTTAAAACCAACTCCGGTGCCAAAAAGCGCTTCACGCTTACCGGATCGGGAAAGATCAAGAGGAAGCACGCTTACCACAGCCACATCCTCACCAAGAAGACCAAGAAGCAGAAAAGGAACCTTGATCATTTCGCCATCCTTGACAAGGCGGATCTTCACAGGGTAAAAGAGCTTCTGGTCATCTAATTAACAAATGTTTAACTGGAACGCAGTAGAAAGCGTCTTTTTAAAGGACCACTGCCTCCAAAAAAGTAAAATTTTATGCCAAGATCAGTAAATTCAGTTGCCTCAAGGGCACGCCGCAAGAAGATTCTCAAGAGAACCCGCGGCAATTTCCTCTCAAGGAAAAACGTCTGGACGGTTGCGAAGAACACCTATGAGAAAGGTCTCACCTACGCATACCGCGACAGAAGAGCAAAGAAAAGAGAGTTCCGTTCACTTTGGATTCAGAGAATCAATGCTGCATCACGTCAGTATGGTCTCTCCTATTCACAGTTCATGGGACGTATCGCAAAGCAGAATATCGGACTCAACCGCAAGGTTCTCGCAGACCTCGCAATGAACAACCCGGCAGCTTTCGAAGCTATCGTCAATTCTGTAAAGTAAGTATTGTTTAAGTCGATGGGCTGGAAGGATATCATCCGTAACAAGTGGGTAAGGCTGGCCTTTTGGTCGGTCCTGTACATCGCATGGGTGATATGGCTCGGAAACTGGTGGTGGATCCTCGGACTTGGCATCATCTTCGACCTGTGCATCACTAAGAAAGTGAAATGGGCATTCTGGAAGAAGGAATACAAGGAAGGGGAGAAGAGAAACGCTCTGCTGGACTGGCTTGATGCCATCATCTTCGCAGTTATATTCGTTACCTTCTTAAACATCTTCTTTTTCCAGGCGTTCAAGATTCCTTCCTCCTCTATGGAAAGGACCCTTTATACGGGAGACCACCTTTTCGTGAGCAAGCTCACCTATGGGCCCCGGATGCCCCAGACCCCCCTTACTATTCCCTTCACGCATAACGTGATAGGCCGCAAGGAGTCCTACAGTACCCTTATCCAATCGGATTACAGGCGCCTTAAGGGATTCCGCAGCGTCCAAAGGGGAGACATCGTGGTCTTCGGATTTCCCAACGGTGATACCGTACTTACGAAAGCCCCTGCGGAAGACTATCACTTCTGGGTGCGCACATATGGACGCGAGAATACGATTTCCCGCCTCGGACCCATCAAGGTGCGCCCTATGGACAAGAAGGACCATTATGTGAAAAGATGTGTCGCCCTTCCGGGAGATACGCTCTCAGTAAAGGACGGTCTTGTCTACGTGAACGGACAGCAGCAGGAGGTTTGGCCGGGAGTCCAGCTGACATACCGCGTCGTGACAAACGGCGAAAGGATAAATGGCAGGATACTCGGAGAGCTTGGGATAAACCCTTCGGAGTGTATGTTTGATTCCCGCATCCCGGGATATATGGCAATGCCTCTGACGGATTCGGCCCTTTCAAAGGTCTGTTCCCTCGCCCTGGTTTCGGAAGTTACCCCAAACCTTGAACTGGTATCCCCGATAAGCGGAAAGGATATTTTCCCTTTCACCGGTACCACCGGATGGACAAGGGATTTCTTCGGACCGCTTTGGATTCCCTCCAAGGGCGCTACAGTCATCTTGAATGCTGAAACCCTTCCCTTTTACAGGAGAATTATCAAGGACTATGAGCACAACACCCTCGAGGAAACGCCGGAAGGTATCTTCGTTAACGGCGAGCCCGCTGAGACTTATACTTTCAAACAGGATTACTACTTCATGATGGGTGACAACCGTCACAATTCCCTCGACTCACGTTACTGGGGATTCGTACCGGAAGACCACATTGTTGGCACGCCGTCCATCATCTGGCTGTCCACTGACAAGGGAAAGCCCTTCCCCCGGAACATCCGGTGGAACCGTTTCCTTCGCGTGGTCCGTCGATAATATGTGAAACAGAAAACAAAAAAGAATAAATTATGTCAAAGGTTTGTCAGATAACCGGAAGGAAGAGGATGATCGGCAACAATGTCGCTCACTCCAAACTGCGTACAAAGCGCGACTTCGCACTGAACCTCAAGACCAAGAAGTTCTGGTCTGAGTCCGAACAGAGGTGGATAACCCTCAGGGTTACCGCAAAAGGTATGAGAATCATCGAGAAGAACGGCCTCGACGCCACCCTTCGCGATGCACAGGCAAAAGGATACGTTAACCTTGTTTAAACTTTAAGGCTATGGCAAAGAAACAGAAAGGAAACAGGGTGCAGGTCATCCTGGAGTGCACGGAGCAGAAGGCAAGCGGTGTTCCCGGAATGTCCCGCTACATCACGACCAAGAACAAGAAGAACACCACCGAGCGTCTCGAGCTCAAGAAGTACAACCCCTATCTCAAGAAGGTCACTGTCCATCGCGAGATCAAGTAAAAGTATAGGAGATTAAACTATGGCAAAGAAAGCAGTTGCAACCTTCGATGCTAAGGCAGGTGCAAAGCATATGACCAAGGTCATCCGTATGGAAAAGTCCCCCAAGACCGGCGCATACGTATTCGTAGAGCAGCTTGTTGAAGAGGGTAAGGAGAAGGAATTCTTCGACAAGAAGTAATAACCTGATCTTTCATTTATTTCAATGGGGCCGCTCAGAAATGATGCCGGCCCTCTTTTATTTGGAAGTACGGAGTGGGGGCGGCGAAAGAGTGCGTGAAGTGTAAT
>CALCEJ010000043.1 GCA_937900465.1 uncultured Bacteroidales bacterium | reverse complement strand
CGGGGGTGTATCCAGGGCCGGGGGCGCCGGGGGAGTTACGCTTCGCCCCGCGCTCGCCGGTCCCATCCTCCCCCGTCACCTTGCGGAGGCTGCTTCGTTCAGGTTTCTGGACAGGAGGAATATATGGGAATAAGGGCGGGATTTGCAGCCGCTGTACTGGCTGTCGGGGTCCTGCCGGTATTATGGGCCTGCTCTCCGGCGGAGGATCTTTTCGGCGGGACGCCCCGGAACGTGAGTCTCGATGGGCGGAGGAAGCCGGGGCATGGCCTTACAGACAGCCTTGCCGCATTAGGGCCGCCCGACACATCACACGTCTATTTGACAGCAGTCCAATTCGCGTATGGGTATGACTGGCAGTCTGACAGCGTTCCGTCTCAGCGCGGGGCGAAAGTTGCTTTGCTCGTGGATGGGCGCGAGGCCGTCTCCATGGGCGTATCCGATATCGATTCGGATTCTCACAGAGCGGCCGGAGGACACCTTTTTGTCGATGTCGCGACTCCCGCCGGGACAACAGTTTATCGGGACGGGCTGCCTCTCGTGAAATTGGGCGTGGGGGAAAAGGTGATGGGCTTTCATCTTATCGGGGACGATGTCCATACGCTTTCGCAGCGGCGTGGAGGCGCTGGTGTTTACTATCGCATAAACGGGGCCTTGCTGTTTCAGGACCCGGCGGGAACTGCGGTCGGAGAACCTGAGGATCCGCTGAATCCGGGCGGGGCATTTCGCATTGCCGGCGATGATGTGTGGTTCTGCTACCGGATTCCGGTTAAGGGGCAAAGTGGTGATGAATTCCGCTTTGTCCGTAACGGGTCCATCGCGGCAACCCTCCCCGCCGGTACCGTCCGCGAACTTTTCGATTTCGCGGTCAGGGATTCGGTGCTGTACAGGCTGGAAATGCGTTCGAGGGATGCCGGCTCGCTTTCTCTTGTCCGTGACGGACGGGTTCATGGACTTGGATTCCCTCCATACGTGACTGTGCATAAGGCGAGGCTGGTGCCGTGGGGGGATGGGTTCGCAGTTACCGGATACAAGAGGATAAGCGGGCTGGACTACTATATAAATTTTGCGGTTTCGGAGGACGGGGAAGACATCGCGGTACTCCCGTTCCGGGAAATGATCTCGCAGCCGCTTCCTTGCGGGGACGGATTTTCGTACCTGATCCTCGACGGGGTTTGCGGTGTTAACTCTTCGGTTTCTCCTGGAGGAGCGTTCAATTTTCCTTCCGGGTACTCCCTGATGGGTCCCCGCTGCACGGCGGTGCACCGCGGACGAAGCTACGCGGCGCTCTCGCCGGCAGTCTCGCCGGCGCTTTCAACGGCACTTTCAACGGCACTTTCACAGGCACTCTCGACGGCACTTTCACAGGCACCCTCGACGGCGCTTTCACAGGCACCCTCGACGGCGCTGGTGGGGACCGACGGGGGCGATGGGAACGGCAGGGCCGGTGCGGCCGGTGGGATTGACAGGGCCGGAGGGACCGGAAACGCTCGCGCCCCACGGCTCTACGTGGATTCGCTCGCAACGGACTTCAACTTCAACGGGTACTTCACATCAATCGTCGTAGAATGAGGGGGTTTATAAGATATGGGACGAATACCGGCAGTGGCCCAGACACACCCAGCCCCGGCTTCGGCCGCCAAACGTACACCAACTTACAGTTTTTGCCCGTTTTCCTGCACTTTCGTGTACGCCCCGTACACCAATTTACAATTTTTGCCCATTTTCCTGCACTTTCGTGTACGCACCGTTCCGTCCCCCACGGACGTTGTGCGGTAGGTGTCATTTTAGAGGGTACACCCACCGCAAACTAAATTACCAATCACCTTATTATCAACGCATTACCGGAAACAATCGCAGTAGGTGTCCCCTCTATCTGAATACCTACCGCAGCAGGGCTCGCGGACGACGAGGGAAAAATGCGGCAAGGGCGTGGGGTGACGAAGGAAGTGCGGAGCGGGGAAATTGGTTTTTCCGGCACCGTCCGGAAAAATAATTTCCTCCGCGCAGCAGGGTCTCCGCCGACGTGTGTAGGCGACGGATGGCGGCGAAGCGACGGGCGGACGAAGGAAGCTAGCGAAGGAAGCTAGCGAAGGAAGCTAGCGACGGAAGCGGCGGACGATGGCCGCAAGAAGACAGAGGATGAAGACAAAAACGCTGACCCGGCCGGTGATGTCGCCGTAGCGAACGAAGAAGGTCTCACGGCCGGAGAGGTTCACGGTACCCCTCAGGGAGTCACGCTTCCAATAGGGAGTCCTCCGGGTAATCTCGCCCTTTTGATTGATGAAGGCCGATACGCCGGTGTTAGCGCAGCGGGCGATGTCGCGGCGGGTCTGGATTGCCATCAGGCGGGCGAGGTTGACGTGTTGACGGTATCCCGGAGTGTCACCCCACCATGCGTCGTTTGTAATGACGGCTATCATCTTAGCCCCCTTCCTTACGTACTTAGCCCCATACTCTCCATATATGGACTCGTAACAGATGACAGGGGCGAGGTCGAATTCCCTGCCCGAAGCGGAGAAATGAAGATTGGACGGCTCTTCCTGGCCGATGCACTTCCCCATCAGGTTGCCTCCAAGGAGGTTCTCCAAAGGAACGAAAACCTTCGGATAAGGGGTCAATTCCGTCCCGAGGACCAGCATGGACTTGTGATAGATTCCGGTACAGCCGGCACTGTCCAGCATAAGGGCTGAATTACGGGATTGATACCAGACGGGGAAAGTCACGCCGTCAACGGTCCTGAACCCGTGCCTGTAAGCAAGGATGTGGGGGCTTTCGAGTTGGACGATCTCATCGTGGGCGGAGGCGCCGAGGACGAGATTCACATTAGGATAAGCCTTGAGCGAATCCACAAGACGTGAGACGGTACGGCTGTCCATTATCCTGTTCGTAATGACGTCGTTCGTGAAGGTTTCCGGAGTAAGTACCAGAACGGGCTCATCCTTCAGCTCTGCCAGATGCGGCATAATGATGTCCACGAGGGAATCCGTCTGCTGAGACTGAGTCAGGGATTCGAATTTATGGTAAGGGTCGAAGTTAGGCTGGGGTATAACTACAGTGACGGGATCGTCCGTTTCTTCATAACGGGAGCCGATGATTGCGGAGCACACCATGGGCCCGGCAAGGACGATAAGAGCGGCGGAGATCGCAGCGGCTTTGGCCTGGGGACGGAGCCTTGGGAAACGGCCTTCCGCAACGGAGACCCCGAGTCCGAACACGGCAAGGTTCACGTACCATACCCACAGCGACCCCCCAAGAGCACCGGTATATTCGTACCATTGGACCAGTTCCGTCGTATCAAGAAAGGAGTTTCCAAGTATCAGCCAGGGGAAGGCGATCTGGCCGATTGTCAGATAGTACCGCTCCCACGCTATCCACGCGGCGACAAGAAAGATGTACGGAAGCACTCCCCCGGTACGCCTTTTCACAATCCTGAAAGCCTCGAAGATAAGGGCCATCTGGAGAGCGTTGGCGATAATCGCAAAGACTGCGCCGCCAACGGTTGCCCCGGCTATCCACCATACTGTAACGCCATTCCACAGGAGAAAGGCAAGGTAATGCCACCAGAAAAAGTGTTTCGCGCCCCTTCTTGCCGCCAGCCTCTCCATAAGAAGGAGCGGAACAAGCCCGATCAGAGACATCCATCCGCATCCTCTCACCAGAAAAGGAAGGGACATAAGCGCCGTCATGGAAAGGACCAGGACTATGTTGAGTTTCACCTCTGTCTTCACAGAAGGCAAAGTTATGAATTATTTTCGTATCTTCGCACCTGTAAACTAAAGCGTAAAGGATTCTTTTTATGGCAAAAGGAAGCAACGGATTTTTCTCCAACTGGATAGTGCGGAACATCCTCGGGGCAATCGTCCTGATAGCCGTTCTCATAATCGGGGCCCAGATAGCCCTGTCCCTGATTACCCGCCACGGCAAGACTGTCACGGCACCGGATTTCACCAATATGACAGTCGCCGAGGCCCAGGAAGTCGCGCGCGAAGCCCAGGTAAACGTCAAAGTAACGGATTCGGTGTTCATCAAGAGGCTCGGAGCCGGAATGGTTTACCGCCAGAGCCCGAAAGCCGGGGCAACCGTAAAAAAAGGCCGCAGCATCTTCCTTACCATAAACTCCATTGTTCCCCGGAAAACCGTAATGCCTAACCTCGTGGGCTATTCCTTCGGTGAGGCTACCGCAGAACTCCGGAACCGCGGGCTCGCGCTCGGGCGCCTTTCCTATGTCCGTGACATCGCAACCAATAACGTACTGTATCAGAAGCAGGGCGGAAAGGATATCGCGGCCGGAGACCTCGTCGTCAGCGGTTCGGAAATCGACCTTGTGCTGGGTCTGGGCCCCGACGGAACGACAACTTCGGTCCCCAAGGTTATCGGAATGAAATTCACCAGGGCCGTCGACACGATCCACGACAGTTATCTGAACCTTGGACGCGTAACCTTCGATCCGGGAATCAGGAACTACTCAGACTCCACCAACGCCGTCGTCTATAAGCAGGACAATCCCGGCGCATCCCGCACGCTGGGCGGAAGCGTCAATATCTGGCTAACCCTCGATCCCGAAAAGATTCCAGCCCAATGACGGACACGGACCAGCTTTACGAACACTTCAACCTGAAAGCGGACAAGGGCCAGGCCCCGGTCAGGGTGGACAAGTATATTTCCACCCACCTGGAAGACACTTCCAGGAACCGGGTCCAGAAAGCCATTGCCGAAGGTTACGTCTTCGTAAACGGGGTCCCTGCCAAATCCAACACCGTCATCCGGCCGCTGGACGAGATCCGCATAATGATGCCCTATGAAAGGCGCGGAGTTGAAATCCTGCCGGAGGACATCCCCCTCGATATCGTCTACGAAGACGAGTTCCTGATGGTTATCAACAAGCCCGCGGGGATGGTTGTCCATCCCGGCCACGGCAACTTCTCCGGCACCCTTGTAAACGCACTCGCGTTCCATCTCGGGAGAACCCAGTTCGAGGCCGATGAAGGGGACGAGAGGATGGGGATGCTGGTCCACCGGATTGACAAAGACACCTCCGGCCTGCTCCTCGTAGCGAAGGATCCCGTAACCCAGGCCGCCCTCCAGAAACAGTTCTTCGTCCACTCCACCGGAAGGATCTACATCGCCGTCGTCTGGGGGAACATCCGCGAAGACGAGGGCACGGTCGAAGGCTATATCGGCCGTGATCCCAACGACCGTCTCCGCTTCAAGGTCGTGGAAAGCGAGGAATACGGGAAACACGCAGTGACCCACTACCGCGTCCTCAAGCGCTACGGCTTCATCACCGTGGTCGAATGCCGCCTCGAGACCGGACGCACGCACCAGATCCGTGTCCATATGGCCTCTATAGGCCATCCGCTGTTCAACGACGAGCGCTACGGCGGCTCTCAAATCCGCCAGGGCACAATATACACGAAGTATCGTCAGTTCATCCGAAACTGCTTCGAAATATGCCCCCGTCAGGCCCTTCACGCAAAAACGCTGGCCTTCGACCACCCCTCAAGCGGAAAACGGATGGAGTTCGATTCCGAAGTCCCGGAGGATATGACTGAGCTAATTAGGAAGTGGGCTGTTTATACCGAGTCGATTGGCGACATCGGCAACGATCAGTGAGTCCCTCATCTTCAAAAGCCTTGTCATTACCGAACTCCTCGACCGGCCCATTGTCTCGCATATCTCAGTGAGGGTAATATCGTCCCCGAGGAGGTTCTCAAGGAAAGTGTCTTCTTCCTTCGTCCATTTCCGCCCGGGGTCCTGGGGAAGCAGGATTCCCAATTCTTTCAGTTTCAGCTTGACCGACTTGGGGGTCCGGCCCATTGAATCCGCGATTTCTTCAACGGACACATCCGCCAAAAACTTATCCTTAACTTGAGTCTCTTCGGCCTCAGTCCACTTGCTGAGGAATCTGGGGTACTTTTGCTGAACCCTCGCAATCTGTTCCGCGGTAAGTAAAAATCTGTTGTTCGCCATAACAAAAAAATTTCCCCAAACATATCAAGTCCGGGGAAATATCTTGTTGTCGCAGATACAGATTTTTCTGTTTTTTGCGCGTTTTTTTGTTTTTTGTCTTTCGATTGAGGTTTTGATAACTAGAACCCACCCATAGGAGGTCTTCCGCCGGGACCGCCGCCCATCCTTGCACGCATCTGGCTGCCGGCCTTTCCGAAGTTTCCGAACCGCATCGTGAAGGAGAGGATTACATAACGGCCAAGCGTCGTGTTGAAGGTTTCCTCGTGATAGTTGGCGGTATCGGTGACGGAGAAGTTGGAACTCTGGTTCAGCATATCATAGGCCTTGAGCTGGATTGTGCCCATATTGTGGAAGACGAGTTTGGAGACTGAGGCGTTCCAGATCAGCTGAGGGGCCACGGGGGTGCTGTAACCCACATACCAGTTGTAATCCGCGTCAGTGGAAAGTTCCAGACCGGTATCCCCGACCGTCCATTTGAAAGAGGCGTTCGCCTGGTTGGAGAAGGTCGTGTTGGCGGTAACGGAGGTCACGGTATACCAGGGCTTGGACATACGCATACGGCCTCCAGCCATGACTTCGACGTTGTCGGAACGGTAGGTCGCCCTGAAACGCTCCATCACGGACAGAGTCTGGGTTACGTTGTCGATGAAATCATCGACGCCCTTAAGGGTTGGATAATCCGCGTGGAATGTCGTATAGTCGAAGTTCTTCTCCGAATCGAAATACTTGTCCATATCCAGTCCGGGGCCGTCGTAAATATAGCTTCCGGTACGGGAATAGCTGGTATTGAGAACATTCATAAGGGAGAACCCGGACTTTGCGATAGGAGCGTTGATGACCATCCGGACGGACCCGCTGTAAGTGTCACTGCCGTTTACCGGGAACGTGTACTGGACACCCGCATTGTCGTACCAGAGAGCGCTCACGATAGGATTCGCATTGTAGTTCCCCTCCACATGGAGACGCATCGAGAAGAAGGTCTCCTTGTTGGAGAAGTCCAGGTCGCTGCGGAGCCTGTGGGTGAAATAAGGAGTAAGGTACGGGTTACCCAGGGAGACTGCAAGGGGATTGGAATTATCCCTCACTGGCATCAGCTGGGAAGTGGACGGCTGACCGCTGCGCCCGAAATAGAACAGGCGGACATTAGCATTGTCAGTGAAGTCGTAGAACAGCATTGCGCGGGGAGCCCAGTTCAGGCGGTTCTTATCCTCGTAGGTAACACCGTTAGTCGTATTGTACGTACTTGTAATATTCGGGGCAAGACCAAGCTGTGCGCGGAGCTTGTCGTGCTGATACATAAACGCGACGGAAGGGGTGTGATTGACAGAACGGTTAAGGATCTCGTTGGAGTAGGTCTCGTTCAGGGTCATTCCGGTCTCGTTGAAGAGCATCGTGGCATCCGCGACGCTATAGGTGTAAGGCAGGTTCACATCGTCGTAAGTATCCTTGACAGAAGTGCTCCTGGTCCTTCTGTACTCATAGGCGCCTTCAAGGTAGAAGTCCGCGCCAAGGGGCTCAGTATAGACAAGACGTCCCGAGAGCGAAGAGGAGAATGTGTTCTGACGGATGAACTGGTTCACAAGAGCCGGATCTGCGCCGTCAAAAGTCTCAGTCACGGACTGGTTCTTACCGTTCATCCCGTTCCTGGAGACATTCCAGGATGCATTTGCGGAAATGGTCCTTCCGGGCATCCCGAGCCTCTGGCGAAACAGGAAGAAGCCGTATGTGGAGAAGTTCTTGTTGAGCCCGTCAGTGTGGGAGAAGCCTTTGTTTGTAGAGTCGCGGGCCTGAGTCTCGTCCTCAGTTAGGGTTGTGAACCGGGTATCCTGGACATAGTCCCCGCCCCCGATGGAGAATTGGGGCTGGAAGAGGATAGAGGTGTTCTCGGAGAACTTGTGTTCCATCCTCATACCGAAGCGGTGACCCCAGGTATTGTTGTCGCTGCTTCCGCGCGTGTCGGAGATAAGGGTTGAGCCGGAGCTGAGGTATGTCTCCTTGTAAGTATCCTGGGCCGCAACCGTGTTCGAACCGTTGTAGAGGTAGTTCGCGCCAAGGTCCATCTTGTCGTCGAAAAGGTCCCAGCTTCCGTTGACACCGCCCATCCACGAGGTGACGACGCCATTGCTTCCGCGGCCGAATCCCCGGCCTCCACGGCCCATACCGCCGCCGCCGAGCGCTGACATCATACTGGATGACATGTCATTGAAGCCGCGGTTGTTCGTATTGTTGCCGTTCAGGATAAGGCTCAGCTGACTGTCCTCCGTGAAACGGCCCACCATCGCGGAGCCCTGGAAACGCCAGTCGTTCAGGTCCATCTCGCTTCCCGGGACATCGTGCCCGCCTCCGGCCATCGCGTTGCCGAATACGCCGTTCATCATTCCCTTTCTGACACTGAGGTCGATAACCGTTTCATCCTCACCGTCATCGATGCCCGTGAATTCCGCCTGTTCGGACTTTTTCTTCACGACCTTGACCTTCTCCACGATTTTCGCGGGAAGGTTTTTCGATGCCAGCTGGGGGTCATCGAGGAAGAAGGTTTTTCCGTCGATGGTAATCTTTGTGATTGTCTCGCCGTTAGCCGTGATATTGCCGCTTTCGTCGATTTCGACTCCGGGGAGCTTTTTCAGCAGGTCCTCGAGGACGTCGTTGTCGCTGAGCTTGTATGCCGATGCGTTGTACTCGACCGTATCCTTCTTGATAATGATGGGGTTACCTACCGCTGAAACCGAAGCCGCGTCCAGCATCTGCCGGTCCTCCTTGAGCTTGACGGTTCCAAGGTCAAGGTCCGACTTTTCAACCTTCACCTTCGAGGAGTAGGTCTCATAGCCCATGATTTCAGCTTTAAAAGTATATTCCCCGGACCTTACATTCTCGATCACAGCCTTGCCTTCTTTGTCAGAGAGGGCATACTTCAGGTGTTCGCTTCCACGGCTGACGGAAACGGTGGCGAAACCGACAGGTTCGCCGGTTCCATCCTCCTGAAGTCTTACCGTGATGTTATATGACTGGGCGAATAATCCCGCCGGGATGATAATTGCAAGTAATACAGATAATAACCTTCTCATATAAGTTTCAGTAACACTACTCTCCTTTGACAGCGAAAGCCTCTCAAGGTTTAACCCGGTCCGGATTATTTTTTACGAATTGTTCCCATCCGCCTTTTCCGGAGGCGGAAGAAACGGGGCGGGAAGTCTCAAAATGATGGCACAGCGCAATTGCAAGGGCGTCCGTCGCATCAAGATATTTCGCCTCAAGGGTAACGCCGAGTGTCTTTTCAACCATCATCCTGACCTGTTCCTTTGAGGCGGCGCCGTTTCCGACGATAGCCTCCTTGGCCTTGCGGGGAGCATACTCCCGGACCGTTTCTATCCCGAACTCAAGTGCGGCGAGCATCGCCGCGCCCTGGGCCCTGCCCAGTTTCAGGATGACCTGGGCATTCTTTCCGTAGAAGGGGGATTCGATGGCAAGTTCCCTCGGGTGATATGACTTGCAGACTTCGCTGATACAGTCATAGATGGCGCGGAGCTTCTGGTATGGATCCTTGTCTTTCCGCAGATCCAGCACCCCCATATCCACATACACCGGCTTCTTCCCTTCAATACGGATTACCCCGAAGCCAAGGAGGTTGGTTCCGGGGTCAATTCCTAATATGATCCTTCCGTCAGTCAATTCTATCAAATCCGGTGTAAGGACGGAGCACCTCGGGGATTTCGATGTACCCATCCTTCTGGTTATCCTCCAAAAGGGCGGCGACCACACGCGGAAGCGCGAGGGAGCTGCCGTTCAGGGTATGGGCAAGCTGCATCTTGCCGCTTTCATCCTTGTAACGGAGATGCAGGCGATTTGCCTGATAGCTCTCGAAGTTGGAGACGGAACTGATCTCGAGCCAGCGTCCCTGGGCTGCGGACCACAGTTCGAAATCGTAGGTAATTGCGGAGGTGAAACTCATATCGCCGCCGCACAGGCGGAGGATCCGGTAGCGGAGTCCAAGCTCGTTCACGAGCGATTCCACGTGGGCTACCATCTCATCGAGGGCTGCGTAGCTGTTCTCGGGCTTCTCGACCCGGACGATTTCGACCTTGTCGAACTGATGCAGGCGGTTGAGTCCGCGTACGTCCTTGCCGTAAGAGCCGGCTTCGCGGCGAAAGCAGGGAGTGTAGGCCGTCAGTTTCTGGGGGAACTGGTCCTCGGGGAGGATGACGTCACGGAAGATATTCGTGACAGGGACCTCTGCCGTCGGGACCATATAGAAGTTGTCGAGGGTTGCGTGGTACATCTGGCCTTCCTTGTCCGGAAGCTGGCCGGTACCGAAACCGGAGGCGGCGTTAACCATCACGGGAGGCTCGACCTCCTTGTATCCGGCGGCCGTGTTGCGATCGAGGAAGTAGTTGATAAGGGCCCTCTGGAGCTTTGCGCCCTTTCCTTTATAGACAGGGAAGCCGGCGCCGGTAATCTTTACGCCAAGGTCGAAGTCGATGATATCATACTTTTTGGCAAGCTCCCAGTGGGGAAGAGCTCCTTCGGGGAGGACGGGATCCTCTCCGCCCATCTTCACGACAAGATTATCCTCAGCGCTCTTACCTTCAGGAACGAGGGCGCAGGGAATATTCGGGAGAAGGACAAGGAGAGACTCAAGTTCAGTGTTGTTCTCCGCAGCCTTTGCGTCGAGCCCGGCAGCCTTTGCCTTCAGCGCCGCAACCTCAGCCTTCGCAGCCTCAGCCTCATCCCTCTTGCCTTCCTTCATAAGGAGGCCGATACGGGAAGCGAACTGTTTCTGCTCTGTGGCAAGGGCTTCAGATTCCCTCTGGAGGGCCTTGCGGTTATCGTCGAGGGCTATAATCTTTCCAACCAGCTCAGACGCGTCGAAATTCTTTACTGCGAGCCGGTCTATCACGAACTGGGGGTCATCCCTCAGGAGTTTGAGTGTAAGCATATTCTGATCTTGTTTTTTCAAAGGAAAAGGAGGACTTGCAACTTCTACAGGTGCAGGCCCTCCTTCATACGACTGTCCGTCGCCGGATTAGTTCTCGAAGGGAACTACCGACACGAAGGACTTGTCCTGACGCTTGCGGGTGAATTTCACCTTTCCGTCAATAAGAGCATAAAGGGTGTGATCCTTGCCGATTCCGACATTCTCGCCGGGATTGTGGACTGTTCCCCTCTGACGCACGATGATGTTTCCAGCCTTCACTGCCTCATCACCGAACTTCTTGATACCAAGACGCTTGGAATGCGATTCGCGTCCGTTCTTCGAACTTGACTGACCTTTTTTGTGTGCCATAGTGTTTTCCTCCGGATTTAAGCGATTTCGTCGATGTGGATCTTGGTGAGCTTCTGACGGTGACCGTTCAGAGTCTGGAATCCCTTGCGGCGGATTTTCTTGAATACGAGAACCTTCTTTGCCTTGGCGTCATCATCGAGGACGGTTGCCTTGACAACAGCTCCCTTAACATAAGGCTTTCCAACCTTTACCTTGCCCTCGTTGTCAACGAGAAGCACGTTCTTGAACTCTACGGACTCACCGTTCTTTGCAGAAAGGCGGTTGACGAAGATGTCCATTCCAGCTTCAACTTTGAACTGCTGGCTTGCGATGTCAACAATTGCGTACATCTTGAAAACTTGTTTAAAAGTTTTGGCCTGGAGCGTCTGTCCCTCGCGGACAGCCCTTATCTGGCTCATGAGCCGTAAATTGGACCGCAAAGATAGGAATTATTTTTTAATCTGCAAACTATCCCTTTTCAGTTTCGAAAAAATACTTTTTTACCCAATATTCCATCAGAGGATCGAGGAAGTGCGGGATGTCCTGGCGGTCGAACTCCAGGATCTCCTTCTTCATAAGGGCGTCCTTCACCCTCTTGACATTTGCCGATGAATTCAGGCCATACTTCCTTATGACCTCCGATGCGCTGAACTTCGTCACACCGTCGACCACGGCGCGAAGAAGGCTCACCTGATGGGTCGTAAGATTGTTCATCCGTTCCCTGAAACAGGGCTCGTGCATTGCAATCAGGCAGTCGAGGGCATCATTGAGCACCGGCTCCATGATGTAACCCTTGGACATCGAATCGCAGATTGCGGCGAAATGATTGATATAGCAAAGGTTGTTTCCAAGAAGCTTCGACGCGCCAAGCAGAAGATCCTTGTTGGTAACCTTGCCGCCGGTAAGGAAACCCTTGTGGATATGGTCAGCTATTTCCTTCTCATCCACCCCCGAAAGCTTCACCCTTTCGACAATCCTCGAGAAGGCGAACCCGTTCTCGAAGATGTCCTTCATAGCGTTGACGGAAGACCCGGACAGGATATAGGAGAATCCTCTGTCACCTGAATCGCGAGCCTCCTTCAGGACTGCGGCAAAACGCCTCAGAAGGGTATCACCGCCATCAAAGAGCGTGATGTTCTGGAATTCGGTGATGATCAGGAGCATCCTCTGGCCTTTGTCAGCGGCAAGGCGGAAAGGGAGCCTCAGAACTGCGTCCATATCCCCCGGTTCGAGATCCCAAGTCAGGGACAGAACGGTATCCGTCTCCGAGAATGCCGTCCTGTCAAAGACAAAGTGAGTCCCTCCAAGGTATTGGGAGACGATTTCTCCGTACTCATCCGGGGTGGAGGCTACCATCCTCACGAGGGTTGAGCCCAGTCGGATAAGGAAATCCTCAACGCTACGGATATTCAGCACGGAGAACTGGCCGGGAACGACCTGCGTCCCCGCCATTCTCATATTGAGAAGAGCCTGACGTACGAGTGAAGTCTTTCCGCTACGGGGCGGTTCATACAGGACTACGTGCTCTCCCTGGGAAATAAGGTTTCCAAGGATGACACAGTCCTGTTTCCGCCCGATGAAATTCTTCCCGGTTACAGGCTTGCTGTATATGAACGGAGAATCCACGGCTTAACTTTATTCAATTGGAAGTTCTTCAGAAAGCTCGGCGGCGGCTTCTTCAACCGGAGCGGGAGCCGGTTCAACCTGCTCGACCTGGGCAGCGGCTTCCGCCTCGGCTGCAGCCTTCTCCGCAGCTTTCTTCTTGCTTATACATAGGAATGCGCAAACGCCGGCGGCGATAAGTATCACGCAGCAGAATATCCACCAGAAGCGTCTCCTCGCCACTCTCTTTTTCTCCTCGGGATCCACAGCTGAGAGCTTGGGATACTCCGCGAGGGAGGTAAGGCTCTTTCCGAACTTGCTTCTTACATAAGAGGAAGAGTTGATCGCCCATCCGTTCGCATTCAGGACAGGTCCCAGGTCACGCCTGCGGAGTTTCCTCCACGCGATGAACATCGAAGGACCGGATATTACCAGCATCAGGCCGATGATAATAAGAAGGAGGACCCAGAACTTGATTGCCGCGACACCCTTCACAAGGGCGACGACCATCTGGCCCAACATACCGAGGCCCATTCCGAGGGCGGCGAAGATACCGGCGAATTTTGCGATGTCGAAGCTGGACTTGATCGCCTCGCCGGGGGCCTTGCCGTCCGCCGCCGTGTTGGTTGCGGTTGTAAGGCTGGACATGGACTTCTCGTTCTTCTCAGCAGCCTTCTTGTCAATACGGTCGTTGATCATACGGGCGACCTTTTTATAAGGGGACCAGAATGCCTGGCGGACGGAGATGGGGTTGTCGACTATTGCGGTTACCTTTGCGGTATAGTCATTGCCGTCCCTGTCATAGAACACGGCGTTCTTTCCCTCGCGAAGGCCGTCCACGTCACCGTCCGTAAGGACTGCGGCGATGTTGAAGCTCTTCCCGAGTTTCTCGCTCGCGCAGGCGCAGTACAGGATGTACATTCCGCTCAGGGAAGATATTTCCGGGGATGGTCCGGCGACCTTTATGCAAAGGTCAGTGCTCCTCTGGTCGATGTAAAGACGTCCGGCCTGGAAGATCGCTTCCTTCTGCGGATCGTAGAAGTCCGCGAATACGACATAGTTGTTAAGGAAATCGAAGAAGTTCTTCACGAGGCGGAGGACCTTGTCCACGGTCTCGATCGAGAGGGCCTCAGCCTCGAGGGCCTTGTCCTTTTCAACAAGTTCGAGGAGGGCGCTCTTCTTGTCCTCCTTGAGGATGGTTGCGATAACATCGTCACCGAGAGGTTCCACTTCCGCTCCGGCCTTTGCGGCCTTCCAGGCAGTGTATGCTCCGAACTTTGCAAGGACTTCGTTCCACTCAGCCTCCGAGATTGCCTTCTTTCCCTTGAAGTCAACGTCCAGGACGAGGGCCTTCAGCGAAGCAAAAGCGGCTTCCCAGGCGGGATTGATCCCACCGGAGATGGGAAGCAGTCCCTCAGCGTTCGGACGCGCAAGAGGATAAGTCTCGATATCAGCAAGTCTGGTTGTCAGGTCTTCGCCGGCGATAGCGCCTATCTTGTCCACTGATACGTCAACGGCACCGGAAGCGTCAGCGTCAAAGCCGATGAGTTTGCAGCGAAGGAAAAAGTCAGCGATCTTACCCTTCAGGGCCTCGGCTGCGCCAAGCGCCGCTTCGGTATTGTCTCCATAGGGGAGAATATCCTTTGTCCCTGCGTCCTTCCACGCCTTGTAGGCGGTACAGGCAGTATAGAAAGTTTCAATCTGGTCTGCAGTGATTCCGTCTTCCCCGCTGCGGTCAACAGCCTTTCCGACAGTTTCCGCAATCTGGCCTATGAGCTGCTTCAGGGCCTCATCATCTGCGGAGGTTGCGGTAATGATTCCGTCGCCGTTGAACTTTGTTCCGGCAAATATTTTCGTATTGTCAGCCGTGTCCTCGAGGGCGATGCTGTCCTTCTCAAGGCCGAGGTTCGCAAGTATCTGTTTCGCGGAAGCAAGGAGCTTCGCACCCTCTTCGTTCCCTTCGTTGAAAAAATCCAGTGGAAGGGAGCTTTCCCCCTTGAGGAGATAATCCGGGTCCTTTACAATGGAGGTAAGCCACTTTGCGGTGGCGATAACCTCGTCCACACGGATTTTTCCGTCGCCGTCCCTGTCGATTACCGCAAGGGTCTTCTCATCGAACTCAAGTCCTGTCGTTGGAGAGGACAGAACGGTCCATAGCTTCCTGTCCAGCTGGTCCAGATTGGCGATGTCTGCGCCCGAGGTGATCTTTACCCGAACGGTTCCACCGACGGATGCGAATGTGAATTTGTGCTGATTATTATCCATATACAAAAAAGTTTTGTTTACTCTGCATCAAGACGTTCCAAAGGGAAAGTACACAAATTTGCAAAAAATATTTCTTGAATCCAAAAAAATTCATACCTTTGCCGTCCCTAAAGAAAAGGAGGTGTAACAGAATGATTATCGTACCCGTCAAGGAAGGAGAAAATATCGAGAAAGCCCTGAAGAAGTTCAAGCGCAAATTCGAAAAGACAGGAGCCGTCCGTGAGATGCGTTCCCGCAAGACCTTCGAGAAGCCTTCCGTCAAGAAGAGAATCGCCCACCAGAAGGCGGTTTACGTACAGCACCTCCGCTTACAGGAAGAGCAGTAATTTTCTCATAGATTCAGGATCCCCGGATGCATAATAGCTTGTTTCCGGGGATTCTTCATTATTTGTCTCTATCCCCCTTTCCCTCATAACACTGACGGTATGGCGCGCGACGGAGGGCGCCGGGTCGATGATGCGTACTGATGGGCCGGCGATGGACTTGATGACATCCATAAGGAAAGGATAGTGGGTACAGCCCAGGACAATTGTGTCAGCGCCCTCGTCGAGGAGGGGCTGGAGGCTTTCACGGACGACGGATTCAGCCTCCGGGCCGGAAAGCGTGCCGCTCTCGACGAGTTCGACAAAGCCCCGTCCCACACGTTCGACTATCCGGACATTGTTCCCGTACTTCCCTTTTGTATTAAGGTATTTAGAACCTTTCAGGGTCCCGGCGGTTGCAAGGACGCCGATCACTCCGCTACGCGTTCCCAGCGCCGCGGGCTTTACCGCAGGCTCCATCCCGATGAAAGGGACGGCGGGATACTCCGCACGGAGCACCTCTATCGCCGCGGCCGTCGCCGTGTTGCAGGCGACGACGATAATATCCGCGCCCATCCCGAGCAGTATGTCAGTTACGGCACGGGCGCGGTCCTGGACGTATTCGGCGGTTTTCTCGCCGTATGGGCAATGGGCATTGTCAGCGAAATAGACGTATTTCTCCTTCGGGAGCAACTTCAGGAGCTCCCGAAGGACCGACAGTCCGCCGGATCCGGAATCAAATACGCCTATAGTCGCCATGGGCTCAGAGTCCTAATGTCTTGAAAAAGTCGTTGCCCTTGTCGTCGACGAGGATGAACGCGGGGAAGTCCTCTACGCGGATTTTCCAGATCGCTTCCATCCCAAGCTCAGGATATTCCACGCACTCGATGCTCCTGATACAGCTCTGGGAAAGCACAGCCGCGACGCCGCCGATTGTCCCGAGATAGAATCCGCCGTGCTTACGGCAGGCGTCTGTCACCTGCTGGGTACGGTTACCCTTAGCAATCATCACGAGCGAAGCGCCGTTTGCCTGGAACTCATCCACGTAAGGGTCCATCCGATTTGCAGTAGTCGGGCCCATGGAGCCGCAAGGATATCCTTCCGGAGTCTTTGCAGGACCTGCATACAGGACAGGGTGGTCCTTGAAATACTGGGGGATGCCCTCTCCCGCGTCGAGGCGGGCCTTTAGCTTCGCGTGGGCTATGTCACGGGCAACGATGATGGTGCCTTTAAGGTTTACACGGGTGCTGACCGGGTACTTCGTAAGTTCAGCGCGGACGGCGTCGATTCCCTTGTCCAAATCAATCTCGATGCCCTTCGGGCCCTCTCCGGGACGGCGGTATTCCTCCGGAATCAGTTCCGAAGGGTTTGTGTCCATCTTCTCAATCCATATACCGTCAGCGTTGATCTTGCTCTTGATGTTCCGGTCTGCGGAGCAGCTGACGCCCATTCCGATGGGACAGCTGGCGCCGTGACGGGGAAGACGGATGACGCGGATGTCGTGGGCCAGATATTTGCCGCCGA
>CALCEJ010000042.1 GCA_937900465.1 uncultured Bacteroidales bacterium | reverse complement strand
TGGGCAGGGAACCCTTCTCTAACGTGTATTTCACGGGTATCGTAAGGGATAAGCTAGGACGCAAGATGTCCAAGACCCTCGGTAATTCCCCTGATCCGCTCGAACTCATCAAGACTTACGGTGCAGATGCCGTGAGAATAGGTATGCTGCTTTGTTCATCGGCCGGAAATGACATTTTCTACGATGAATCACAGATTAAGCAGGGAGCAGCATTCTGCAATAAGATATGGAACTCATACAGGCTTGTGAAGGGCTTTACGGTGGATCCTTCAGCAAAGCAGAGCGAGGGCTCCGCTTTTGCCGTGAAGTGGTTCGAGTCGAAGCTCCGCAAGACTGTTGCCGCCGTAGAGGACCATTATTCCAAGTTCCGCATTTCCGATGCCCTGATGACTATCTACAAACTCTTCTGGGACGATTACTGCTCCTGGTATCTGGAATGCATCAAGCCGGCGTTTATGGACGGAAAAGCGCTTCCTGTGGACAAGGACACTTACGAGGCTACCGTTGATTTCTTCGAGCAGCTCCTGAAGCTGATCCATCCGGTTATGCCGTTCATTACAGAGGAACTCTGGCACGATATCCACGAAAGGAAAGAAGGGGAGTCTATCATGTTTGCTTCCGCACCGGCCAGCCTTCCGTACGATGAAACTGTCCTTTCCAGTTTCGAGATAGCCCAGGAGCTTGTAAACGGAGTACGTGCCGTCAGGAATCAGAAGAACCTCCCTCCCAAGGAAGACCTTAAGGTCCTTGTGAAAGGCGCATTACCGGTGGAGGTTATCCCTGTGGTAGAGAAGACTGCAAACGTTTCATCCGTGAGCGTTGTCTCTGACTTTTCAACGGCAGGGGAAGGCGCTTCCTTTATGGTCAGGACTCTCGAGGTAATGGTTCCGTTGGAAGGCCTGGTCGACACGAAAGAGGAATTATCCAAGCTTGAAAAGGAACTCGAAAGGCTTAACGGCTTCCTCCGTTCGGTACGTGCAAAGCTCTCAAACGAGCGCTTTACAGCCAATGCACCGGCTGCCGTCATCGATAATGAGCGTAAAAAAGAGGCTGATGCCCTCTCTAAGATAGAAAGCGTGGAGAGTCAGATAAATATTTTGAAAAACAAACAATAAAACAAAATAGTTAAACACCATAACATTTTTGTTACCATGATTTTGAACCTTTTTTACCCCCTCGGAGTGGTCGGACCCTGGCAGATTGTCATCATCGCCCTGGTGGTTTTGATTCTTTTCGGCGCAAACAAGATTCCTGAGTTTATGAAGGGACTTGGGAAAGGCGTCAAGAGTTTCAAACAGGGGATGAATGAAGTCGAGAAGGAGGTCAAGTCCGTCGAAAAGGAAATCGAGGACACTCCCGCCGACAAGTCATCTGAAAAGGAGAATTAGCGGGACCCTTCTCTTCTGTGGGAAAGGAAAACAGTGAGATGTCCTTCTGGGACCATCTGGAGGTGCTGAGAGGAACAATTGTCCGATCGGCGCTTTCGGTGCTCCTTTTTGCTGTCATTGTTTTCTGTTTCAGGACCTTCGTTTTCGGGACGATTGTATTCGGACCGCTGGACAATAGCTTCATTGTCTACCGCTGGATGAAGCTTCCACTGGATGTCAGCCTGATCAACGTAAACGTCACCGCCCAGTTTATGGTTCATATGAAGGAGTCTGTCCTTATCGGCTTCATCCTGTCCTTCCCCTACATTTGTTTCGAAATATGGCGTTTTGTCGCCCCGGCCCTGTATGAGCGGGAGAAAAAACCTGTCCGGGCATCTTTCCTTGGCGGTGGATTGCTGTTCTATGTGGGTCTTCTGGTAGGGTATTATATCATCCTTCCCCTTGCTCTTCATTTTTTTCTGACCTATAACGTAAGCGACATTGTCCAGAATACGATTACTCTGGACTCTTACATTTCGATATTCAACTCGACAGTCCTTGCTATGGGAATAGTTTTCGAGTTCCCGATGCTGATTGTTATTCTGTCGAGTCTTGGCATAATCCGCAGGTCGACGCTCAGAAAGTACAGGAAGCACGCCCTGGTGGGTGTGCTTGTCGTAGCGGCGCTTGTCACTCCTGCGGATCCTCTGTCTATGCTTATTGCCGCAGTACCCCTGTGGCTCTTGTTTGAACTGTCAGTCTTGCTTTGTAAGAAGTGATTTCTATCAGCAACGTTACCGTAGCCTTCGGGGGTTTTACCCTTCTGGACGGGATAAGCTTTCATATCAGTCCCGGAGAGAAGATTGGACTCGTAGGAAAGAACGGCGCCGGTAAATCCACTCTTATGAAGCTCATAACCGGAGAACAGTCACCAACCTCCGGAACGGTTAGAGTGTCCCCGTCAGTCAAGGTTGGATATCTTCCCCAGATTATGAATCACAACCGGGGCAGGAGCGTCCTTGAGGAAGTGATGTCTGTGTTCGATGATCTTAAGGACCTGGAGTCCGAATTAGATAGGTTGACGCTCTTGTTATCAGAGAGAGACGACTATCAATCATGCGAATACGAATCATTACTTAATCGGATAAATGAGATAAATGACCGTCTGTCCCTTGAAACCGGAGAAGCTCCTCAGGTAAGAGCGAAGAGGACTCTTTTCGGACTTGGGTTCAAAGAGGAGGAGCTTTCCCGGAATACTGAGACTTTCAGCCAGGGATGGAATATGAGGATGGAGCTTGCAAAAATCCTTATTTCCGGTCCTGACCTTCTTCTTCTGGACGAGCCCACCAACCATCTTGACATCGAGTCCATCGAATGGTTTGAACACTATCTGTGCTCATTCAGGGGAGCGGTTCTTCTGGTTTCTCACGACAGGAAGTTCCTTGACAATGTAACAGGAAGGACTGTCGAGATCCTTCTCGGCCACATTCACGATTATAAAGTCCCTTACAGCCAGTACGTGATCCTTCGCGAGGAAAGGCTTGCCCAGCAGAAGGCGGCCTACGAAAACCAGCAGAGGATGATAGAGAAAACAGAGGATTTTATAAACCGCTTCCGCTACAAGCCCACAAAATCCAATCAAGTCCAGTCCAGGATAAAGGCTTTGGAGAAATTGGAGAGGATAGAGATTGATGAGACAGACTCAAGTACCCTTTCGCTGAGATTTCCTCCCGTTACCCGTTCCGGAGATATTGTCTTCAAGGGTACGGATCTTACTGCGGGGTATCCCGGAAAAATTGTTTTCCGGAGCGCTGACATTGAAATCAAAAGGGGAGAGAAGGTCGCGCTTGTTGGCCGCAACGGTGAGGGAAAAACCACTCTTATCAGGGTAATCACAGGACAGCTGGATCCGATTTCCGGTACTGCGGTGATCGGTCATAACGTCGATATCGGCTACTATGCCCAGAATCAGGAAGATATCCTCGACGGCAGCCTTACTGTATATGATACTTTGGACCGTGCCGCTGTCGGAGACGTCAGAAAGAACCTTCGGGATATCCTTGGGGCATTCCTGTTCAGGGGCGAGGATGTGGATAAAAAGGTCTCCGTTCTCAGCGGAGGGGAGAGATCCCGGCTGGGAATGGCTTCGCTGATGCTCAAATCACACAATTTCCTCGTACTGGATGAGCCCACAAACCATATGGACATAAGGTCCAAGGATGTGCTGAAAGCTGCGCTTTCCGCTTTCGACGGCACGCTTGTTGTCGTATCCCACGACCGTGACTTCCTTGACGGGCTGGTTGACAAGATGTACGAGTTCCGTGACGGGAAGGTGAGAGAGCACCTCGGAGGGGTGGAGGACTTCCTCAGGAAACTCAGGATAGGATCCCTGCAGGAGTTGGAGAGGACGTCGCCGGAGAATGTTCCCGCTCAGGAGAGGTCTTCCGGGAAGGAGGATGGCTGCGACAGCTTCAAGGCGATGAAGGCTGTCTCCAAAGAGGAAAAGAAACTGCGTAACCGGTTCCTTTTCGTAGAGAAAGAGATAGGTTTGACGGAAGAAAAAATGTCGGAAATCGAGAAGGTTCTTGCAAATCCCGGAAATAATACCGACATTGTGGAGTTAACCAGGGATTACTTGGAACTGAAAATACGGCTCGATTCTTTTATGGAGGAATGGAGCGGGCTTGCTGAAAAACTGAAACTATAACTTTATTTTTAATGAATATGAAATTAAACAATGCTTTCAGGGCAGTCATTGGAATGATTGCTTTGGCTGGACTTATCTTCGTATCGGTCCCTGCTTCCGCCCAGACCGCGGCTTCTCAGCTTGAGGACAAGGAGATTCCCGTCCAGAATTTCACATCCGTTTGCGCCGGCGGTGATTTCGAGATCACACTCGTCAAGAGTGACGCCTGCAACGTCCGCCTTACCGTGGACAAGGAACTTTCTCCCTACATCGACGTTTTCGTGAAGGCATCGACGCTCTATTTCAACTATGATTCCAAGAGCGTTCCCAAAGACACCAAGAAACTGTACAGGGGCAAGGATGCTTCCACTCCTGTTTTCCGTGCAGTCGTATATATGCCGGAGCTTGCAGGACTTACCCTTACAGAGAATGCTTCAGTTACCGGTACTGACGAGTTCGGCGGTTCCTCGCTCCTGGTTTCAGTTACCGATAAGGCCCAGATCAAGAGCCTCAGCGTCGTCGCTGACGCCGCAAAGGTAGGACTCAAGAAGAACGCTCAGGCAGTCCTTACCCTTAAGACCGAAGGCTCTGTCGAGATCTCTACCGAGAACAATGCCAATGCGAAGGTTTACCTCGAGGCCGGTGAAGTCGCTGTAAGCGGTATCGGATCCTCCGTCCTTGCCGCATCCGGCAGGGCCCGCACCCTGAATCTTGCAAGTGCCGGGACTGCCCAGATTACCCTTAATCTGGATGTGGAGAAGTCCGTCTTCAGCACAGAAGGCTCTTCAAAGATCCTTCTTTCCGGTCAGGGAGAAAGTATCGCCTTGACATCGGCCAGGAGTTCTTCGGTTGATGCCTCCGGCTTTACCGTGGACAATGCAATATGCAACCTTTCCGGTTCCGCAACTGCCAGTGTCGTTGTAAATGAGGTTCTCGAGGCCCAATCCCTCACAAGCGGATCCAGCCTCTACTATGGCGGAACACCCCAGTTCGTCATCGGTAAAATCATCAAGTCCACCCTTGCTCCTATCGGAACAAAGTAATGAGACTGTTTGATTCCCACGCTGACACTCCCTCCCAGATTCTCAGACTGAGGGACTTGTCCAAGGACAACAGATACGGGCACGTCGATTTCCCCAAACTCAGGCGCGGGGGAGTCGGCGGCTCCTTTTTTGCCCTTTATACTCCGCCCACAATGGGCCCTGATGCCGCAACCCGTTATGCTCTCGAGATGATCTCCGGAGTTTATGACTCCGTAGGAGCGAATCCGGAATATGCTGCGATCTCTTTTACTCCGGACGAAGGACGCGCCGTTGCGGACAGCGGCCGTACGGCTATTTTCATAGGTATGGAGAACGGATCTCCAATCCAGACGTCGCTTCCGCTTTTGAGAACCTTTTTCCGGCTGGGAACGAGGTATGTAACACTTACCCATAACGGAGACAATGCCATCGCGGATGCTGCTTCAGAGGGAAAGACCTGGAACGGGCTGAGCCCGTTCGGCAGGGAAGTGGTCGCGGAGATGAACCGTCTTGGAATGATGGTGGACCTGTCCCACGCATCGGACAAGACTTTCTGGGATTGCATCGATTACTCCAAGGCTCCGGTCATAGCCTCCCATTCCTGTTGCCGCGCGATTTGCGGGCACAGGCGCAATCTTACTGATGAGATGCTTAAGGCGCTTGGCGAAAAAGACGGATACGTCGGGATTAATTTCTATCCCGCATTCCTCTCCGATTCTTATGGCAAAGATCAGAAGAGTGCCCGGATAATCGATGAAGGTGACGAGGTTGAAAAGAGGTTCCGGAGCGACCCCGCAAATCCCGTTTTCCGGGATGAGTGGAACCGGATGCAGGATAAGCTTCTCGGGATTCTCCGCAGCAGCGTAAAAGAGGTTGCTGAACATATCGACCGGGCGGTGGAAATCGCCGGTCTTTCCCACGTCGGAATAGGCTCCGATTATGACGGGATCAACGTCCCTCCCGAGGGGCTTGAAGACGTCTCGAAAATAGGAGTCCTCTTTGATGAACTGTCCTCCCGCGGGTACTCAGAAAAGGAGATTTCCATGATTGCCGGGGAAAATCTGCTGGCAGTCTGGGACCGTGTTATAAAATGCTCTGAATAAAGAATTTAGGTCGAATACCATAGTTTTGAAACACTTATGTTATATGCTTTAACATAAGTGTTTTATTTTTTGTTTGTCAAAGCTTTCGGCTTCAAGGATGTATAATCTGAGAAAATCGAGCGCAGTGGCCGCAAAACGCTGGATATTACGCTTCCTGTCGTTCTGGTAATTACGCTTCAGTGTCCTTGTTCCAAGCGGTCCGTCCACCCCGATCCACACAGTTCCGCCAGGGTTGAAACGGTCCGGTTCGAGGCTCGCAAGACCGGTTGTCGCTACGGCATAATCGCTGCAGGTCAAAGCTCTTACTCCGCGTGCCATTTCGGCCGCAACTTCGCTGCTCACGACACCGTTTTTTTCTATTGTCTCGTGTGAGACTCCGAGAACTTTTTCTTTGACGCTTACTGCGTAGGAAGTGACACTTCCAAGGAAGTAATCAGATGCTCCCGGAACTGTTGTAATAAGGTGCGCTATTTCGCCTCCCGTACAGGATTCCGCTGCGCTCAGCGTCCTTCCTTTTTCACGGAGAATTGACCCCAAGGCTTCTTCAAGGGTAGATTCAGAGGTCGCGTATATCTTGTTCCCGAGTATTTCGCTGATTTTTTTCGTCTCCCTGTCAAGGCTCTTTTCGGATAATTCCCTGTCTCCTCCGTATACGGAAAGGCGTAGCTTTATTCCAAACAGGGGGTTGGGGAGGTATGCAAGGTGCATTCCCTCCGGAAGATTGTCCTCCCAGGGCGCAATAAGTTCGCTTAGAGCCGATTCAGCAAGCCCGTAGACCATAATACTGCGGTGCTGGATGGATTCCAGGGGAAAGCGTCTGGAAATGTCATCAAGTACATCAGGAAGCATATTTGAGGTCTCAAAAGGGACTCCGGGCATCGAGTACAGTATGCCCTTTCCCTTTTTACTCCTGAGGACCATTATAGGGGCCGTTCCAAAGCGGTTAGGGATGATTTCAGCCCGATCCGGTACGAGGGCCTGGGCGAGGTTGCTTTCAAGTCTCTGGAGGCCTCTTGAGGAGAGTATTCTGTCTATGATTGCTGCCTGTTTTTCATTCCTTATATATTCAATGCTTCCGGACAGTTCCATCAGCGCGTCTTTAGTTATGTCATCCTTGGTGGGACCCAGCCCTCCGGTAGTAATTACAATGTCAACAGACGAAAGTTCGGCCTCGAGTTTCTGAATTATCTCTTCTCTGTTATCCGCTATCGATAACATTCTTACCACTTTGACGCCGATTAATTGAAGTTTAGATGCAATTAACGAGGAATTCGTGTCCACTATCTGGCCGATCAGGATCTCATCTCCGATGGTGCATATTGTTGCCGTTGTCATAGTCCACAAGCTGTTTTAGGCAAAGATACTATAAAATAACAAGAATGGAAAATCAAGGGTGGGGAAGTCTTTGCTAAAGTTATAATTAAGTAAATAAGGAATAAAATACTGGGTATAAAGTTTTTAATATAATGAACATATATAGAATGCTTTACTAAAACATAACTTTATATAGAATCAAGTTATTTGTTTATATAGAATAAGTTGTCCAAATTAATCCTCTTCTTTTTCAAGAATCAGACATTGTCCGAAAGGCTTGCCAGGGGGTGTCGATGTTAAAAGCTATACTTTAGCTATATTTTATAAACACCTGAGAATCAATATAATAACCTTTTAATCTTTTAAAATAATTTTTTCTTATAATTGTTCCACGACGCCATAAAAAGTACCCTTTTGACCTCAGTGTAGAACTTTCGGATTTATTGAGTAAATTTGCCGTGAAATTTGAGCGCGAAGATGATACCTGACATTCATATTGAGGATTTCAATTACCTCCTTCCTGACGACCGTATTGCAAAATATCCTCTTCCGGAACGCGATTCTTCCAAACTTCTTCACTACTGCGCCGCCGGTATTGAGGACTGCGTCTTTTCCGATCTCCCGGATATTCTTCCTCCAGGCTCATTGATGATTTTCAATGACACCAAGGTTGTTCCGGCGAGGCTCCATTTCCAAAGGGAAACCGGTGCCCATATTGAGATTTTCTGCCTTGAACCTGTCCTTCCTTCCGAATACAACCTTTCGTTTGCCAGCACTGAGCGTTGCCGGTGGAAATGTGTGATCGGTAATGTGAAGCGTTGGAAAGGAGATGTACTTGGCCTTTATAATCCAGACGCGGATCCTGTGATTGCAGCTATGGGCCTTAAGGCAACGGCTGTTTCGCGTGATGGAGAAACATCCGTTGTGGAATTCTCCTGGAGCGGGGGATTAGAATTCTCAAAGGTTCTTGAGATATGCGGTACAGTACCTATTCCTCCGTATCTTAACCGTGAAACTGAAGCCCTTGACACAGAGCGCTACCAGACAACTTATGCCAGAATAAGGGGGTCAGTCGCAGCTCCGACAGCCGGTCTTCATTTTACCCCGGAGGTTCTCAGGCGGATTAAGGAAAGAGGTATAGATACACAGACAGTGTGCCTGCACGTCGGCGCAGGAACTTTCCTCCCTGTAAAGAGTTCCTCAGTTTCAGAGCATCCGATGCACCGGGAACCCTTTTCCGTCTCCATAGATATTCTCCGTAAGATACGCGTCTGTGCCGGTAACGTCATAGCTGTTGGCACGACCTCCGTAAGGACGCTGGAGTCCTTGTATTATCTTGGAGTCAGCGTTATCGAAGATGGAGAGCCGTCAGACGTCCGTCAATGGGCCCCATATGACAGAGAGTATCCCTACTCCACGGAAGAGGCCCTGGATGCGCTTGTCTCGTATCTCGAGAAAGAGGGACTCGACTCCGTCAAGGCGGGAACAAGGATTATTATAGTTCCCGGATTCCGGTTCAGGATAGTAAAGAGGATGGTCACTAACTTCCATCAGCCGGAAAGCACCCTGATACTTCTGGTTTCAGCGTTCGTGGATGGCAGATGGAGGGAAATCTATGACCACGCGCTTGAATCCGGCTACAGGTTCCTCAGCTATGGCGACAGTTCCCTTCTTGAAAGATAAATGAAAATTGGTTATCTTTGTCCCAGGTTAGAAAAGAATCATAATGGACCTGACAGATTTTGTCGATATTGCGCCCTACAATGATGAAGAGGCTGCTGCTGCCCTTTCAAAGGTGGCAGAGCATCCCAACGTCCCCTGGATTTCAAAGTATATCTTCCCGAACTATCCTGAGACTTACCTCGGCGATGTTCTCCGCCGCATAAAGACTATCGACGAGTTCCAGTCCATTGTGATGTCCAAGGCTACGGAATGGGTCATAGAGACTACTTCTGAGGGTTTTACATACGACGGAATTGAGAACATCACCTCCATTGACGGATGCTATCTTGCTATGTCCAATCACAGGGACATTGTCCTGGATCCCGCAATCACTCAGCTGATGCTGCTGAGAAACGGCCTTCCACTCACCCAGATAGCTGTCGGAGACAATCTTCTCCAAAGTAAGACCATCGAGTATCTTATCCGTTCCAACAGGATGATAAAGGTCATCAGGGGAATTTCCGCAAGGGAACTCTACCTCTCATCACAACTTCTTTCGCGCTATATCCGTGAGACGATCACCTCCGGAACCTCATCCGTTTGGATTGCCCAGCGTCAGGGCCGTACGAAGAACGGCATCGACGTTACGGAACAGGGGCTTCTGAAGATGGTGGATATGAGCGGAACCAAGGATTTCGTGGAAAACTTCCTCGAAGTCCGCATCGTTCCCCTCAGCATCTCCTACGAATATGAGCCCTGCGATATTCTGAAGGCAAGGGAAGTGCTCATATCACGCACGGAGAAGTATGTGAAGACTCCTAACGAAGACCTTCAGAGCATCCTGCTGGGCATAAAGCAGTTCAAGGGGCATATTCACCTGAATATCGGGGCCCCTCTTACCCGGGAGGAGATTACGGAGGCGTCCCTTTGTGACAAGAACGACCGCTATCAGCATATCCGTCACGCAGTGGACAGGAGGGTCATCGCCGGATACAGACTCTGGAAAACCAACTATATCGCCTGTGATCTGCTCGATGGCAACGATGCCCATAGCGACCATTATACCCCGGAAGACAGAAAACTGTTCATCGAATACATCGAGGGACAGCTCCAGAAAGTGGAACCGTCCCTCGACAAGGCAGATCTCAGGGAGATACTCCTCGGTATTTATGGAAATCCCGTGAAGGGGAAGGAGAATCTCTAGTTCTTCATATGGACATCCAGCTGCGGGAATGCGAAACTGATTCCACGGCGGGGTAATTCCTTGTATATATTCTCGTTCAGGTAGAACCATAGGGCCCAGTAATCTGTGCTCTTTGTCCATACCCTGACGACAAAACTTACCGTGCTGTCCCCGAGGGCGCTGACTCCGACAAAAGGATCTGAGGCACCCTCTGTCGTGGAATCCAGCGAAAGGGGAGAGGACTTGACAACGGAAAGGATAGCTTCCCTGACCAAGTCCGCATCGGAGCCGTAAGCGACGTTTACGGTCTGGTCCACACGGCGCAGATCCAACGCAGAGATATTGTTGATATTACCGCTGGAAAGGGCTCCGTTGGGGATAACAACAATCCGGTTGTCTACGGTTAGAAGCTTTGTGGAGACGATATTGATTTCCGTCACCGTTCCGGCATAACCCTGGGCCTCGATATAATCACCGGCCTTGAATGGCTTGAATACCAGAAGCATAATTCCGCCGGCAAAGTTCGAGACAGTACCGCTGAGGGCCATTCCTATCGCCATACCGCCCGCAGCAAGAAGGGCGGCAAGGGACGTAGTGTTGATTCCAAGGGCGCTGACAGCGATAATGACGAGAATCACCCACAGAGCTATGGAAACGAAACTGGTAACAAACGAAGCTAGCGCCCTGTCGGATTTTTTCCTCTCAAATCCTTTCTTGACAGCGCCCGTTACGATCTTGATCAGCCAGGCGCCTATGATGTAGATAGCGAGCGCAGCGAGAAGTTTAAGCCCGAAGTCAAGCGCCGCCTGACCAAGAGTATGAAGGATTTCGCCGGGCTCTGAGGACTGGACTGTCCCGATGAGTTGTCCGGTTTGGGCCTTGAGGGAGTCAGTAGAGAGTTTTTGAGACAGTTCTTCCGGTGGGGGAGTCAGGAGAATATACATAAATCACAGATTTATAAACAGATAAGTCATATATCCGGCCCAAGTCAGGAAAAACAGGATACCGTCAATGCGGTCAACCTTGTACTTTTTCCCGACGAAGCAGGCCGAGAGAAGATAAAGCGCGCTCAGCAGCAAAACTGAAAGGTCAACCCAGCCGAAGCCAATGAAATTCAGCGGGTGGATAAGAGCGGAGCCTCCAAGGATAAGGAGGATGTTGAATACGTTCGAGCCTATGATGTTTCCAAGCGCCAGCTGACCCTTCTTTTTCACTGCGGCGGCGATGCAGGTGGCAAGTTCCGGGAGGGAAGTGCCTCCGGCAAGGATTGTGACTGCGATGAACTTGTCGCTGACGCCAAGGGCCTTTGCGATGTCGGTAGCAGAATTGACGAACAGCTGACCGCCGAAGACAAGGGCGGCAAGACCGCCTGCCACAAAAAGAAGCGACAGCCACGGGTTCATTACTTTTCCGGCTTCTTCCGGAGTCTCGTCCTTGGAACTCAGGCACATCCAGATATAAGCTGCAAAGGCGACAAGAAGGACAGCCCCGTCGGTTCTCGTAAGCCCGTCGGCAGCGCCGAATCCGAATAGAGTATGCTTAAGGCCCAGAACTATAAGGAGGGCGGTAATGCCGATATTGACCGGAATATCCCTTTTGAAGTTGCTCTTCGTGATGCCCATCGGGAGAATGATGGCGGTGAGTCCAAGTATCAGCAGGGTATTGAATATATTCGAGCCCACTACGTTTCCGACTGCGATGTCCGCATTTCCGCTTGCGGCACCTATGAAACTGACGACCATCTCCGGGGCCGATGTCCCCATTCCGACGATAGTCATACCGATAATAAACTCACTCAGTCCCCAGCGTCGGGCAAGGGATGATGCTCCGTCGACCAGATAATCAGCTCCGAACACGATCAGGGCGAGTCCGACGACAAGCAATAACACTGTCACAATCATATCCATTCACAAAAATAGAATACAAAGATAGAAGTGTTTCTCGAATTATCGGATTTAATTCAGTACTTTTGTACGAATTTAACAGAACTTTAATGAAAAGGACAATCATCATAGCAGTGCTTGCCGCGTCGCTGGGACTCTGTGTGAGCGGATGCACGTTCATAGAGGAATTTGCCGGGGCTCTCCTTTCCGGACCGACACGCTTTTCGGTCAACGGCGTAGAGGATATCAGTTCCGTAGATGTGACTCTTCCTTCAGACGCCTCGTCGGAGACGGTGGAGATCTGGGTGGATTATGACTGGAGTGTTACAGCCCCTTCAGGCGTATCCTGGCTTTCCGTGGATGTGAGCAAATCCAAGACTTCCGACGGAGGATATGCCGGAACAGTAACCGTGAAAGCGGAGGAGAACACTGACGATGTTCCCCGTTCTGCGACTGTAACGGTAACCTCCGGATCCGTTGTCAGGTACATCAATGTCACTCAGGAAAAGAGAGGGAAGATAGTCACCGACGGAACGGTCGTCAACGTGCCCATCGAAGGCGGCGTTTATCAGCTTACGGTTTCTTCAAACGTCAACTTCGATATAGAGAAACCGGATAACGGATGGCTTTTTGTCAACGTATCGACCCAAACCAAAGCCCTTGATGACTTCATCATCAAGATTACTGTTTTCGAGAACACCGGAACGGATGAGAGGTATGCACCTGTTTCGTTCGTTTCAGGCGAACTCAAGGAAACCGTGGTCTTTGTCCAGGAGGGGAAGGACCCTGTTGCGGGGGTTTCCGTTATCGGTTTGTATGGGCTTCCCGGAGGAGATTACGTCTGTACGGGGGGCAGGGACCAGATAAGCTGTCTGAGGACAAAGAATCCGGACGTATCATCGTTCAGGATTATCAATCAGAAGGACTGCGAGGTTATGTGCGTTGACGGAATTCCTACAGATATCCAGCGCGGGGAAAAGTGCACGATTTCTGTGAGGAAGGTCACGAAGGAAGGAACTGAACTCATTGGAGAATTCGAAGTCAAGGCGGTTTGGATCGCGGATAACAAAGTTTGGCTGAAGGGACAGGACAACGTATATTTTGTGGTTAAGAAATGATGGACGAAAGAAGATTTTACCTTGCAGGAATTGCGCTAGTCGCTTCTGCTGTAATTGCATCTGCAATACCTGCCCCCAAGACCAAATTCGTCTATACCCAGCCTGACGGTTCCAAAATTGAACTGCTTCGAAGGGGAGATGAGTTCTATCACTGGACGGAGGATACTTCCGGAAGAATCATGGTACTCTCGGAAGACGGATACTACTGTCCCGGTTCTGAGGCTGAAGTACACGGCGCCTCAATCCGTCAGCGGGCTCTTAGGAAGCGTCAAATGGCTTCTGAGATACGTATGAGGACAAATCCGGATCTTCTGGTAGGGGAGAGGCATATTCTTGTCGTACTTGTCAATTATAAGGACAAGTCATTTTCGCTAACGAATCCGGGAGAGAGATTCACGGCGCTTCTGAACGAAGAAGGATATTCAGCTGACGGAGGTACCGGTTCCGTAAGGGATTTCTATATAGACAATTCCGGCGGAAAGTTCCGTCCCGTATTCGATGTTTATGGGCCTGTGACTCTTCCTGAGAATATGGCATACTACGGAGGAAACGACTCTCAGGGGTACGACAAGTTACCTGAGAGGGCGCTTTACGATGCCTGCGTCCTTCTGGACGATGAGATCGATTTTACGGACTTCGACTCGGACGGTGACGGAATGGTCGATATGGTTCTGTTCTATTATGCCGGTTACAATGAGGCGGAGGGCGGCAGCGCCAATACCATCTGGCCCCATCAGTGGTCTCTCACCTACAGTTCTGACCAGGAAGTCCGGTACAATCAGTTCGACGGCGTAAGGGTCGGGAATTACTTCTGTACCTCAGAATACAAGGGAGCAAGCGGTTCCAGGATGTGCGGAATCGGAACGACCTGCCACGAATTTGCCCATTCACTGGGACTGCCGGACTTCTACGATACCGACTATGAGACCAACGGCTATGCCGGCGGTCTTTACAGCTTCTCCACAATGTGCGGAGGCCCATATAACAATGAGAGCAGGACACCTCCTTATTTCAATGCCGAGGAAAGAATTATGCTGGGCTGGATGGACAAGGACAGGATGAGACTGCTTTCGGAGAACGGAACTTATTCAATCAAGGGTATTGAGAACAACGACGCCTGTTACAGTACGACTTCGACGGAAGGGGACTATTTCGTGTATGAATACCGCAGCGGGGAAGGATGGGACAAATATCTGCCTGTTGGGATGGTAGTCTATCACGTGGACAAGAGCAAGCAGCACAAGATCAGCGTTCCGGGGACTCAGGGCGTCACTGCATACAACCTCTGGAATTACTGGGATTCTTACAATTATATCAACGGATATGGCAAGCACCCTTGCTTCTATGTGGTACCAGCCGCAGATCCTACCAACCTCAATTTCCGTTACAGTGAGGAATATATTGTGTTCCCGGGACAGAGGAACGTGGAGACTTATGCCCCGCTTGGATGGGATGAACTTGAATCCAATACCAAACTCTCCTTCATCAAGCTGGAAGACAATTCCGCGGTATTCAATCTGATAACAGGTCTCAATGGGTTTTTTGAATCAGAGATCAGCCAGCTCGGTTTTACGACCATACAGGACAAAAAGCTCGGGACCTATACCAAAGGAGATTCCTTCAACCTGATTCTCGATGTCCCGGAAGGACTCGAGCCCATTTATGTGGGATGGAAGTACGACTCAACGTCTGTCAGCAGTTCCTCAATTCTTCTCGTAACTCCCGGAAGACATACCATTACGGCCGCCGTGACTTACGACGACAACTCCAAGGAGACGATTGAGTTGGAAATACTGGTTACCGAATAAGTTTGAGCGCGCAAACATTTTCGACGTGCATCGTGTGGGGGAACATATCCACAGGCTGCACGGCGGTAATCTTGTACCGCTGTGAAAAAGTGGCGAGGTCCCTTGCCTGCGTCGCAGGATTGCAGCTGACATAGACAATCCTTTCCGGAGAAGCGTCAAGGATGACTTCAGCAACATCCGGATGGATACCGGCCCTAGGCGGGTCCAAAATAACCACATCCGGCTTCCCGTGCTCTTCAATGAA
>CALCEJ010000041.1 GCA_937900465.1 uncultured Bacteroidales bacterium | reverse complement strand
GAGTGCGCAGCATGGGCAGCAGAGCAGGGGCTGACGCTCTATGGCCTCATGCAGAAGATTTACAAGGAATACGGCCTCTACGTCGAGAAAATGGTCTATATCGTCCGCAAGGGTAAGACCGGCGCAGAGGAGATTCAGAAGATAATGTCAGACTACCGTCAAGAGCCACCTAAAGAGATTGCCGGTAAGAAGGTGGTTAAAATCATTGACTATCTTGAGCCTGAAAAGACCGGACTCCCGAAGTCTAATGTTCTTCAATTCTTCAATGAAGACGGCGACGTTGTATCAGTCCGTCCTTCCGGCACGGAGCCGAAAATCAAGTTCTACTTCGGAGCCAAAGGAGATGAAGCCCCAAGAAAAATTGAATCCCTCAAGACGCAGTTTATCAAGTAGTTCCGTAAAACATCAAAATGCTAAAAAGGTGACCGATTTCCATCGATCACCTTTTTTGAGCCACTCATCAGATTCGAACTGACGACCTGCGCGTTACGAATGCGCTGCTCTACCGACTGAGCTAAAGTGGCTTGACCGTTCTCTTGTAACGGGACTGCAAAGATAAGAATAATTTTCGTAAATTTGCAAAACAATTAAACGCACCGGGATGAGATCTGACATTATTGTTGTAGGAGGAGGAGCCTCCGGACTTATGGCCGCCATCGGCGCGGCCGACGCACTGTCCAGAATGGAAAACGGAGGCACCGTTACCGTACTTGAGAAAATGCCCAAGGTTGGACGCAAAGTCATGCTTACCGGCAAGGGCCGATGCAACCTCACAAACGTCAAAGCCTGGGATGAGTGGAAGGAACACGTCGCAACAGACAGCCAGTTCCTCAGCCCGTCCTTCCACAACTTTACCCCTGAAAACCTTCTCGCCCTTATGAAAGAGAACGGTCTGAGGTGCGTCGTGGAGCACGGGGACAGGGCTTTCCCGGAAAGCCATATGGCAGGAGATGTCGTGGACACTCTGCTGAGGACCTGCACTCTTGCCGGCGTCAAGGTCGTAACCGGATGTGAAGTAAAATCCGTCTCCGTCACCCCGAGGGGCTTCAGCCTCGACTGCGTCGTTACCACGGTTAAGAAATTCGAGACCGTAATTGAGCCGGAGAAATACTCCTGCGGGAAACTCATTATCGCAACCGGAGGCCTTTCCTATCCCGGGACCGGATCTACCGGTGACGGCATGAAATGGGCCTCGGAGACTGGCCATACGGTTACTCCCCTTTTCCCTTCGCTGACGGCGATAGTTCCGAAGGGGTACAAAGACCTTGGGAAAAATCCCCTCACAGAGGACATAAGGGAAGCCTTCCGCGGACGTACGGCATACGGAAAGAAAGTTGAAAGGAAACCCCTGCCCCTTCCCTCCCACTATCCTTCCTTCGGGAAGCATATCGAAAGGATTACTCCCCTGTCTCCCCTCGGAGAGATGCTCTGCGGGAACAACCTTGACAATGTCGCCATCTCCCTTTTCATCAACGGAGACCTCGTGAAATCCGAATTCGGAGACCTTGAATTCACCGACGGGGGCCTCGAAGGCGCCATCGGCTTTCGGGTCAGCCGGAAGGCGGTCATCGCCCTCGAAAACGGCCAGAAAGTCAGCGTCAGCATCGATATGAAGCCCGCGGTGGAACTCGAAAAGCTGGATGTCGATGTCCACGAAAAGTGGCAGCAGGTCATCACAGATCCCCGCAGCAAGGGCCAGCCTTTCCAGAAACTGTTCCGTATTATGCTCGGAAAACTTATCCCATGGAATATAACCGGAGCATTCCTGAAGATGAACCCCCGGGTAAGCGTAGACACCCTTGCATCCTACCTCAAAGACTGGAGATTCGACATCGAAGGCTTCGTGGGCTTTGAAAGGGCTGTCATTACAGCCGGAGGCGTATCCACAAAGGAGGTTTCCGCAAAGACCATGGAATCCAGGAAAGTCCCCGGAATGTATTTCGCCGGGGAAGTCCTCGATATGGACTGCGATACCGGAGGATACAACCTCCAGGCGGCATTCTCTACGGGAATGCTTGCCGGACAGTCCGCTGCTGCCTCTCTATGAAGAAGTCCCTTGCAGCATTGTTCCTGACGGTGCTCGCCTTCGCTTCGTGCGGGAGCCCGCGGGCGGATATGGGCCCGGAATCCGGGTCCATGGAATACGCAGAATGGTTCGACCTTCAGGACAGTTCCATCGTTATCATCTCCCCCTACGACGGAACCGCAGATACCGTAATCACATCAAAACCCGCGGAGAGCATCGTTGCGATGAGCTCTTCATATATCGGCATGTTGGATGAGATAGGCGCCGGCGGCTTTGTAAGCGGAGTTTCCGGCAAGGGATTCGTGATGACGGAGAGCGTCCGCGGGGCGAAGGAGGTCGGGTATGAGGCAGCACCGGATTACGAGTCAATCCTCTCCCTCAAACCGGATATCGTACTGACGTATGCCGTTTCATCAATGACTCCTGCCTATGTCGAGCGGCTGAGGAATCTGGGAATAAGGGTCGTGCTCTTATGGGAACACCTTGAAAAACACCCGCTTGCAAGGGCGGAATACGTTAAGATGATGGGGGCCCTGACAGGGCGACGGGAGAAAGCGGACAGCGCTTTCGCCGCAATCCGGGACAGCTACCTTGAAACCGCCGCCAAGGCGTCCAGGGCGTCCGGAAAGCCCTACCTTGAAACCGCCTCAAAATCATCCGGAAAGCCCATAAAGGTCCTTATCAACATCCCGTATGCGGACCAGTGGTTCATCCCCGGAGGGAACAACTACATCACAAAGCTCATAGAAGACGCCGGAGGGACGGTCCTTGGCAGCAAGGAGGGGGAAATCCGCTCAGGAGTAATTTCTACGGAGGAAGCCTATGCCCTCTCCAAGGAAGCGGACTTTTGGCTCAATACCGGCTGGTGCAGAACTCTCAGCGACATAAAGAGCTGCGGTCCCCTGTTCAGAAGCTTTCCGGTCCTGAGGGAAGGCGCCGTATGGAACAATACCAAAAGAGTGACCGAGGGAGGAGGCAACGACTTCTGGGAAAGCGGAGCCGCAAGGCCGGACCTTGTGATCCGTGACCTCGCGGCTATACTGTCCGGAAACGCCTTTGAAAGCGATCTCCGCTATTATGTCAAAGTCTATTCGGACTGAATTCCGGTATACTTGACGATAAGTCTGAGAACCAGGTCATTGAGTTTCTCAACCTGATACTGGCCCACCGAAGGGACGACGTGAGATTCTCCTATCCCGCTGTCGTTCGTAAGGAATACGTATGTACCTCCCGTCGCAATCGCAAAGAACCGGCACATAAACTCGCAGGACTTGTCACCGCTGCTCGCAAAGATGGGGATTATCTTGATTCCCCTCGCGCTGTAGCTGTAGATTGACTGGTGGAGGCTGGAGATGACCTGGGCCCTGTCCTGATGGGCCGGAGCGTCAAGCAGAAGGAAGGCAATCCTGGAACGGGCGCCGTCATCCCAAGCGAGCTCATTCAGGCCCACTTCGAGTGCCGTATGGACCGCTTCGGGAAGGTCACCGCCGCCGTCAGCGCTCTGATTCTTGATGAAATTGATCGTGGTGCTGAAGTCCTCCGTGAAGGGAGAGTATCTTGTAAGATAGGTGTACTGCGCATCCTCAGCATCCCTGTAGAAAACCGTTCCGGTACGGAAAGTGATGCCCCGCTGGTCCTGCCTTGCCTTCTCGAGAATATCCAGGAGATCCTTCTTGAGGAAGGCTATCTCATCGCCCATCGACCCCGTCGCATCTACAATGAAGGCGATATCAGCCTTAGACTCCGGAGCGGAGACGGATACGGTATATTCATTGAAATGGACCTGTGTCGAGTCAAACGTAGTCACGACCGGAGAACCTTCCATCTCGACGCCGTTTATGCTGAGCTTCAGGCCGTCCTTCCCATTACCTCCGGTGTAGAGGTTTTCCCAGAGATCACAACGCCCGAAAACGTCCGTCTTCGAGGCCCATACGGTTTCCTGTCCTTCCAGGAGCTGGACTTTCGCATTGACAGCCGGCATTCCTCCCTCATCTGTGACCTTTACCGCATAGCGGCGTCCGGTAAAGAAGCCCCAGTCGGTAGCCATTTGGGAGAAGGTCTGGTTCTGTCCGTTGATGATGTCCTTCCAGAACGACCAGTTGTCAAGGTCATTCCATTCACCGGCAGTGATAACCCCAGCTTCACCGCCATTGCCGGAACCCCCGCCGGGAGAAATCATATCATCCGACAAATAAGCATAGTCTCCTCCTACACCCTTGTAAGAAGACCAGTCCCCCTCAGCCACATCATTTTCCACGCTGCAGGAAAACGCAAGTGCGCAGGCAAGGCCCATAAAAATATACCCGAGTTTTTTCATATTCATCTCTTTTTCTCATCTATAGATGCATAACAAGGCGCGGACGTTTCACCCAAAGGGCATAAAAAAACCGTCCGCACACTCTCGTAGCGGACGGTTTGCGATCTGACGTGTCGGAAAACTACTCACCGGGAGCAATTGCCTCTGCGGGGCAGACTCCGGCGCAGGTGCCGCAGTCGATGCAGACGTTGGGGTCGATAGAATAGACATCGCCCTCGGAGATAGCGCCGGTAGGGCATTCACCCTGGCAAGTTCCGCAAGCCATACAAAGATCAGGATTGATTACGTAAGCCATAGTTTTGTTATAAGTTTTGATGTTGCGTTCTGTTATTGGACGCAAATTTAGGAATAATATTTGAAATATATCTCCTTTAAATGTTATTTTTGCATTGTGAAACCCGGTAGGATCATATCTGCCATAGCCGCCCTGCTGATGCTGGCATGGACCGCATCGGCGGCTCCGGACGTGTATGACGGCATTGTCGAGATTACTCCCCGCGTCTACGACTTCGGGGACGTTTCCGTAGATGCCGGCCCCCTCAGCTGCAGTTTCACCGTAAAGAACATCAGCGAGGGCGCCGTCGCAATCCTGCAGGTAGGGAAAACCTGTGGCTGCACGGAAGTCTCGTGGACGAGGGAGCCTCTCAGAAGCGGCGAGAGCGGAAAGATAAACGTCACCTATTCCAACGAGGACGGGCCCATGCCCTTCGAAAAATCCCTGAACGTATACATCAGCGGCGTCTCTCACCCGATCATCCTGAAGATCCGGGGAGTCGTCCACGAGAAGAAGAAGCCCCTCGCGGAGGTCTATCCCGTGCGCCGTGGCGCAATGGGCCTTAAATCAGATTCTCTTTTCGTGGGTAATCTCGAGCAGGGAAGGACAATCTCCCAGAGCGCAAAAATCGCGAACCTCTCGAAATCACCCCTGAAGCTTTCCTTCACCGATACGGACCCTCACGTCAAGATTTCCTCTGACCCCGCTACAATTCCTCCGGGAGTGACCGCAACACTTACTGTCAGCGTCGCTTCTGACAGGGCCCTCTGGGGCAGGAACGTCTATACGGCCGTCCCCGTTGTGAACGGCAAGGCCGGAGAACCGCTCCGTTTCTACGCTGTCACCAAGGAGAATTTCAGCACCTGGACTGACGCAGAAAGGGGGAAAGGTTCTGTTCCGATGTTCGAGGGCAGCACCGTCGAATTCGGAAAGGTCAAAAAGGGCGGTATCCTGACACTTTCCTTCAAGTATACGAACAAGGGAAAGTCCGCTTTCCACATTTACAAAACAGACAGCGACTTTCCTGTACTCGAGGTCGATGCCCCTGACACGAAAGCCGCTGAAAAAGGTCTTGTCACCGTCCGGATGGACTCCTCTAAAATAGGAACGGGGATAGTCACCCTCCGGTTCACCCTGATTACGAATTCACCTCTGCGTCCGGTGATAACCCTGTTCGCCGCAGGGGAAATCCTCCCTTAAGGGATAATCCTGAAACTCTCCGTCGCAGTCTTCCCGAACTGGTCGCTTACGAAGACGGTTACGGTAATGCTGGATGAGAGCTTGGGCTCGATCAGAAGGATAAGGGCGCTGAAATCGAGCGTGACGCTTTTCTTTCCGGATATTGAAGATGCGGCGGGGAAGCTGAAGTACTTCACGGCATTTGCGCTGTCGCCGATAAGGTCGATGACACCGGATTTGGAGGATGTACGGTCAGCGATCTCAGCTACGGCGCGGACATCTCCGGCGAGCGTTACGGTAAGCGCCTCCACAAGGCCGTTAGCATTGACGGTTACGCTTGCCTTGCCGGCAGCGGCGGATACATCAGATGACGGGACAGTGATTTCCGGGGCGGAAGTCCAGTTGAACTTGACGGACTTTTTCGTAGTCTTTCCTTCAGTGTCGGTCGCAGTGATGTTGAAGCTGAACTTGGAGGCGTTGTCAAGCACCTGGTTCAGTATAATGGCGTTCACAAGGGCCGCGAAATCAATCGTAAGGGATTTGCTTCCGGCATAGCTTGCCGCGCCGCCCCTTGTAACGCCCATAAGATTGAGGGCGGTAACTGCCACCTCATCACCTACAAGGTCGATGACGGCGTTCTTGGAGGACGTCCCCTTGTTGGAGGAGATACCGATGTAATTGTTGACCTGGGAGACGAGGGTTACGGGAACGGACACCTCGATGCTCAGAACCGAAAGACCGTTCACGGATGCGATTGACACTTCAGCCTCGAGGCCGGGGGCTATTTCCTTCTCAGCAAATGAAGAATTTGATTCCCAGGCGATCTGGGGCACGGTCGTGTCTTCTTCCTTCTGACCGCCCTTATCCTTTTTGCAGGACAGGGAAAGGCCGCAGACGAGGGAGAGGACAAGCGCTAAAGACAATACTCGTTTCATATCTGTACAGTTTTTATTTTCCGGATTCAAAGGTAACAACTATTTTTGATAAATTCGCCCTTTTTCGTTAAATTCGCAGGATATTACGAGTAATAGCGAAATGGCAGAGCAGAAGATAAATACAAGCTACGACGACAACAGCATACAGACCCTGGAATGGTACGAGCACATCCGCAGGCGCTCCGGAATGTACATCGGCGGACTGGGCAACGGAGATGACTCCTCGGACGGTATCTACGTCCTCCTGAAAGAGGTCATAGACAACTCCATCGACGAGTTCTCGATGGGCTATGGAAAGCGCATCGACATAACCGTCGAGGACAGGACCGTCACGGTCCGCGACTTCGGACGCGGAATTCCCCTTACAAGGGTCGTCGACGCTACGTCCAAACTCAATACCGGCGGCAAGTTCGACGACACGAACTTCAAGAAGTCCGTGGGTATGAACGGTGTGGGCACAAAGGCAGTCAACGCTATGTCCGTGGATTTCCTCGTCGAATCCTACCGCGATGGACAGCGCTCCTTCGGCCTGTTCACGAGGGGCCACCTCATTGACAGCGGAATCGAGCCCTCAGACCAGAAGAACGGAACCTTCGTCCGCTTCACCCCGGACAAGGAACTCTTCGGAGAATTCACCTATCACCTCGACATCGTCGAGCAAATGATAAAGAACTACTCCTACCTCAAGCGCGGCCTTACCCTCGTCCTGAACGGCGTGCCGTACAAGAGCGAAAACGGTCTTCTGGACCTTGTCAGCGAGGGAATGAGGGAGACTCCCCTGTATCCCCTGATCCACCTTGAGGGCGAAGACATCGAAATCGTCATAACCCACTCTGACAACTACGGAGAGAACATAGCCAGCTTTGTCAACGGCCAGAACACCCGTGACGGCGGAACACATCTTGCCGCCTTCAGGGAGGCCGTCGCAAAGACCCTCAAGGATTACTTCAAGAAGGATTATCAGCCCGCGGACATACGTCAGGGCATCGTAGGCGCCATCGCAGTCCAGATACAGGAGCCCATCTTCGAGAGCCAGGCGAAGATCAAGCTAAATTCCACCTATATGTGGGAAAAGCAGGTCAAAAACGCAGACGGTACCGTCCAGAGGACTGAAGACGGAACCGCCGTCGTGGACCGCGGCCCTACCATCAGGACCTTCATCAACGACTTCGTAGCGAAGAATCTCGACAACTACCTCCGTATCCACACGGACATCGTCCCCGCCCTCGAGGCTAAGATAAAGGCCTCAAAGGCGGAACGTGAGGAAATCGCAGGAGTCCAGAAGAAGACCCGCGAACGCAACAAGAAAGCGAACGTTTTCAACCGGAAACTCCGCGACTGCCGCTATCACCTGTCCGACAAACTCTCGAAGGACAAGGAGGAATTCCGCGAGCTTACATCCATCTTCATCACGGAGGGAGACTCCGCAAGCGGAACGATCACCAAGGTCCGGAACGCAAACACCCAGGCCGTCTTCTCCCTCCGCGGAAAGCCCATCAACTGCTACAAGGAAAGCCGCCGCGCCGTCGCGGAGAACGAGGAGCTGAACCTTCTGATATCGGCCCTTGGCGTGGAAGAGGACATCGACGACCTCCGCTACAACAACATCATCGTCGCAACGGATGCGGATGATGATGGAATGCATATCCGGATGCTGGTCCTTACCTTCTTCATGAAGTACTACCCGGACCTTATCCGCCGCGGCCACGTCTATATCCTTCAGACTCCGCTTTTCCGCGTCAGGAACAAGAAGGAAACCCACTACTGCTACTCGATCGAAGAGAAAGAATCCGCCATCAAAAAGCTCAAAGCCGGCGCAGAGATCACCCGGTTCAAGGGACTCGGCGAAATCTCATCGGAGGAGTTCGTGGATTTCATCGGCGAAAACATGAGGCTGGATCCCGTAAAACTCGCAGAGGAGGAGTCCATCGGCGAGATAATGGAGTTCTATATGGGCGTAAACACCTCTGAGAGGCAGAAATTCGTCCAGGTCAACCTCCGCAGCGAGAAAGAACTCGAAGATATCAATATCTAGAGTCTATGGCAAAGAGAAAGGATAAAGTAGGAAAGGGATGGGCCCGCTTCTGCGGGTGGTTGCTCCGCCGGATGGGATGGAAGTCCATCGGCGGCAAGCTCTACTTCTTTGTGGTGCCCGAAGACGGGTACGAAATCGACGAAGTGCTCCTGTCCAGAAAGGGAGTCGATACTGCCAAAAAGGAAAAAGAACTTCTGAAAGAAGACAAGTTCGATTGCCGTTATGTCATTAAGGACATCAAAGATGATAATGCCGTAGTGCAGATCAAGACGCACGAGATTGAGAAAGAAGATCCTGAGGCGGAAGCGC
>CALCEJ010000040.1 GCA_937900465.1 uncultured Bacteroidales bacterium | reverse complement strand
CCCTCCGAGGTTACCGAGACAGCTAACTTTACCAATGATCTTGGTGCAGATTCTCTTGATACCGTAGAACTCCTTATGGAGTTTGAGAAAGAGTTTGGTGTAAAGATTCCCGATGAGGAAACCAGCACTATCGCAACCGTAGCAGACGCTATCGCAAAGGTTGCCGAAAAACTCGGCGTTGCTGAATAATCCAGCAAACAGAAAACTAAAAGAGCTGACCGCAAGGCCAGCCCTTTTTCTTTCTATAGGAGTGAACTCAGCACTTTGTCCAGGCCCTCTCCCCGCAGCGCATCGCCGCGCTTGAGTATCTTGCCGTCCGGGGCGAAGAGGATGAGGTGGGGGATTCCCTCGATGCCGTAGATATCGGTAGGGATACGCTGGGCATTGATGATCTTGTTCCAACCTATCCCAAGTTCCTCTGCGGCCTTGATGGAGTCCTCCGGCTTGTCCCATACCGCGACGGAGAGCATATCGAATTTCTCTCCCTTATAGGTGTCGTAAACCTCCTTGAGGTTGGGGATTTCCCGGCGGCAGGGTCCGCACCAGGACGCCCAGAAGTCGACGATCACATATTTTCCGCCCCCCACGAAGTCTGAGAACTTCACCGTAGAGGCATCAGGGTTTTCGGGATCCTGGACGATTGTAAAATCGACAAAATGCATTCCCACGGCAGTGCCTTCCTGGGCTGTGATGTTTGCGACGAGGCGGTCTACACGGGGAAGGGCCTTCACCTCGGGAGAAAGCTTCTCGATGTAGGGCTTAAGGTCAGTGAGTTTCTCGTAGTTGTAAGCAGAAAGGCCCACGGAAGCAAGGACGTTGTCTGTATTCTCTTCAATGAGCGAAGCTACGTGGGCATTATACTCCTCGAGAATCGCATCCTCTTCCTCTTCGGGGGCATCCTCATACTTCTTCCCGAATTCGTCCATCCAGTCCATATACTCCTGGAGACGGACTGAAACGGAGTTCTTCTTGTTCGAGCTGAGGCAGCTGCCGCCTTCCGGATCTACCGAAAGAGTGAGTTTCGTTCCGTCAGGAATAAAAGAATAACGTTCGTTCCCGGCGATGACGGTGCCCATATCGAGCGTGCTTGCGGGGAGGCCGATGCTGACCTTTCCATCCGTCAGGGCAATTGTCGTATCAACCTTTTCTGGGATAATCACACGGACCTCCTCCGGAGCGGCGGAAGGGTCAAACTCGATGTTAAGAACGGTTTTGCCTGCGTTAGTGCAGGAGGCGGCGAGAAGAGCCACGCCGGCAAGAATTAATTTATAGGTTCTCATTTTTAAATGGTTTTATTATCTATATCTCTAATAATTAAATTCATAGTATCCACTCCAGGAAAGGGACTCGCCCTTTTCATAAAGAGTCCTTATGTTTATAAGGGAATAATAGGCTTTGCCGTTACCGGGGCCGTAATATCTGCAAAAGGCGTAGCCTTCGGGGTCAGACAGGGCCTGGTCGCCGAGTCCTTCTGTGTCCAAATGGGCATGTACGGAGCAGCCGTCCCGGGTTCCGTAGATATCATAACAATGGACCGGACAGCCGTAATCTTCGGACGTGTCCATCACATAGTCCTTGCCGTCAGCGCCACGGAAGGTGAAGACGTCGCAGAAGCCGCAGATCTGCATTCCGTAGTACTGGTAGATTTCAATGGGCTCAAGGGAAGTAGAAACGACTCTTACGTACATCAGTCCGTCCCGGAAGGTATATGTCACCTCCTCGCGGAGGACTTCCCTGCCGTAACGTTCCCCCTTGGTGTCGTTGGAATTGATTCCGTTCAGGACGGTAACGCTTACTTCTTTTCCGGTGAAGGTCCCTCCGTCCTCAAGTGGAGTGCCGTCGAAAGAGACGGAGAAACGGAGGTTCTGGGCCGTAGGCTTGCCGTAGGTGGAGTTGGTGTGGCTGTGCCAGCCGCCGGTAAAGCCGGTATAGGTTGGATTTCCCGCCGTGAACATACCGTATGGGCCCACCCAGTCAGAGCCGCTGGTAATCTCCCTCTGGCCGAGTTTCAGAACCGAGAGGGCGGGAAGCTGGTTGACGCCGCAGGGGGCGAGAACTATCGTATGCTCCTTTCCTCCGGTCGTAGCCATCGTCACCTCCACGGACTTCGCCGCAAGGCTTACGACGGCCTTCAGGGGCGCCTTTTCGGGCGGGGCGACCGATTTTTCCGCCTCCCCGGAGGAGGCGCCGCTGCAGGAAAAAAGACCTGCGGCGAGGACAAGCGCTGCAATAATATTCATCCGTCGCATCATTTAAGCCAGTTTTCGGGGTTTTGGGGGTCCTTGCCGGACCATAGCTGGAAGTGGAGCTGGTTCTCCCCCGCTATCGTGTCAACAGTTCCGAGAACCTGTCCGGTCGTAACTTTATCTCCGGCCTTGACCTTGACTTCCTTGAGCTTGCAGTAGAAGGTGAAGTAGGAGCCGTGCTGGACCAGGACACACTGATTGTAGCCGGGCATAACGACAATCCTTGCAACCTTGCCGTTAAAGACAGCCTTTACCGGGGCATCTTTCTTGACCGCGATTGTCACGCCGTTGTTGAACGGCATCTGGACGTTCTTGAACACGGGATGGGGATGCTGGCCGAAGCGCTCGACAACCGTTCCGTCAGAGGGCCAGGGCAGCTTTCCCTTGTTGGATTGGAACTGTCCGGCGAGCTTGGTGTCAATCTCGGACGAGACGGTCTTTGTGCCGGATTTTCCGCCCTTTTTGGTGGAGGAGGCCGCCGGCTTTGTCGCATCTGCGATTATCTTCTGGATCTCCCGGTTAAGCGCCTCCACCTCCTTTGCTTTCTTTGAGAGCTCCGCCTGATACTTTTTCTTCTGCTGCTGGAGCTGCGAAACGATTGCCGATGCTGACGCCTCTTCCTTCTTCACCGCAGCAAGGTCCGCAATCCTTTCCTGGCGCAGGGCCTCGGATTCCGCCCTGAGGCCGGCGAGGCGATCCTTCTGGACAGTGAGCTTTGCCTCCGTCTCCCGTATTTTCACCGCCTGCTCGCTCATATCGCGGGACAGCCCCCGAAGATATGCGACGCGGCGGAAGGCCTGTCCAAAACTGGACGACGAGAGGATATACATATACCATAATCTGGTATCACGGTTCTTGTAGGCGCTTCGCACAAGTCGGGAGTAGTATGTATTCAGCGTGTCGCTCCGGGCCTGGAGAAGGGCGATTTCCGAAGAGACCGCTTTTATGGAGTCATCAAGAGCGCTGATTTCCCTGTCTGCGGAGGCTATAAGCTGGCGGCGGATATCGATTTGGCGCCGGACGAGCTGGAGGTTCGAGAGAGCCTTGGAGCCGGCTGCGCTATTCTCCTTTATCTGTTTGTTCAGGATTTCCATTTCCCTCATCAGCTGGGCCTTGCGGGATTCCTGGGCCCGGGTATTCTGGCCGGCGGCGGATGGCGCCCATACAAGGAGCGCCCACATAACCAGTATGATTACCCGTTTCATTGTCCGGAGTTACTGAGTCGTTTTGCCTGATTGCGGTAGACTTTTGCCAGGTCGTTCTCTCCGAGAGCCTCAAGCACGGTTGCGTAGTGCTCCAGGATGACGGCGCTGTCCTTGCCGCCATAGAGCATTGCGTGCTTGAAGAACGCCTTTGCCTCAAGGTCCTTTCCCTGCAGGTGCAATATCCACGCGAAGGTGTCAAGGTACGTCGCGTTGTCAGGTTCCTTCTCTATCGTCTTCTTGGACATCTTGTAAGCCTTATTGAGCTTTTTACCCTGGACGGACAGATAATATGCGTAGTTGTTCAGGACCGGCGCATAGTCCGGATCTATCTTGAGAGCCTTGTCATAGGCCTTGTACGCCTGTTTGTCCTCGCCCTTGCTGTGGTAAGCGTCGCCCATCAGGGACCAGGCGCTGAGCCTCTGCTCCTTCGTAACGTCCTTCCTTTCAATCAGATACCTGCAGTTGCCGATAATCGCGTCCCAGTCCTCGAGGTTGAAGTTCGCGAAATTGATATAGTCCATAAAGCCAATCTCGTGGAAGCGGTTGAACGCTGCGATGGACGCATCCCTCATCCCGGTCCAGTTTGCCGCAGCCTGGAGAAGCTGGATGTGGAGCACCGTGAGACTCAGACTCTCCGGATATGTCTCGCTTGCGACCCGAAGGTATTCCGCCGCCTCAGCCGGCCGTTCCTGGTTGTAGTTGAAGGACCCGGCGGCGACAAGGACGGTAGAGTCAAGAGGATGGGCCGCGACCATATGGGCTACGACAGAATCATAGTCAGACAGGCGGTTTCGGATAATCTTCGGGTCCACGGAGCGAGAGAGGTTCTGGACATACATCCCCTTCGTCGCGGCGGGGACTTCGCCGGAGTCCATAAATGCGGTGATGGACCGGAAATACTCAGGATAGCGACGGGTCGTGCGATAGACTTCGGATTCGCCCAGCATCGCCGGAATGTAGCTCCCGTCCAGGGAAAGCGCCTCCCTGTAGCAGGAAAGGGCAAGGGAGTCGTTGTATTCTTCGAGGTAGTAGTCGCCAAGGATTGACAGGCACTCCGCGGAAGAGTAGTCCTCACAGAAACGGCGGAGCGAGGCAACGGCCTCGTCTTCCCGGCCCATCTGGCGATAGAGCTGATAGCGGGTTGTCGCGATCTGCTCCCGTGGGCCCTTCGACGTTTCAATGCGGTCGAGAAGCTCCAGGGCCTTGTCGTATTCCTTGGAATGGACATACATCGAAAGGAGGTCGTAAACGACGCCGTCGCCCTCGGGAAAATTCGAGAGCATCTTTTCGTACTGCTTTGTCAGCATCGACACGTCGCCGCCGGCCCTGTAGGCCAGGGTCAGGGCATATTCGTACCAGTAATTCTCAGGGTCCAGTTCCGCCGCTTTCCCAAGCGCCACCAAAGCCCCGTCGATATCTGCCCTGTACAGCCTTGACAGGCCAAGGTAGTACCACACCGCATCCGACGACGGGTCCACCTTCGCCAGCAGCGCGAACTCCTCCTCCGCCTGCTTGTAATTTCCGGCGGAGAACTGCGCTACCGCATCCACATACCGCGACGTAAAATCCTGCGCCGGGGCGGTAACTGCCCATAGAGCAAGGAAAAGCGCCGTTGTCAAAGTATAGATCTTACCTCTTGCCATATCCTTACAAAAATAATAATTATTTCGGGCTACATCAAAAAAAACACCACCGCGCGGCGGCGGTGGTGAGTTTTTTTCGACAGCAGGCTGGCGTTTTCCGCAATCACTACTTGCGGGCACCGCCGAAGTGGAACTTCAAGCCGGCTTCGAAATTTAACATAAAGGGTTGAATGGTGCGTATTGACCGCGGCTGACCGCTGTCGAAGTAATATCTTATGCTGGGATCCAGGTACAAGCCCAGGAAATCAGTGAAGAGATATTCGATACCGAGTCCGGCGGCGGCGGAGAATTGGAATCCGTCCGCGCTTCCGGCGTGATAGGTAATGTCTTTCTCGCGGATGATATAGTCGTTAGCAAGAAGCTTTTCAGTCGCACCGCCGGCGAAGACATAAACCTTGAAACGGTCTTCGCTTATAAAGTTGCAGTAGAAATTGAGGGGGATGCCCACAAAGTGCTGGATGTTGTCAATATCCGCATCCTTTGCCACAACGATGCCGTTTTCTTTGTAAGAGCCCACGAAACTGCGTCCGAGTCCGCTGTAATAGACTCCGGTTCCCACAGAAAAACTCTGGCTTATGTCATAGCGGAAGCCAAGGCCGAGGGAAGCCGGGATTCCGAAGCTGTATTCCGGATACTGCTCCGTGATACCTTCCTGAAGGGTTGCGGAGGTAGCAGGGGCTGCCATATAGACGGGCTGCGAGTCAGAACTGGTCCCGCCGGCGCCGAACAGATGTCCCCCGAGGGAAACGGCCGTACGGCTGAATTTCTTTCGGGGCTTTTCAGGGTACGCTTCGCGGATAGCCTTCTCAAAGTCCTCGGGAACGGGTTCAGAAGACACCACCGGCTTGCAGGGAAGGGGCTCTTCGTTTACCTCCTGAGAGGTGCCGGGGACCTCTTCCGATACGGTTTCGGGGACCTCTTCCGATACGGTCTCGGGGACTTCTTCCGATACGGTTTCGGGGATCTCTGATGCCTCTACCGGAGCTTCTTCCGGGATTATCGCCTTTTCCGGGACTGTCGTTTTAAGGACTGCACTAGACTCACGGGGCTTTTCCGCAACGGCGACAGCGTCCGTGCGCCCTGTAGAAGCGATTTGTTCGCTGAGGGGAAGAATCTCATCCGGAGCGGATGAAACTTCTTCCTCAGCGGCATTCTCCGCTATGACGGCGGAGTTCTCTATAATTTGGGTAGAATTGCTCTTCGGGAACAGGAATACGCCTACGGCAAGGGCCGCCGCGACGGCGACTCCTGCAAAGCTTCCCCACAGCCAGGCAGGCACGACGGCCTTCTTGGCCACGGGCGCTATTCCGGCGCTTACAGCCTTCCATACGTCCGGAGAAAAACTCTCCGTACCTTCCTGAAGGACCTGCCTGATATGTTTATCTGTTTCGTTCATTTTCAATAGCCTTTTTCCTTTATCAATTCCTGCAGTCTGACGCGTGCCCGTTGGAGCTTGCTCCGGGATGTTGGCTCCGGGATTCCGAGGCTTTCCGCTATTTCCTTGTGAGAGTAACCTTCGACGACGTACATATTGAAGATTGTTCTTGTATCCGGAGGCAGGGACGAAACCAGTTTCATTATTTCATCGTAGCCCATCCTCTGTATCGCGGAGGGTTCCGACACGGACAGAGACCTCGCTTCCGAGATGTCGTCACTGAGTTTCAGAGCGTCCGTTTTACGGAGTTGCATCAGCGCAGTATTGACAAAGATCCTTCGGGCCCAGCCTTCAAACGAACCGGAGCCCTCGTAGGTGTCCAATTTCTTGAACAGGGTTATAAACCCCTCCTGAAGCACGTCTTCGGCCGATTCCCTGTCTCCCATATAGCGGAGACAGACTGCCATCATCTTAGGGGCGAGCCGGTCAAAAAGCCGCTTCTGGGAAGCGGCGTTACCTCGGAGGCACCCTTTGATGATCTCATCATCGGATATTAGATGCAGTTTTGCCATGAAACGTTGCACGCGCACGAGGAATCTGAATTCCCCAACGGGGACAAAGTTCGGAATTTTTTTGTTATTTGCTAACTTTGCAGGACAAAACACTGCGATATGATAAGATCTATGACCGGCTACGGCAAGGCCGAGGCAGAACTTCCGGAAGGAAAACTCACTGTAGAGATAAGAACAATCAACGCAAAAGGCGCCGATATCAGCATAAAGTCCAGCCTTCTCCCCCGCGAGAAGGACCTCTCGGTAAGGCAGAGGATGGCGGAGAGGCTGGTCCGCGGCACCATCGACCTGTTCCTTACTTTCGAAAACGGCGGGGCCGCCGTCTCGAGGAAAATAGACGCTGCTGCCGTGAAGGATTACTACAGCCAGGTCAGAGCTCTGAGGGATGAGCTGGGCGTCGATGACAAGGATCTCCTTCCAGCCGTCCTGCGCCTTCCGGACGTTGTCGTGGCGCCGAAGGGCGACCTTCTCGGCGGCGACAACTGGCCCATCGTGGACAAAACCATCGACGAGGCTATAGCCGCTGCCGACGCATACCGTCTCCGCGAGGGAGAAGCGCTCTACCGCGATGTCACCAGCCGCCTGAAGAACATCCTGGAGCTCGAAAATGAGGTCGAAGCCCACGAGGCGGAAAGAATCGAGGCGGTCCGCGCCCGAATCCTGAAAGCGGCGGAGGAACTTGGGGTCAATATGGACAAGGAAAGGTTCGAGCAGGAGATGATTTTCTATCTCGAAAAATACGACATAAATGAGGAAAAGGTGCGGCTCCGCCAGCACTGCGCTTATTTTATGGAGACGATTGACGGCGAGCCGTACCCCGGGAAAAAGCTGGGATTCATTATCCAGGAGATGGGCCGGGAAATCAACACGACCGGGTCCAAGGCGAATAACGCCTCAATCCAGCAGATCGTTGTCCGGATGAAGGACGAGCTGGAAAAGATCCGCGAACAATCGATGAATATACTGTAAGGTTTTTATTGTCCAGACAGGGGCTGACTGGCGCTGACAGGGGGCTGACAGGGGGCCGGACAGGGGGCTGACTGGGGGCTCCTGGACGGGTTCCCGACAGGCTTGCGGGGAAGGTCGGGGCTGTTTGCGGGG
>CALCEJ010000039.1 GCA_937900465.1 uncultured Bacteroidales bacterium | reverse complement strand
AACCTAACGAGAATCAGGCCATGAAAGAATTGACCATACAAGAGATAGAGACCATTGTAAAGCGGGATGAGAACCGCATCATGGAAGCCAAGTAACCCGCCTCCAGCAATTCGGGTTCTCACAGCTCCAATACATTCGGCCTTCCAATACACTGGGGGGCCGATTTTGCATACCCGGCACCATTTTTGATAATATATTAAAAAACAATTCAGTAACGCTTTGCGGCAGAAATCGTTAAGTTCCTACGATAGTAGAAGAGTTTGGTGGCGTGAGGGCGATTATCAAGAGAGAAATTTTCTACGCCATTCAGCACGGCGAACGGATTGACCCCAAGACTGGGCGGCTTATCAGGTCTAATGATAGAGATAATGATAGAGAGAATGAAAGAGAAACTGAATGTCTCCGTTGCCACAATTAATCGTGAAATTGCCGCACTTAAGGAAGCTCAAGTCTTGATCCGCGAGGGTGGCGACTTCGGAGGCCGTTGGGTTGTGCTTCTTTAATCTAGGGTTTGGGCTTAGAAGTCGAAAATGAAAATATGGCTGGCTGGGGGGACTAGTTTTCCTCCTTGCAGTAGCGGTGGATGACGTTGTATGAATCCTCGATTCCGAGCTCGCCGGCGCGGGACAGGTCGATGCAGCCTTTTTCCTTGTCTTTAAGGTAGATAAGGACAAGTCCGCGGTTGAAATAGGCCTCTCCGAGGGCGGGGTACAGGCTTATGGCCTTGTTGTAACTCTCGATAGCCTCGACAAGGCGCGATGACAGGCAGAGGAGATTGCCCATATTGTAATGGACATACGGTATTCCGGGAAGGGCTAGAACGGCCTGTTCCATATCCTCAACGGCCTCCGTATAGTCGTAGCGGGTTGAGATTTGTTCGCGTACGCGCGCCCTTGCGGCTCCTTTGTCGTCCATCGAGAGGGTCTGGACATTGGATTCGATGGAGGCGATGAAATCTATCATCTCCGCCCTGAGGACCGCGCGGTTCATATAGTAGAAGCCTTTGTAGTAGATGGCGTAACGGTCGTCTTCGTTTTCGATGGCGGCATTGTAGTGGGCCATCGCGGAGTTGAACTGGCGGGAACGGACGTCCGAAAGGGCGAGGAGGAATTCATCAGTGGACCCGCTCCCGTAGAGGACCTCGTCGATGACCTTGTCCGAAGGCGCCTCGACGGAGGAAGGGTCGTCAGTAAGGACTATGGGCAGCATCCTCGTGGAGGTGAAACGGTCAAGGAGCGGATTCTCGAAGCGGGACTTCAGGGCGTAGTTCACGTTCTGGTTCTCAGCTGAGAGGACGAACTTGAAAAGGGGCTTGAGGTTTATGTCAACATCCCGGTACTGGAGCATTTCGTCGTCGAAATCCTTCCTTGCGAAATCCGCGTCGAGCGCCAGCAGTGAGCTGTATTTGAGGGTTGTGTCAGCAAATACGGCTTCTCCGGTGGAGGTCTTCGAGCGGTATTCGCGGACCTTGTTCTGGGCTGTCTGCCAGTCCGCCCGTGAGGCCCGCTTCATCCCCATCTGCAGTTCCACGAACGAACGGTTCATATACGCCTTCGCGAAGTCGGGGTACAGTTCAATCGCCTTGTTGTAATCCGCAAGCGCGTCATCCCACCGGGCCATCTCTACGAAGAATCCGGCCCTGTTGAAATATGCCAGCACATTCCCTGGATTGATGTTTATCACCCGGTCCATATCCTCGAGGGCTCCCTCGAAGTCGCCTACCTGGGCCTTGATAAGGCTTCTGTTGTAGAGGGTAAGGGCATTCCCCGGCTCCATGTCGAGGACTTTGTCAAGGTCTGACATCGCCTCCCTGGGCTGGCCCTTTTCAGAGAGGAAAAGCGCCCTGTTGAAGTATGCCAGGGAATTCAGACTGTCAAGGCTGATGGCCATATCCATATCCTCGATCGCCCCGTCCATATCCCCCTGGGACGCGAAAAGGCGTCCTCGCCGGATGTAGCACTCCGGCTCGAAGCGGTCCAGTTTAATCGCTTTGTTGTAGTCATCAAGGGCCTTCAAGGTATCGCCGAGGAAGAGATATGACGCGCCTCTGTTAAGGTATGCGGAAGGGTCTTTTCTTTCCTTACGGATATAGCGGTCGAAATCCCCGACTGCCTCGGAGAACTGACCGCTGAGAAAATACGTCACACCTCTTGTGTAATAGAGGCCGGATGCCCCGGGACGGAGTTCGATGGCGCGTTGGAGGTCCTTCAGGGCGTCGTCGTAGTTGCCAGAGCGGGAGCTCGTTATGGCCCTGTAGTGATAGCCGTTTGTGAATACCGGATTCAGCCTGACGGCGGTATTGAAATCCGCCCTCGCGCCACGGATGTCTCCAAGGTTGTACTTCGTGATACCCCTGTAGAAGAAAGTCCAGTAGTCGGTTGTGTCCAGCTGGACAAGGATGTTGAAATTATTGAGGGCTTCGCTCAGCCGTCCCTCCGCGAGGGCGCTGCGCCCACGGAAAGAAAACACGTCCTTGTCGTATTGGGCCCTGAGGGGCAGCGATGCCGCAATGAGCACGGCAGCGACTGCGGCCGTACGTAGCAGCACAGATGTGATTTTTCCCTTCAGGTCCATTAAAAAATTTTCAATTACGGGAGGAAATGCATAATTTCGCACCCGAACTTACAAATATAGGAATTTTTGAGCAAATCCCTTGCCATATCTATTTTGGCGCTGTCCCTTATCCGGGCAGCAGTTGCCCCGGCTTTTCCTGCAGCGGCAGACACCCCTTTCGGAGCATTACCTTCGGTTTCCTCCTTCGCACCTCGGGAATTGGAGCAAGCTCCATCCCTCTCGGTTTGTCGTCGGTTTGCCCGGATAGGGTCGCGAAGCGACGCGGAGAAAGGGGTGTCTGCCGCTGCAGGAAAAGCCGCGGGGAAGGGCTATGTCATCAGCGCCAGGAATGCCGTATCCGTCGCGACAGAGGAGACGCTGCGCGAGAGCGTCGAGTTCCTGACGGATCCAATCGCCGGGGGGCGCGCGACCGGGTCGATGGGCAGCACGATGGCCGGATGGTGGATCGCAAGAAGGATGGAGCACGCCGGACTTGTCCCCGCCGGAGACAGTTTCTATCACGGATTCAAGGCATCAAACGGAGCCAAGGGGATGAACATAATGGGCATCCTTCCAGGAAAGGGATCCTCCGGCAAGCAGTACATCATAGTCGCGGCCCATTACGACCACCTCGGGGAGCTCGGAGGCTCCCTCTATCCGGGAGCGGACAGTAATGCCTCGGGCGTTGCTGCGATGCTTACCGTTGCGGATATGTTCCGGAAAATGAATTCCCTTGGAAGAGAGTACCATAAGAGCATACTTTTCGTGGCGCTGGATGCAAAGACACTTAACCTTGGCGGTGCGGTAAGGCTTCTGAACGAACTCCGGAGCGGAACCGTCACGGACCCATCCACCGGGAAAGCGATCACCCCCGACGATATCGAGATGATGGTCAACATAGACCAGGTGGGAAGTACGCTTTCCCCCCTTCATCCGGGAAACAAGGACTACATTATGATGCTTTCCGAGGGCCCCGGAGGGCGGCGGGACAACCTCCTTGCCGTAAACAGGAAGGAGCGTCTCGGGATGGACATAAGCTTCTCTTATTACGGGAGCAGGGACTTTACCAATCTGTTCTACAGAAGGGTCTCAGACCAGAAGCCCTTCCTCGAAGCGGGTATCACATCCGTAATGTTCACTTCCGGTATAACCATGCTGAACAACAAGCCGGGGGACTCTGTCGAAACCCTGGATTTCCCGGTATTCCGGAAGAGGGTTATCCTTATTTTCCACTGGCTGTCGGGAATCCTGTAAACCGTCCGTATCTTTTCCCCTGGCCCTCAGTGATAATCAGCTCACGCTCCGGAACTTCCGTAACGCATAGTAGATGATGAAGATAAGGCCGCGGGCGTTAAGCTCGAAGGCCATCGCCATCCAGAATCCGGGGAGCCCATACGTCTTCGTCAGGAATACCGCCGGGATTATTCTGAGTATCCACATACTGGAGAAGTTGAGAATGCTGGGCCAGAGGGTGTCGCCGGCACCGACGCAGGCGCCGAAAAGTATAATCGAGGCGCCGTACATTGTCTCAGCGAAGGCCTCGATACGGAGTACCTTGGCGCCAAGTTCAATCACCTCAGGATCAGGGGACATCACCCCTATAAGTTCCGGCGCAAACAGGTACATAAGGGCCGCCATCGCCGTCATCATCCCGGCCCCGAGCACCGTATTTATCCATCCGAACCGCTTCG
>CALCEJ010000038.1 GCA_937900465.1 uncultured Bacteroidales bacterium | reverse complement strand
ATGCAAGGTGATGGATATGGCGGCGCGTAACCGCGCTCCATTCATCGGCCTGAATGATTCCGGCGGCGCACGTATCCAGGAAGGGATTGACTCCCTTGCCGGATTCGGCGAGATATTCGAAAGGAACATTCTTTACTCCGGCGTGATCCCCCAGATCAGCGGAATCTTCGGTCCCTGCGCAGGCGGAGCCGTGTACTCCCCCGCCCTCACGGACTTTACTTTTATGGTGAAGGGGACTTCCTATATGTTCCTGACGGGCCCTGCGGTCGTTAAATCAGTAACCGGAGAAGTCGTTGACCAGGAGCAGCTCGGAGGAGCATCCGTCCACGCCGGAAAAAGCGGAGTGGCCCATTTTGCCGTGGATTCCGAAGAAGAAGGGATCGCGAAAATCCGCGAACTCCTTAGCTTCCTCCCCTCGAGCAACGACTGCGAGGCTCCCGCCGTCCCTACCCAGGACCCCTACAACCGCATCGACGATACCCTCAACGGGATAATTCCGGACAACCCCAACAAGCCTTACGATATGTACTACGTCATCCGCAGCATCGTCGATGACGGCAAGTTCTTCGAGGTCCACGAGTCCTATGCAAAGAACATTATCGTAGGTTTTGCCCATATGAACGGCCGCAGCGTAGGCATCGTAGCTAACCAGCCCGCCGTCCTTGCAGGTGTTCTCGATATCAACGCATCCAGGAAAGCGGCCCGTTTCGTCCGCTTCTGCGACGCTTTCAACATCCCCCTTGTAACACTTGTGGACGTTCCCGGATTCCTCCCCGGAACCCAGCAGGAGTACGGCGCTATCATCACAAATGGCGCAAAGCTCCTGTATGCCTTCGGTGAGGCAACCGTCCCCCGCGTAACCGTCACCCTCCGCAAATCCTACGGCGGGGCCCATATCGTTATGAGCTGCAAGCAGCTCCGCGGCGATGTGAACTACGCGTGGCCGTCGGCTGAAATCGCCGTGATGGGCTCCGACGGTGCGGTGAACATCCTTTACGCCAAGGATCTCAAGGCAGAAGAGGACCCTTCAAAGAGGGAAGTTCTCCGCTCGGAGAAGAAGAAGGAATACGAAGACCTGTTCTCGAACCCTTATCAGGCTGCCCAGAAGGGCTATATCGACGACATCATCGAGCCCAGGAACACCCGTTTCCGCGTAATCCGCGCTCTTGAGCAGCTCTCCACGAAGAAGGCGGAAACCCCCGCACGAAAACACAGCAATCTTCCTCTTTGATGAACTTCCAAGCCCTGGCATCTCCCTTTTTGACACTCCCCGGGATTACTCAGGGTGCGCAGGAAATGGCGCGCACGGATCCCCACGGATGGATACTTACCCTGGTGTCCGTCTCGGTCGTATTCAGCGCCCTCGCTATCCTCTGGTTTATGTTCTCCCTGCTTTTCGAGCGCCCGGCAAAGAGAAAGGCTGCGCCCCGGAAGGCCGCCGTAAAGGCAACCCCTGACGGAGAAGTAGCGGCAGCGATCGCCCTTGCGCTTCACCTGGAAGGTGATGACGCGGTGGCTGCGGCAATTTCCCTGGGCCTGCACCTTTACCTCTCAGAGTCGGTCCACGACGAAGAGTCTTACGTGATAACAATAAAAAGATAATATGGCAGAGTATAAATTCAAGATCGGTGGTAAAGATTACGCCGTTACGATTGATTCCGTAGAAGGCGGAAAGGCAAGCGTAACGGTCAACGGCGCCGCATACGAGGTTGAGATTGAAAAGGGCGCGCCCGCAGCGGCCCCCTCCGTCCCCGCAGCAGCAGGCACGACAGCCCCAGCTCCTGTCCAGGATGCCCCCAAGGCTGCCGCCCCAAGTAGTGCCGGAACAAAGGTCGTTACCCCTATGCCCGGCGTAATCATCGAGGTCTCCGTACGCGAAGGTCAGGCAGTGAAGGCCGGGGAGAAGGTCGCCGTCCTTGAGGCTATGAAGATGGAGAACGAAATCTCCGCACCCACCGACGGTACCGTCACGGCAATCCACGTCCAGAATGGCGCATCCGTGCCATGCTGACCTCATTTGCCAGCTATCAACCCGACTATGAGACA
>CALCEJ010000037.1 GCA_937900465.1 uncultured Bacteroidales bacterium | reverse complement strand
GCATCCGTGAATGAGGGAGATCCTGTCGTAACCATTGCCTGATGGAGCAGATCCTCGAATCCCTTTCCCACTTCTGGGGTTACACGGGCTTTGCAAACTGCACGTGGCAACACCTTGTGATGATTCTGATAGGTATCGGATTCATCACGGTCGCCATATTGAAGGAATGGGAGCCCCTCCTGCTGGTCCCAATCGGCTTTGGTATGATCATAGGCAATATCCCTATGTTCCCGGGCCTGAATATCAGCATTTACGAGGAAGGTTCAGTCCTGAACACCCTGTATCAAGGCGTACGCATGGGCTGGTATCCTCCTCTGATTTTCCTTGGAATCGGCGCGATGACGGATTTCTCCGCGCTGATTTCCCAGCCACGGCTCATTCTGATTGGTGCCGCGGCCCAGGTAGGAATCTTCGGCGCATATCTTCTTGCTCTTGCGTCCGGCTTCGCTCCCAATGAGGCCGGTGCGATAGGCATCATCGGCGGCGCCGACGGCCCTACCGCAATCTTCCTCTCTTCGAAGCTTGCCCCGGACCTGATGGGCGCCATCGCGGTTTCCGCGTATTCGTATATGGCGCTCGTCCCCGTTATCCAAAGGCCCATAATGCTCGCCCTGACGACGAAAAAGGAACGCGTCATCCGTATGCCCAAACCCCGTCAGGTAAGCCAGAGGGAAAAGATTATTTTCCCTGTCGTCGGCTTCCTTATCACGGCGTTCATCGTTCCCTCCGGACTTCCGCTCCTTGGAATGCTCTTCTTTGGAAACCTCCTGAAGGAAAGCGGCGTTACAAGGCGTCTTGCTGAGACTGCAAGGGGCCCTATGATTGATGTCGTGACTACTCTTATAGGCCTTACGGTAGGTGCTTCCACTCAGGCAGACAAGTTCCTCAGCAGCCGCTCTGTGCTGATTTTCGGGCTGGGCCTCCTCTCCTTCGTCATTGCAACGGCCAGCGGCGTCCTTTTCGTAAAACTTATGAACATCTTCATCCGGAACCCGGAAAAGAAAATCAATCCGCTGATTGGCAATGCTGGCGTCTCCGCTGTTCCTGACAGCGCACGCGTCAGCGAGGTCGTAGGAAGGGAGGTTGACCCGTCGAATCACCTTCTTATGCACGCCATGGGCCCAAATGTCGCCGGCGTGATAGGCTCTGCGGTTGCGGCCGGAATATTACTTTCATTCTTAGGATAAGACTATGGCAAAACTTCACACTGGCAGAAAGGTTATGGGATGGATTATTTTCGTCCTCGTGATCGCCCTTGGCATCTTCTGCTATTTCAAATTCTTCTTCGTGTTCAGCGACGGCACCAAGACCGGAGAACTGAACCAGGTGTCCTACACAGGCCTTATCTTCAAGACCTACGAAGGGACCATCATTCTGACAGGATACGGCAACAAGTCCGGGAACACCGGCGGAGTCCAGTCAAACGAGTACAAGTTCTCCGCCAAGAACAAGGAGGTTTTCGAGCAGCTCTCCGCCCATACGGGCGAACGCGTCACGGTCCATTACAAAAAATACTATGGACGTCTCCCGTGGAGGGGCCACGAGAAGAGTATCGTGGACGAGGTGCTGGGCTTCGAAGAAGTCTCCTCACCGGAAAAATCCCTCTCAGACGATATCCTGATCGGCATCTGATGAATATTCACACTTAAACAAACCAATATGAAAAAAATCTTGCTTACAATCACAGCCATTCTGGTTGCAGGTTCTATTCTCTCCGCACAGGAGAAAGAGATGAAGACCGGATGGTCCTTCGGCGTCCTCCCTACCGCGACCTACTCCGTCGACAACGGATTCCAGGCCGGCGCTTTCGGTGACGTTTATTATTACGGCGACGGAAAAACTTATCCCGATCCCCTCCACAAAATCAGCTGGGAAGGCTCATACTTCACCCACAGCCACCGTATGCGCCTGTATCTCGCATACGATTCGAAGTATCTTATCCCCAATATGAGGGTAAACGCATCCGTGACCTATATGACTGACCCCCTGTACAGCCTGTGGGGCTTCAACGGCGCTGCTGCAATCCAGAACTATGACGTTTGGGGCAACAGGGATATGACCATCCCCACTTCACTCACAGATCCCACGCTCTCCAACGTGAACTACTACGGTATGAGCCGCAATATGCTCCGCATCCTCGCAAACTTCCAGGGCCGCATCACGGACAACCTCAACTGGGCTGCCGGTATGAACTTCTGGAAATGGGATCTCGGCGCAATGAAGGACAACGGAGTCAAGGTTGACGACGAAACCCGCTACTACAACACCACTTCCACCCTGTACAATTTCCTTTCCAATTCCGGCGTTATCACCGAAGATGAAGTGAACGGAGGCCTCGCCCTCGAACTCAATGCCGGTCTCGTTTACGACACCCGCGATATGGAAGCTGCTCCTAACAAGGGTATATGGGCTGAGGCATACCTGAACGGCAATGTCCTGAGCAACTCTTACCTGAAGGCCTGCGCTTACTTCCGTCACTACATCAGTATCCCCGTTCCCATCCCTGCCGGTAACCCTGTCTTCGCATATCGTCTTGCCTGGCAGCACACGATCCTCGGCGAAACGCCCCTCTATATGATCCAGAACAACCCTCTGCTTGTCCAGCGCAATATGATATCCGAGGGCTTCGGTTCCTCCAACACCATCCGCGGTCTTCGCGAAAACAGAATCCTCGCTGAGGGTATGGCGTGGGCAAATATGGAACTCCGCATCAAACTCGTGAAGTTCACCCTTGCAAACCAGTACTTCTACATTGCAGTGAACCCGTTCTTCGATGCAGGTATTATCACAAAGCCTTACAAGGCTGAGGCTCTTGCAAAGATTGCCGATGCAGACGGAAAGATTTACGACCCTGTATTCAACGCTCTTTCCGGCACTACTGATCCCATTTACGATGCATCCAAGGTTAATTACCTTGTATACAGCGGCGGTGCAGGCCTTAAGATTGCGATGAACCAGAACTTCATCGTATCCGCAGACTTTGCAAAGTGCTTCACCGAAGGAATGGACGCCGGTCTCTGGATTGGAATCGGTATCAACTACCAGTTCTAGTCCCCAAGGAGGAAATTCCTCAGATCTTCATCCGCGACGCCGTCGAAATACAGCGCCGCGGGTGTTTTTTTAAGGATATCCCCTACCGCGGAAAGTTCTGCGCCCTCAAGGGCGGCAGCGAGTTCCCCGGCGGGAAGACTGCCTATGAAGTCACCGCTGAAGCGCAGCCCGCGGATTCTCCCGTGGACAAGGTCAAATGAGGCCTCCACGGTACCGGCGGTGGGGAATTTACGGCTTATACAGGCTGAAGACGAGGGAGATTTTCCGAATATCCACTCCCTCGTGCGGAATTTTTCATCCGCGCTGCGACTGATCGCCGCAATATCGCGAGGACTGAGGTCCACGGTACCATCTCCATCCCTTAGAACGTCCTCGAGGGCAAGCTTCAGCATCTGAGCGGAGTCTATTCCGGGAAGATAATCCTTAAGGTTAGCGACACGGCGTCTGACAGAAGCGATTCCCTTAGATGCAAACTTACTCTCCGGCGATGCAAGAGCCCTTGTCATCTCATCGAGATTGACATCGAACATAAGAGTGCCGTGAATCAGAATCCTGTCCTTGTAAAGCCTCTTTGCAAATCCGGAGCACTTACGCTTGTCTATATAGAAATCGTTCCTTCCGGTAACGCTGACGCGGGCGCCCATAGACCTTAGCGCGTGGGCAATAATAGCGGTGAATCCCCCGTCGAGCCAGAAGTCCGCGGGACCTGAGATCGTATAGTTGAGATTCCCGAGGTCGTGATACACCGCACCGCCGCCGGTAACCCTCCGTGCGAGGGCGATGCCCTTTTCCTCCAGATACGGGATATTAACCTCCCTGAAGGCGTTCTGATTCAGGCCGATGATAACAGATGGCCGGTTCTGCCACAGCGAGAACACAGTCCCTTCCGTACGCATCTGCGTCAGGACGTATTCGTCGAAAGCCATATTCCAGTACGGGTCGACGCCGGAGTTTCGGAGGTACAGCATAAACAAAAAAAGGAACGACCCATATCAAGTTCGTTCCCTTCGTGAGGACTACTGGATTTGAACCAGTGACCTCTTGCCTGTCAAGCAAGCGCTCTAAACCAACT
>CALCEJ010000036.1 GCA_937900465.1 uncultured Bacteroidales bacterium | reverse complement strand
CCTGGCCAAGCGGAATGGCGTCTCCGGCTGGTACCGGGGCCGTATCCGTTACGTATCCTCTGCAGTCCGCACCGCTGATTTCGACTACCTGCAGGCCTTCATCGATGCCGGCCACGAGCTCGGGCTCAAGGTCCATGCTGCCTTCCAGACCTTCTCCGGAGGTTTTACAAGCAGCTACGGCTCCACGGGCCCAGTTTACGAACATCACGAACTCCAGAGGATGGTAACGGTTCTCAACACCGAAAAAGGGCTCAAGAGTATGATGGACGCGACAACGGCGGAGACTTCGGAAACGTTCATAAAGTTCCTGAATCCCGTTCTTCCGCAGACGCAGGAATACCTCCTCAAACAGCTTCGGGACCTTGCCGCTTACAAGGACCTCGACGGAATCATCCTGGACCGGTGCCGTTTCTACGGCTATCAGGGAGACTTCTCGAACGAGACCCGGATCGCCTTTGAAAAATACATCGGAAAAACTCTCGAAAACTGGCCGGAGGATGTCTGTCCCGTTGGCTGGGGATTCGACACCGGGAGCAAATCCGTCGTTGAAAGGATTCCGGACCCTGTTCCGAAATACCACTACAAGTGGCTCGAATTCAGGGCAAAGGTCATCCACGACTTCGTGGAGAAAGCCCGTGCGGCCGTGAAGGGTGTCAATCCGGATGTCGCTTTCGGAGCCTATGCCGGAGGATGGTACACAAGTTATTACCCCGTCGGAGTCAATTGGGCAAGCCCCCGCTATGACACCTCTGTCTATTATCCGTGGGCTACGAAGGAATACAAAAACTTCGGCTATGCGGATATGATGGACATCCTCATCATCGGTGCCTACGCGACTGCGAATGCCGTCTACGGCGATTCGGAATGGACAATGGAGGGATTCTGCAAACTCGCGAAGGAGAAGATAAAGGGCGATGCCGGACTCCTCGTCGGCGGGCCTGACGTTGGGAACTGGGATCCTTTTTCACAGGTCTCCGAAGCTCAGGAGCACCGCGCAATCGTGGAAAGCGTCTCCGCCTGCGGAAACGTTATGGACGCATACTTCCTCTTCGATATTTGTCATCTGCGAAACGGAAATCTCTGGCAATACGCCAAAGAGGGGATCGGGAATCTCAATGCCCGGAAATAGCCCGGGACTCTCCCCGGGATTTTACCACTTATCCCAATGGATGTTTTCCGGATTCCACTTGTCCTTGGGCTCCGGATTCTCAGCGGGAACACCTACCGGAATGACGCAGAGGGGGAGTACATCCCCTGGAATGCCAAGCGTCTCGATTAGCCCGTTGACTCTGTCCATTGCGGGATATCCTGCTGTCCATACCGCGCCCAGCCCTAATGCGTGAGCGGCGAGAAGGATATTCTCTGCGGCCGCAGAGCAGTCTTCAAACCAGAAGGGATTTGGTGTTGTCTCCGCCGGAGCGTCTGGCTGTCCGAACGGACGCCTCTCCCAGGTCGTCTTTCCGCAGACGACGATTATCGCTCCGGCGCCAAGATACACGTCCCTTCCCCGTCCTTCGCCGTACAGGCTTTCTATGACTTCCCTGTCACGGAGCACGATAAACCTCCAGGGCTGGTAGTTCACAGCCGTGGGCGCTGCCATTCCGGCACGCAGGATAGTCTCAATCTGAGCGTCGGAGACGGGTTCCCCGGTGAAAGCGCGGACTGAGGTTCTGGTCATTATCACATCGAGGGCCGACGGCCCGGCCGGGGCATTCCTGCATCCTTGGAGAAGCGTTGCAGCAAGAGCTGCCAAAAAGAGAAAACGTTTCATGATATTATAAGGTAATTGTTTGATTTTCCGTCAGTTGTGTCTATTCTTAGCCCATAAATCCTCGCTTCGTCCCCGCTCCCGCAGCCAATTCTCCTTCGGAGCTGATCCGAACTCATAGGGATATTCCTCGCTGAGACTTCCGCCCTGGGGAAGCGTTTGCCTGTTTCTTTCAGCGACCTTCCCGTAAGGGGGATGACTTCCTTGACCCTTAGCCACCTTCCAAGGCCCATAAGCCCCTCCACGGGTTTTTCTGCCGCATAAATATGCGTCGACCGGCCCATTTTCCGGAGGCCGAATCTTTGACTTGTCAGATTGAATGCCCCCGCCTTCATAAGCGCCTTTCCGGGCTCAAAGAGCCATTGTCCTTCCAGCGCGCCTGCCCTGTCCGCGAAAATCGGCGCCGCTTCAGCCTCTTCCCGGGGTGTAAAGCTGAACTGTCCCGAAGGAAGTTCCGATACGACGATACGGAATTCTCCGGAGTGCCCGGATTCAAGGATGAAGAGAAGTTCCTTGCACTCCCCGCCGGATGCGACGACGTGAACTTCCCGTAGGCTCCCACCAAGCTCCTTTGCCGCCCTTGCAATATCCAGCATAGGCGAATACTTGATCATCACCTTTCCTGCTTTTTTCAGAAGAAGCCGCAGGAGCCCCGTCACGTCCGGCTTGCAGTCGCTTATCAGGAATACTTTTCCGCCGGATCCCGACCGCCTCGCCGGATCAAGGTAAATGACATCCGGGGAGA
>CALCEJ010000035.1 GCA_937900465.1 uncultured Bacteroidales bacterium | reverse complement strand
GAGGAAATTATTTTTCCGGACGGGGCCGGAAAAACCAATTTCCCCGCTCCGCACTTCCTTCGTCACCCAACGCCCCGCCGCCAGCCGCCCGCCTGCAGCCTGCCGTCCGGGGCACGCCTCCCTGCAGCCTGTAGCGTCAGAAGAGCTTTCCGGCGGAGAATTTTTCGCGGAGGGATTCGAGTTCTCCCTCAGTTGCGGGGCGGTCCAGGGCTTTTTTCTTTTCTGATTGGAACCGCTGTTTGAGAAGTTCGAACTGACGTTTCGTGTCCAGGGTGAAGTCCCCTCCGGCAATCCAGGCGAAATAGGAGGGCTCTGTCTCCCATACTTCGCGGGCCTTCCTTCCTTTGTGCTTGCCGAAACTGATGACCGGTTCTCCGTCAGGACCTTCGTAGAGACGTCCGGCGAAATCGACAGTCTTGCTCCGCTGTCCAATCTTGGACATGGACTCGACATCGTTCTTGAGGACTTCTTCGCGGTAGGGGGCGGGGTCCTTGTAACGGTCGAGCTGGCTCTTGAGGACTTCGTAGGTAGCGACGGTGTCAGCCTCTGCAGTATGGGCATTCTCGAAATCTTCGCCGCCGCAGTAGAAACGATAGGCGGCGCGGAGGTTACGGGGCTCGAAGTGATGATAGATGTTCTGGACGTCCACCATCCTTGCTTCGTGGAGGTTGACGGATTCCGCCGTTGCAAGCATCTTGGAGGCCTTTTCAGCGGCCTTGGGGTCATTCAGGCGGGTAAGGCAGTACTGGCGTACCCTTTCGATTTCTTCCGCGAGCAACGGAAGGTCGAACTTGGCGGAGTTGAAACCGGCAAGGTCGCTTCCTTTAAGCCAGTCGGCGACCTCCGGGAGAACGTCGATAAACTTGGGACAATCCACGAGATCCTCGTCCTTGACTCCATTTACGGCGGAAGCCTCCGGGTTGATTTTGATCACCCTGTGATTGACGAAGTCCCAGGGCTTGATCTTCCAGGTCTTGACACGGGTTTCCCCTCCGGGAAAGGCCTTTACGAAACTCAGTTCAATAATGCCGTCGGAGGCGATGTTAAGGCCGGTGCTCTCTATGTCGAAAAAGAGCAGCGGCCTTTCGAGGTTCAGTTCCATAGGAGGTACTGTTTGTTATGCAATCATTATAGGCATAAGGATGCCGCAGACTTTTTCGCTTTCAGCTTCTTCCTCGCTGGGGATGATAAGGGCTGCGCGACGGGCGTCAGCGAATTTCATCACTATGTTTCCGCAGTCCATATTGGAGAGGATTTCCGAGAGGAAAGTGGACTTGAAGCCGATGGTGAGGTCCTCACCGTGATAGTCGCAGGTGATTTTCTCGTAAGCTGCAAGGGCGAAACCAAGATCCTGGGCCGATATCTCCAGCTGGCCCTCCTTGAGGGTGAACTTGATATGGCTGGAAGCCTTGTTCGAGCATACTGCGACGCGGCGTACGGTGTTAAGGAGCAGGGCCCTTTCGATCTTCAGGACGTTGGAGTTGTTCTTAGGGATTACTTCGCGGTACTTGGGGTATTTTCCGACGACAAGACGGCATACCATCATGACGGGGCCGAATTCCCATACGACAACGGTACTGTCGAAGCGTGCGCTAACCGTCTCGATATCCTTCCCGATGATAGAACGGAGAACGTTCGCAGGCTTTTTGTGGAGGATGAAAGAGGCCTTCTCTGCGGCCTTGACGCCGGATGCGGTATAGCAGATAAGCTTGTGGGAATCCGACGCGACGAGGGTTGTAGTTTCAGGCTCAATGTCGAAGAAGATACCGTTCATCGCGGGACGGATAGCATCGTCAGCGGTAGCGTAAACCGTGCCGGAGATTCCTTCCACGAGGGCCGATGCGGGGAATTCCACAGTCAAGGCGTCTTCGCCGGCCGTCGCAATCTCCGGATAGTCGTCCGCGGGGAAATAGGGGAGGACGGAGTTACCGCTTGTCCAGTTGAGCTCGAAAGAACTCTCGCCTACGGTCTTGATTGAAAGGGGCTGGTCAGGGAGCTCCTTGAGGAGTTCGATGATGTGGCGGGGGACGGCGATGCTGCCTTCTTCTTCCGCTGAGTCAACCTCCACGACCGTCCTCAGGGTAAGTTCGGAATCCGAAGCCGTAACTTCGAGTTTTCCGTCACGAAGGACGAAGAGGAAATTTTCGAGAATAGGAAGGGCGGATTTTGCGGGGAGGGCCTTCGCTACATCGAGAAGTCCCTTCAGGAGATTGCCGCTTGAGATGTTGAGTTTCATATGATATTTGTCTTTTAGTTCCAGTATGGCTTAGACCACAAATATATGAAATTTTTGTCTGATTTGGCATATCTTTTGACAATTTTGTGGCGCTTTGCGAAAAAGAAAAACAATAAACGAATTATAATATGAAAAGAGGATTCTTTACAGTGCTGCTTTCCGTGCTTCTGAGCGGTGTTGCAGCCTATGCAGTCGTGAAAACAACATCCGTCCAGCCGAATCGGCAGGACGTTACGGTCCGCTCCTCGGAGAAAGGTTCGGTGGAATACAGAACTGTCAATTTGGCAGATTCGGATTATCCGGACTTTACCTACGCTGCCGAATCCGCGGTTGAGACTGTCGTCTATGTTGAGGTTACAGTCCAGCAGAGGACGCAGTATCAGGCCATCGACCCGTTCTTCCAGTTCTTCTTCGGTGACCAGGGCGCAACTCCCCAGTCCCGTGAAGTGAAGGGTTCAGGCTCCGGGGTCATCATAAGCCCTGACGGCTATATCGTGACAAACAACCACGTCATCAATGGCGCGACATCCATCTCAGTAACCCTCAACAACAACGAGGAGTACACCGCTACCGTTGTGGGAACGGATCCGGTCACGGACGTTGCGATCATAAAGATAGACGCCAGCGGACTTACGGCGCTCCCTATGGGCGACAGTGACAATCTCCGCCTTGGCGAATGGGTCCTTGCCATCGGCTCCCCGCTCAGCTACAATCTCCGTTCAACCATCACCGCCGGTATCGTCAGCGCAAAGGGCAGGTCTATGCCTTCCCAGAACGGCGAGTTCAAGATTGAATCGTTCATCCAGACGGATGCTGCCGTGAACCCCGGAAACTCCGGCGGCGCGCTTGTCAACAAAAAGGGTGAGCTCGTGGGCATCAATACCGCGATTATCTCCCAGACGGGCTCCTACAGCGGCTATTCCTTCGCCATCCCCGTGAACATCGTAAAGAAAATCGCTGAAGACCTGATGGACTTTGGTTCTGTCCAGAGAGCAGTCCTCGGAGTCACCATGCGCGACCTTGACAAAACTCTTTCGGAAAAATTGAAACTTTCTTCCGTTTCCGGCGTATATATTAACGAGGTTTTGGAAAACAGCGCAGCGTCGGAAGCCGGACTCCGTGCAGAAGATGTGATTGTGGATGTTGACGGAACGAAGATTACCGGCGCTACGGCTCTTCAGGCAAAGATTGCCTCTGACCGTCCCGGTGACACCATCAATATCACTTACATCCGTGATGGAAAGCAGTACACGACATCTGCTACCCTCAAGCCCTACACCAAGTCCGGAGTATCCATAGAAGGAACTGAAGAATTCTATGGAGCAAGGATCCGTACCGCCACAGAAGATGAACTCAAGGCCGTCGGCGCAAAGAGCGGCGTCATCGTGGTGGATGCGGGCGAGGGCAAACTTGCCGGTGCAGGTGCCTCGGAAGGCTTTGTTATCGAATACGTGAACGACCGCGCCGTCTCCACCCCTCAGGAAGTTGCAAATGCTGCGAAGAAGGCGCTCCGTACCATATTCATCCAGGGCCGGACGTCCGGAGGAAAGACCTCCTACTTCGCATTTGGGAAGTAAATTTTAAGACATAGATGAGACAGCTAAAGATTACCAAAAGTATCACCAACCGCGAGAGCGCATCCCTGGACAAGTACCTTCAGGAAATAGGACGCGAAGAGCTGGTGACACCGGAAGAGGAAGTAGAACTTGCCCAGAGAATCCGTAAAGGAGACCAGGAGGCCCTTGAAAAACTGACACGTGCGAACCTGAGGTTCGTGGTTTCCGTGGCAAAACAGTACCAGAACCAGGGACTGAGCCTTCCGGACCTTATAAATGAAGGTAATCTTGGCCTTATCAAGGCTGCTGAGAAGTTCGATGAAACCCGCGGATTCAAATTCATCTCCTATGCGGTATGGTGGATCCGTCAGTCGATTCTCCAGGCACTCGCAGAGCAGAGCCGTATCGTCCGTCTTCCCCTGAACCAGGTAGGGTCCCTGAACAAGATCAACAAGGCCCTGTCGAAGTTTGAGCAGGAAAACGAGCGCCAGCCCTCCAACGAGGAACTCTCGGAGATGATAGACGTCCCAAAGGACAAGATCTCCGATACCCTGAGGGTCTCCGGCAGGCACGTTTCCGTCGATGCACCTTTCGTTGAGGGTGAGGACAACTCCCTTCTGGATGTCCTTCCCAACGACGATTCCCCCAGCGCAGACAAGGGTCTCGTAAACGAATCCCTCAATACTGAGATTGAAAGGGCCCTTTCGACCCTTACGGACCGCGAAAGGGAAATCATCAAGTCCTTCTTCGGAATAGGATGCCAGGAGATGACTCTCGAGGAAATCGGTGAAAGGTTCGGCCTCACGCGTGAGCGCGTCCGTCAGATTAAGGAGAAGGCTATCCGCCGTTTGAAGAATCCTTCCCGTTCAAAACATCTAAAAGGCTATTTGGGATGACACCTGAACAGTTTATCAGCGTTAGAGCGGCCGATGCTATCGCCGCTCTTTATGGTACAGCCGTAGAACCCTCCTCCCTTCAGGTCTCGGTGACCCGCAAGGAATTCGAGGGCGACTATACCCTTGTCGTTTTCCCCCTCCTTAGGATATCCCGGAAATCTCCCGAGCTTACGGCAACGGAAATTGGCGGATACCTTACGGAACACTGCCCTGAAATCGCATCGACAAACAGCGTAAAGGGATTCCTTAACATTTGCTTCAGCCCCGCCTGGTGGGCGGAAACCCTCGGCGACATTGCCGCCGCCGGTGACTCCTACGGAGAACTTCCCTCCACGGGGAAACGCATAATGGTGGAATTCTCGTCCCCGAATACGAACAAGCCCCTCCATCTTGGGCATATCCGCAACAACCTCCTCGGAGACAGCGTCTCGAGGATACTCAAGGCTGCAGGTAACACTGTCATCAAGGCAACACTTGTCAATGACCGCGGTGTCCATATCTGCAAGTCTATGTATGCCTGGCAGAAACTCTTTGACGGCGCCACTCCCGAATCCACCGGAAAGAAGGGCGATCACCTGGTGGGAGACTGCTACGTCGCTTTCGCTAAGATGGAGAAAGAGCATCCCGAGGTCATCGACGATGTCCATAAGATGCTGGTGAAGTGGGAGGAAGGTGACAAGGAGGTCCGTGACCTGTGGAATATGATGAACGGATGGGTCTTCGACGGTTTTGCGGAAACTTACCGCTCCCTTGGAATTACCTTCGATATCGTGGACCGCGAATCCGACACTTACCTTCTTGGCAAGGAACTCGTCCGCCGCGGGCTCGAGACCGGCGTTTTCGAGAAGGAACCCGACGGCTCCGTATGGTGTGACCTTACCGCAGACGGCCTTGACAGGAAGCTTGTCCTTCGCGGCGACGGAACCTCTGTCTACATTACCCAGGACCTTGGAACCGCAGAGCGTCGCTTCGGAAAATACGACCTCGACTCCCACGTGTACGTCGTCGGTAACGAACAGGATTATCACTTCCAGGTCCTTAAACTCATCCTCAGAAAGCTGGGATTCGACTGGGCGGACCAGATATTCCACCTTTCCTACGGAATGGTCGAGCTCCCTAACGGCAAGATGAAATCTCGTGAGGGGACTGTCGTGGACGCTGATGACCTTATCGAGGATATGTATCTGGAGGCAAAGAAGACCTCCGAGCAAAGCGGTAAGCTCGAGGACCTTCCCGCCGGGGAGAAGGACGCCCTCTATCATATGATAGGCCTCGGCGCCCTGAAGTACTTCATAATCAAAGTGGACCCCAAGAAGACAATGCTTTTCAACCCCGAGGAGTCCATCGATTTCAACGGCAACACCGGCCCGTTCATCCAGTACACCCACGCGCGTATCTGTTCCATCCTTCGAAAGGCCGCGGAAAAGGGTATTGCCCATAGCGCGGCGGACGCCTCCGCCGCGATGTCCCCGAAGGAAGTCCGGCTCGTGAAACTTCTCGGTGTCTTCCCCGGAAAGGTAGATGAAGCGGCATCGGCCCTGAGCCCAGCCATCATCGCAAACTACGCCTACGACCTCTCCAAGGAGTTCAACCAGTATTATCACGATACGCCGATTCTCCGGGAAGAAGACCCAGCCCTTCTGAGGCTCCGTCTCCTCCTTATCGAGAAGGTCGCCCTTGTCCTCCGTAAAGCAATGGGCCTTCTTGGAATCACTCTCCCCGAGAGGATGTAGTTCCGTACAGCATTCCCTGAAGATGTAGTCCTTCAGGTATACTCTGAAGATGTAGTCCTCCCGGTACCCGTACGGCATACCCTGAAGATGTAGTCCTCCCAGCACCCGTACGGCATACCCTAGGGCAAAAACTTGCCCTGGGGTATGCTGTACCTGCCCTCCGCCGTCGGAATTCACCCACACGGCCCCACATCATCCGCCAACTGTACACCAAATTACAATTTTTCCCCATTTTCCTGCACTTTCGTGTACGTCCCGTA
>CALCEJ010000034.1 GCA_937900465.1 uncultured Bacteroidales bacterium | reverse complement strand
ACGGGCGGTCTGATGATTTTCGTGTCCGGAAAAGTCCGTGGCGGGAATACTCTCCTGCTTTTCGGTGTAATGGCCGGATTCATCCTCAGCGCCGTTTCTTCGATAGTCCAGTACAGCTCATCGGAAGAGGGTCTCAAGATATTCTACAACTGGATGGCCGGCAGTTTCGCTGCCATCGGATACGGGGAAATCGCGGTGATGGGCGGCGCTCTTGTCGCGGGGGTTTTCCTCGCCCTTGCCGGGGCAAAGGGGATGGACATCATCCTTTTCGGGGATGAGTATTCTTCGCTCCGCGGGGCGGATCCCTCAAGGATAAGGGCTGTCGCGATGCTTGGCTGCTGCCTGATGACAGGCGCCGTCACTGCGTTCGCAGGCCCGCTCGGGTTTGTCGGAATCGCCGGTCCCCATATCGCAAGGGCCCTCTTGGGCTCTTCGGTCCATCGGAGGATCCTTCCGGAGGTGCTGATGAGCGGCGCGGCGATGACACTTGCGGCCGATATCCTCGCAAATGTATGGGCCACACCGCTTCCGGTCGGGAGTACGCTGGCGGTGCTTGGAATTCCGGTTATCCTTGTGATCCTGACGAAGGGAAAATGATCTCTTTCTTCAGCATACGGCTTTGTTACGGGGAAATGGTCCTCGCGGAGAATGTCACTTTCAGCGTGGCTCCTGGAGAGGTGCTGCTTCTTGCCGGCCCCAACGGCAGCGGTAAATCGACTCTCCTGAGGGCTCTCTCTCCGGGTGGCGTCCTCCTTCCCACGGGAATCCCGAAACTCCGCGGTTTTTCCGTTGACGAATTCGTCAGGACTTCCCTGTACAGAATCAGCGACTGGGCCGGAAGGCTGGACAGGGCTACGTCTGAGAGGGCGGAGAAAGCGCTCGGGGATATGGGCCTTGAGGGGCTCCGGGGAAGGGATGTTTCCACCCTCAGCGACGGGGAATTCCAGAAAGCTGCGATTGCCGCGGCTCTCTCTCTCCGGACTCCCCTTCTGCTGCTGGACGAGCCTACTGCATTTCTTGACGCGGGAGCGCGCCAGGAGGTTCTGTCGCTTATCCACAGGGCCGCGCGTGAAAGCGGTACGGCGGTGATTTTCTCAAGCCACGACCTCTCCGTATCACTCCGGTTTTCAGACAGGGTTCTGGCGCTCCCCGCAGACGGGCGGTTCCTCATCAGCGGAACGGACCCGGAGTCCAAAGTATCAGTTTTGGAGGAAGCTTTCGGGAAAAAGACTCTTTTTTGAGAAAAATCGCCTCTTTTAATTTGAAATTATTTTAATAATTGCTAATTTCGCGGACTGAATTCCCATAAGGGAAAAATTAAACTTAAAATTATTTATGGCAAATATCGATCTCTCCAAGTACGGAATCAAGGGTGTGAAGGAAATTCTCTACAACCCTACATACGAAGTTCTCTACAACGAGGAAACAAAGCCCGGTCTCGAAGGATATGACAAGGGGCAGGTTACCGAACTTGGCGCAATCAACGTGATGACCGGAATCTATACCGGACGTTCCCCCAAGGACAAGTACATTGTCTATGACAACACTACCAAGGAAGGCGCTCCCGGCGAAATCTGGTGGGACACCGAAGGCTATCACAACGACAACCACAAGATGTCCGTCAAGACCTGGGGCGTCGTGAAAAAGCTTGCCCAGAAGCAGCTCTCCGGCAAGAGGCTCTTCGTCGTGGACGGCTTCTGCGGAACTCACGCAGACACCCGTATGAAGGTCCGCTTCATTATGGAGGTCGCCTGGCAGGCCCACTTCGTCACGAATATGTTCATCCGCCCGAAGAACCAGAAGGAATTCGACCAGGAACCCGACTTCGTGGTTTACTGCGCAGCTAAGGCAAAGGTTGAAAACTATGCTGAGCTCGGTCTCCGCAGCGAAACCTGCGTTGCCTTCAACGTCACTTCCCGCGAGCAGGTCATCCTCAACACCTGGTACGGCGGCGAGATGAAAAAGGGTATGTTCTCGATGATGAACTACTACCTTCCCCTCAAGGGCATCGCAGCAATGCACTGCTCCGCGAATACCGATATGAATGGCGAAAACACCGCAATCTTCTTCGGCCTTTCCGGAACCGGCAAGACTACCCTCTCCACCGATCCCAAGCGCCTTCTGATTGGCGATGACGAGCACGGCTGGGACAACAAGGGCGTCTTCAACTTCGAAGGCGGCTGCTATGCAAAGGTCATCAAGCTTGACAAAGAGTCCGAACCCGACATCTACAACGCAATCCGCCGCGACGCTCTCCTTGAGAACGTTACCGTGGACAAGGACGGAAAGATCGACTTCAATGACAAGTCCGTCACTGAAAACACCCGCGTAAGCTATCCTATCTATCACATCGAGAAGATCGTCCGTCCCGAAAGCCAGGGACCCGCAGCAAAGCAGGTGATTTTCCTTTCCGCTGATGCATTCGGAGTTCTTCCTCCCGTCTCTATCCTTACCCCCGAGCAGACGAAGTACTACTTCCTCTCCGGCTTCACCGCCAAGCTCGCCGGTACAGAGCGCGGTATCACTGAGCCCACTCCTA
>CALCEJ010000033.1 GCA_937900465.1 uncultured Bacteroidales bacterium | reverse complement strand
GGGGTCTTGTGGTAGGTCTCATATAGCCGTCCCCACTCCAAGCCACGCATCTCGTTCTCCACATCGCTGAAAACGCCTGAAATCCAGTCAATCACGCTATTAAAATAGGTTTTCAGTTCGTTGATGTCCGTGTCAAACCTGTGCTTGCTCATATACCCGTCAATGTTCCCCTTACTCACCCAGTCCAGTGCGGTCTTTAGGAAATCCTGCCTATTTACACTCCCCGAAATGTACGCACTCCACTTCTGTACATTGGCGTTCTGGCTATTGGAAAACTCCTCCTTCGCTGCTGACACAAACGTCCCGGAGTAGATGGCGTTCAGTAGTTCCTGCTCGTTCAGCGGGACACCGGCGATGTTGATGGTCTTAAACCATTCCTTAATCTCACTCTCCTCGCCTTCACAAACGTAGATGGTCAGTTTAGCCCCGGAAATCCGCTCTTTCAGGTCATCAGCCAGTCCGTCATAGTACTGCTCCATTCCGTTAGCGTCCTTCACTGCCAGTTTCCCGGTACGAAACCGTCCGAAACTGGTAATCCGCTGCTGTCCATCGAGGACTTCATAACGCCCATCTGCGGTCTTCACAAAATAAATCACCCCCAGGGGGTAGCCACTCATCAGGGACCGCACGACCGCCACGTCTTTCTTCCCGTCGGCATAGATGTAGTTCCGCTGGTACTCCGGCTGGATGGTCAGTTTTCCGCCCCAGCCGAACAGCCCCTTGCCCTCGAGCTCGTTATACACAAACCCCTTGCAGATGTCCTCAACGGTGATGTCAGTGAGTAGCGTGGTCTTCATATCGCATTGATTATCTACATTTTACGTATCAGTATCCGTTGATAAACCTTTTCATATAGGTTATTCTCTATCACAACCCCACTTGCATTCAAATCGTATGTTCCCTTCTTTCCAAACTTATCATAATATGCTTTTCTGCACTCGTCGGTAGTATAAACCCTTGTCTTCAAACCATATAGGTCCATATTCTCGCACATTCCCAATATCTCAAACTGCTCCGGGCAATACTTATCAAGGAACGAAATCGGCACGCCCATAATGCCTGAAACAATGGTGACTTCCTCCGGGACAAAACCAAACGTGCGAATAACGTAATCTCGTAACTCGTTAATACTCATTGTGTTGAGGGGGGGGGTGATGGCTTTTATGACAATCCGCTTGTATAGCGGTTGCTTATTCACGACCGGTCCATTCCACATTTTCTCAACGCCTCCTATAATCGTCGGCGTGTCTTTACTCAACACATAGCCCTCGTTTCCTTTCTCTGCAAGATTGCTATTATTGAAACTACCAATAATCTCAAACTGCTCCGGACAATACTTATCCAAGAAACTGATGGGAACACCCAAACACTCCTCATAATCACTCGGTATCGCATCAGTATAGGGGACCTCTATCGCATCATAGTTGTCATAATGCTGGTAGCCGTGCCCCCGTATCTCCTTATGACGGCTAAACTTGATGTTATCCGCCATTGTCATCAACGGTAGGGGCTGATGTCTCCGTCCGTTGTCAATATTCGTAAACCACCGTGAGTGAGCGGCTTCGTATAGGTCTCCGCTTGCCTTCTCAAAATAAAACCACCGAACATCGTTAGTTCCCAACCATATTCTATTATCCTTAATCAGCGGAAACACCTCCTTATAGGTGATGGCGTTCATATTCCCGATAACGAGAAAACGCTTATCTGCCTCAACAATCCATGCCAAAAACTCCCGGAACAGGGAAAAGGGCGGGTTAGTAATGATGAAATCCGCCTCATCCCGGAGCCGCTTAATCTCGTCGCTGCGGAAATCACCATCCCCTTCCAAATAGTCCCACACCAAGTCGTTCACGTCAATCCTTCCATCACCGGTCTTGTCTCTGTCCAATATGAAAATCTTGCCGTTCGTCTTGCTCTTATCCTCGTCAAACTTCGGGTCTTCGGTCTCGAACAACGTCGGCTCCCAGTTTATAAACTTCTTACTCTCCGGGGCATAACTGGTGCTTATCAGGCGTTTCAGCCCGAAGCGGTCAAAGTTTTGGGCGAAGTATTTCGTAAAGTTGCTCCATTCCGGGTCATCGCACGGTAATAGGATGGTCTTACCCCGGAAAACATCAGGGTCGTATTCAATGTACGCATTTACCTCCCGTTCAATATCGTGGTACTGCGTGTAAAACTCATCGTTCTTCGCTGCTTTCGCTGCTCCCAGGTTCGTGTTCGCCATATAGATGTCGCTAAAACATTCAAAGTTAGTGATTTTCCCACGAAACTGAAACACGAAAAAACGGACTTCTTGTGGAAATCCGTCTCATTCGTTTGATTATCAGTTGTTTATGTCGCTTTCTCAATATACACCCCCTTCAGGAGTGAATATCCCGGGGTCATTTCAGTCGCTCAATCGCCTCCCGTTTCGCCGGGTCCATAATGCGTACATAGGGCTTCATCGCTTCATACTTCTTGTGTCCGGTCATTGACATCACCACGGATGGAGCCGCACCGCCGGACAACATACGGCTTATGAACGTCCGTCGACCACAGTGAAACGATAGGTACTTGTACATCGGCTTCGTCTCCGTAATCTCCTTCGTGCCGACCATCTTATGTATCGTACGTGGCTCGGTCAGTCCGCACAATAGCCCGACCGTCTTAATATTGACGTTGCATTTCTGGTCAGTCAGTATCGGTAATGCCCGGTCGTTATCAAAAATCTCGTCCTTATACTTCTCCAAAATAGCCAATGCAGTATCGTGTAGGGGTATTTTCACAAAATCCCGGGTCTTCTTCACCGGTATTGCGATGGTCTTGTCATTGAAATCCACCTGCGGACGGGTCAGGCGGTAAACGTCGCTATGCCGTAGTCCCGTATAACACGAAAACACGAAACAATCCCGGGTGTATTCAAGCGTGTGGTACTTATCAAGCGTGTCGTTGAACTGGAAACCGACTATCTTCTCCAGGTCTTCATCGTTCAGGGCGAACACGTCCTTTTCCAACGTCTTCATCTTCGCCTTAAACTCCTTGTAGTTGGTCTTGTGGTAGCCATTTTTCTCCGCCCACAATAGGAACTGCTTGACGAAATCCAGTTGCTTGTTCGTTGAGGCGTTGTTCAGTCCTTCGCTCTCCCATAGGAAATCCCGGTACTTCACCAGTCCTTCTGCATCAAGGCGTTGAAACGTCAGGTTGGGGTCATAGTCCTGTAAATGCTTCTTTACGGTGCGGAACTTCTGGTAGGTGTTGCTCTGCCACGATGCGTCCTTCCCTTGCCTCAACATGAACTGGTCGAAGATGGTGAAAAACGTCTCCTTCTTCTCAATGCCCGGAACAAATCGGTCGTTATAGCGGTCCCGTAGTTCATCCGGGGTCGGCACGTATTCCAGTTCGCCGTACTCCTCAAATAACTTCTCCACATACTGCACACGTTCGTCCAGTGCGTTGTTTATCTGGGTCGCCGTGTATCCTTGCGAGGACTTACACCCCTTCTTCACCTGTTGGACCGGGGTCTTCTTCCCGTCGACGACCACGGCGTCTATCCACTTCTCCGGCTCAATCAGTAATCCAGTGTATAAATCCAGCCGGTTGCCTCGGTACGAAACCCGGAGGCGTATCTGGCAGTCGGTCCGTCCATCACGTACGACAATGCCCCGGTTGATGCGATGAGTAATCGTTATTGACATAGCGTTTCAGTTCTTACACCCAAAATTACACCCATTTTTTGACATATCAAAACAAATCACCCTAAACGACGCTGAACTAACACTCGTTTTACTATGCTGATTTACAATGGAATATAAAACAAATCTAAACTTGGCTTGACAACGCTAAACTTACCGCTCGAGGGTCGTCCTCTCCGCACTAAAAACGCAAAAACCCCTTGCAGAGCGTTCTGCGAGGGGTTTTACTTTTCTTGACACCGAAAATTGGTCGCAAAAACGCCTATGTTTTGGCCGATATTTGCGACCATATACTTGTAAGTGCGACCAAAATAGCTTACCTTAGCTTTTGAACCAATAGTAAACCGCAATGGCAACAAGGCAGACATTCGACATTAACTTTTACTGTAGGCCCTCGAAAGCAAATAAAAAAGGGCTTGCCCCCATTGAGTTATCTATCGTAATCAACAAAAAAAGGTGCTACCTCAACCTTCAAAGGAAAGAAAGGCCTGAAGATTTCAAGGCAGCAATGGCCTCAAAGAAAACCAATGCAATAAAATCGTATTGCGAGAATCAGCGCCGTTTGGTGGACGACTATGCCGAGCGTATGGCCTTTGCCGATATTGAGCTAACGGCAGACAATCTCAAAGAGTGCTTGAAACGACAGTATGTTTCCAAGGCTTACTCTCTTGGAGACCTGTGGGCTGACATTATTGGAAACGAGAAGCAGAAACTCATATCAGGAGATATCGTTATGGCGACTTATGGCAAATACCTACTTGCCAAGAATGCATTCTACGCGGCCAATGAGTTTACAGACGACACCCCCGCTCAAAGTGTGGATATCCAACACGTGAACAATCTACAGTTTTACTTGAGGGAACAAGGACTTGACCAATCGACTATCTACAACTACCACGCACGAACCAAGGCAGCTTTTACTCTCGCCTTTAATCGAGGGAAAATCAAGGCCAACCCCTATGCGGGCTATAGAATAACAAAGGGGGAAAAGAAGGATATCGTTTGGCTTGAACCCGACGAAATCAAGAAGATAGCGAACAAGAAAATCGACATACCAAGGCTTGCCAACGTTCGCGACCTATTGCTTATGCAATGCTACACGGGCTTGGCATACAAGGATTTGGATTTGCTGCAGAAGGAAGACTTCAAGGTGAATCCCAAAGACGGACAGATTTATATTGAGAAGAAACGGGTCAAGACTAAGGAAAAGTTTACGGCTATAGTATTGGAGGAGGGCAAGGCAATCCTCGAGAAGTATGATTACGAACTTCCGCACCTAACCAACCAAAAATACAATGCCTACCTGAAAGAGATACAGGATATTTGTGGCATACAGAAACGGCTCCACACGCATATCGGGAGGACTACCTACGTGTGTACTCTCTATAACAAAGGGGTCAAAGAGAGCGTCATTGCCAAGCTCGTCGGCCACAGTACGACCAAAACAACCTTGAAGTACTATGCCGAAATGCAGAAGGAAACTCTGTTCAAGGCTGTTCAGGAAGCGCAGAATGGAAAGCGACCTGCAACAGAAAAGACAGGCACAAACTTGGACGAGGTGAATGCCGCAATCAACGATTATTTTGATAAGACAGTCTTCAAGGATACCCCTGTTCCTTCCAACGCCGACTTGGTTGTACTTGAAGACAGTATCGTCGCATTGCTCACCTCGCTGAAGCAAGACAGAAAGGCTCAAGACGCATATCGCATTTCATTCGCCAAGTGCAATAGCAAACTATCTCAAAGGCTCGGTTTCGTAAAGAAGACCATAGAAAGAGAACGACACGCAGGAAATGAAGCGAATGTCAAGAAGCTTCAACGTATACAGAAGACCCATAGACGGCTGCAAAAGACCCTTGAACAGCTTGACCCGCGTACTTACAAGTTTTCGAAATAGAAGAGACGCCGCGATCGCGGCGTCTCTCGTGTTAGAAGGGCATTGAAAACCCCGTCGCAGCCCACTCCACCAAATCCTCATATTGCTCTTTGCTCACCGAGCAAATGCAAATGAACGCGTTGAAGAAGAGGCGCTCGAACTCATTCTCGTCCCAATCCTCGGGTGCAACCAAATCCTTGACCCGCTTGCGAAACTCGTCCTTGTCTACACAGGGTTGCCAAGACCGATATTTCCTTGGAGGTTTCCACGTCAGAGTCTTATCTGTACTCATACTCGTCGTTTTTGCGCGCTGCTTGTTCCTTGGAGACAAACTCACGCAGCGCGTTCGTGAGCTGTTCCATTCGGTAGAAATAATACTCCACGTCTACCGCCGTGGGGTCGTTGATAATCGCCTCAAGACAACTATCAAACTCAAACTGATAACTTGTTAACACTTTAATTATTATTTAGTTTGCCCCGATATTATAACCCGTCGGGGCATACGGGTAGAGGTTTACTCCTCCTCGTCGTCAAAGAAGTCCGAGTCGTTGAAATTGACAGATACCTCTCTCCCCGCAGGGTCGAAGTAGTTCCCCGACTCCCTGTCGTAATCAAGTTCCACTCGTCCCTGACAGCCGTAGTTCGAGAACTTGACCTTGCCGACGTCTATGATTACGTGTGTATCGTCCTTGCTACGTCGAGTTCGCTGAACCGTAAACACGAAGTCGCTCTTATTAAAGAAGTTAGCGCTACCGTTGATATCATACGGAGTGGGGACTCTATGTTGGTTGTCGCGACCTGTATCCATTTTCTTAGGGTGAGCGACAAGCATAATCAGGATATCCTCCTTGATAGCAAAGGTGCAGAGTGTATCTAATAACTTGCTGATATAAAGCAGGTTGTCCTCGAGTCCGTTCTCGCTCTCAATCTTATTGAAAGCGTCAATCACGATTATCTTGACGCCGTTTTCAAGAATCAGCCTCTCGGAAACCTCAAGAATCTGTTTGGAAGTCGAGACCCGCTGATAATTGCAGAAGAAGAAGTTGTCAGTGATATAGTCCACAATCGCTCTTACCTCGTCCTCTGTCAAGGAAGACTTGTCGAAGTGTTTTCCTGTAAACTTGGAGACCAACTTGGAGAGGTGGAAGTTAACGGGCTGATTTTCAGGAGAGAAGTACAAGGTTTTGAGGCCGTATCGCTTGTTGTAGGTAGTGGTTGTACGAACCCCTGCCGGGGAGCGTCAGTGTAACTGACGAGGTCACAATGCG
>CALCEJ010000032.1 GCA_937900465.1 uncultured Bacteroidales bacterium | reverse complement strand
CTTCACATCCGGGATAAGGCTTGCGACAAGATCGCTCGAATAAAGAAGGACAGCCTCACGGCCAGCACGGTCTCCGGTGTTGGTTACCTTCAAAGTCAGGGCGATAGTATCACCGGCGGTAAACTCCGAGGGTGTCTCGAGGGCAAGGTCGCTGTATTCGAATGTCGTATAGCTGAGACCGTATCCGAAGGGCCACTGGACATCCATAATGGCATCGTAGTTATAGGCTCCTTCTATCATATCGCGATGCTCCGATACCTTGTAATCATAGGTATGGAGGGCGTTGATGTGCTTGGAATAGGTGAAGGGAAGCTTTCCGCTGAAATTCTCTTCTCCGGCAAGAAGGGCTGCGAGCGCATCCCCTCCGTAATTTGAAGGAAGCATCACATCGACAACGGCCTTCACGAGGGGCTCTATATCGCCGATGATACGGGGGCGTCCCTCGTTAAGGACAAGGATGACAGGCTTTCCGGACGCGGCAACGGCCTTTACAAGGTTCTTCTGATTCTCAGAAAGATTCAGGTCGTCCATATTGCCGGGGGTCTCGCAGTAGGAGTTTTCGCCCACCACGGCAATCACTACATCCGCCGATTTCGCCGCTGCTGCTGCACGCGCGATTCCGGTATCCTTGTCTGCCTGCCAGTCGTCGGAATAGTACTCCACTCCGGGGATGTAACTGACATTTTGGAACTTGGCTTTTATGGCATCGAGGAAAGTGTTGATGCCTTCCGGGGCATACTTTGTCGCATCACCCTGCCAGGTATAGGACCAACCGCCGCTCTGGGCGCGGAGATTATCCGCATTCGGGCCGGTGACAAGGATGCGCGTCCCCCTCGACAGGGGAAGGATTCCGTCCTCGTTCTTAAGGAGGACCTCCGATTCAACAGCGGCGCGGTATGCATCGGCCTTGAACTTGTCGGAGGCGAAGTCCGGATATTCGTCCTTCGTGACAGGATTGTCGAAAAGGTCCAGCCTGAACTTAAGGCGCAGGATGCGGCGGACGGCGTCATCGACCCTTTCCACAGGAAGAAGCCCGCGCCCAACGGCCTCCTCGATCGCATCCACACAGCCGGGGTCGTACGGGTCCATAATCATATCTATTCCGGCATTAAGGCCCATTGCGACAGCCTCTACCTTGTCCGCCGCAAGACGGTCCCTCGTAAAGAGATTGTCCACATCACCCCAGTCCGTGACTATCATTCCGTCCCATCCCAGCTCTTCCTTTACCCATCCGGTAAGAAGCGTCTTGTTCGCGTGGGTAGGAATACCGTTAATGGATGCGGAGTTTACCATAATGGTAAGGGCGCCCTCCCGGAGGCAGGCAAGGAAGGGAGCGAAGTATTTCTCCCGGAGGTCGTTTTCCGCAATGTATGCGGGAGTACGGTCCTTTCCGGTATGGGGCACGCCGTAGCCCATAAAGTGTTTGATGCTTACCGCAACGTGATTGTGGTCGATATGGTTAGGGTCTTCGCCCTGGAGAGCGACGGTTTCCGCGGAAGCCATCACCGACTGAAGGTACGGGTCTTCCCCGAAGCTTTCCCACATACGGGGCCACCTGCAGTCACGTCCAAGGTCCATCACGGGAGAGAACACCCACGGGCACTGGGCCGCCCTTGTCTCATAGGCCTGGGCTTCGCCCATACGGGTAGCGTGGGCCGGATCGAAGGTCGCTGCGAGGTTGATTTCCTGAGGGAAGTAAGTTCCGTCCGTGAGGTACGTCGCACCGTGGATCATATCCAGTCCGTAAAGGCAGGGGGTCCCGAGTATATCGAAGGATTTTTCCTGGATTCTGGAAATGAAGTCTGCGGTATATTCGCGGGAGTTCGCGTGTCCGTTGGGGACGTTCAGGATCGAGCCTATGCGGTAATCCCGGAAAAGGGCTTCGAGTTTCTCCTCGTCGAGTCCGTTTTCATTCATAACGGTTTCGACCGTCATCTGGACAATCTGTCCCGCCTTGTCGCGAAGGGTCATTCCGGAGAGCACCTTCTCCACTTTCGCTTCAATTTCCCTGTCCTCCGGAATCGCTCTCTCCCCCTTCGGGGCGCAGCCAGCCGCAAGGACTCCAGCCATAAGTGTCATAATTACGAATCTTTTCATTCAGTCAGAGTTATGTTAATTTCCGCCAAGTTACCGTTTTTTGGGGGCTTTACCAAATTATTTCCGTATATTTGCACCTAATAAATTTTTACTGATACTATGGGAACAATCATCTACATCATCGGTGTCGTCCTGTCAGTCATTGCTGTTCTCGACATCATCAAGAAGCCCATCTCCCTGGTGGGAAAGATCATCACCGCTGTAATCGTGCTTGCAACTAGCTGGATCGGTCTTGCTGTTTACTTCCTCTATGCAAAGGACCGTCTCACAAAGTGGTTCAAATAATGAAAAGATTTTTCGCTGTGACGGCGGCTCTCTTTTTTGCCGCATTCACTCTCCTTGCCCAGAACGACAAGGCTGACAACATACTCGGGACATACTCCGGAGGTTCCGGAAAAGATGCTTACAAGGTCAAGATAACCAAGTCCCCGGATGCCACATACAAGGCAACCGTCTGCTGGGTGGAAGACCTTTATGACGAAAACGGCAACGTTTATCTCGACGTCAAGAATCCTGACAAGTCCCTCCGTAACGTCCGCGTAGACCGTATCGTCCTTATCTCCGGTCTGAAATACAACGCAGACAAGAAGAACTGGGGCGGCGCAAAGATCTACGATCCCCAGAGGGGCATCAAGGCCAGCGTAACCTGCACCTTCGACAACATCAACGTCCTGAAAGTCCGGGGCACCGTCCTGGGGATAGGCGAAACCGAGGTCTGGACAAGGGTCAAGGAATAAGAGGAGAAGGGGCCGGGTTCGGGACCGGGTTCGGGACCGGGTTCGGAACTGTGTTCGGGACCGGGTTCGGGTTCGGGTTCGGGACCGTGTTCGGGACCGTCCCCCTTGCGGTGATTCAAAAAATTCGTATATTTGCAACCCCAAACCCTCAAGGTGAGTTGTCCGAGTGGTTGAAGGAGCCTGCCTCGAAAACAGGTGTACGGGTGACCGTACCGGGGGTTCGAATCCCTCACTCACCGCAAAGCGGTAGCAAAAAGCGCAACGAGCTCGCTCGATTGCGCTATTTTTGTGACGGTTTGCAA
>CALCEJ010000031.1 GCA_937900465.1 uncultured Bacteroidales bacterium | reverse complement strand
CCCCGCCAGTGGGTCACCCTCCCGGTGAACGCGCGCGTCCGTAACCGTCAGCTTATCAAGGACTATGCTGCCTTCGAAGAGGATGCGGCCGGATCAAAATTCAACTTCCTCCGGGACGGAAAAGACCGCTCGATGGGCATAATCGCCTGCGGGATAGGCTACAACTATCTTATGGAGAATTATCCCGACGGATGTCCCTACCCCGTCCTTAAGATCAGCCAGTATCCTTTCCCGAGGAGACTCGCAAGGGATCTCGCCGGAATGGTCGGGACCATCCTTGTCATCGAAGAGGGTCAGCCCCTCGTGGAAGAGAAGCTTACCGGTGTTTTCCCCTCCGGAATCCCGGTCAAGGGCCGTCTTGACGGAACTCTCCCCCGCGACGGAGAACTCAGCCCGGACGCCGTAAGGAAGGCTGTGGGCCTTGAGCCCCTTCCGGAGTTCGCCGCCTCCGAAACCGTAGCCCCGCGTCCCCCGGCACTCTGCCCGGGATGTGGCCACCGCGACTTCTACACCGCCCTTAACAACGTCATCAAGGACTATCCCGGCGCCCGGGTATTCGGCGACATCGGATGCTATACCCTTGGATGGATGCCACCGTTCCAGGCGCTTCACACCTGCGTCGAGATGGGCGCATCCCTTACGATGGCGGAAGGCGCCGCATACAGCGGAACCTGGCCTGCCGTCGCCGTCATCGGAGACAGCACTTTCACCCACAGCGGAATGACCGGACTTCTCGACGCCGTCAACACGAATGCTGACGTCACCCTCTGTATCTCGGACAACCTCACCACCGCAATGACGGGCGGTCAGGACTCCGCCGGAACCGGTAGGATCGAGGCCATCTGCGAAGGACTAGGCGTTGACAAGGCCCATATCCGTACCATCATCCCCCTCCCGAAGAACTACCCCGATATGGAGAAGGTCATCCGGGAAGAACTCGAGTACCACGGGGTTTCCGTGATAGTATGCCGCCGCGAATGCATCCAGACACTTAAAAGACACGCAAAGAAATGACACAGGATATTATTCTCGCCGGTGTGGGAGGCCAGGGAATCCTCTCCATCGCAACAGTCATCGGTTCCGCCGCCCTCCAGCAGGGCCTGCATCTGAAACAGGCGGAAGTCCACGGGATGAGCCAGAGGGGCGGCGACGTCCAGTCACACCTGAGACTCTCCTCCGACCCCATCTACAGCGACCTTATCCCCCGCGGCGGGGCCCATCTTATCGTCTCTCTCGAGCCCATGGAAGCCCTCCGCTACCTGCCCTGGCTCAGGAGCGACGGATGGATCGTCACCAACTCCACCCCCTTCCGGAACATCCCGGACTATCCCCCGATAGAAAACGTTATGGGCGAACTCGGAAAGATGCCGAAGGCGATCACCCTCGACGCTGACACTATAGCGAAGGACCTCGGGTCCGCAAGGAGCGCGAATATGGTGCTTCTCGGCGCCGTTGCCGGCGTTCTGGACATACTGGAACCGGAGTGCCTCCGCGAAGGCATCCGCCGGATCTTCGCAAGGAAGGGCGACGCCGTCGTCGAATCCAACATCAAGGCCTTCGACGCCGGGCTGGAGCATTCACTTTCACAGAAGTAATTATGAAACAGCCGATTTCCGAGCAGGTCCTCAAGGGGAAGTTCCTGGAGATGGGGATCGAGGATATCTCGAGAACGACCATCCGCCAGTGCTCGATGGTGGGCTCAGCGCTTGAGGAAGCCTCCGGGGAAAAATTCTCCCATCTGGAGTTCGGAATCCCCGGAATCCCCGCCTGCAAGATAGGTCTCGAGGCCCAGAAAAAGGCCCTCGATGCCGGCATCCCCTCCATATACCCTTCCGTCCAGGGTATCCCCGAATTGAAGAAGAACGCCTCCCGCTTTGTCAAGGCATTCATCGATATAGACATCTCCCCGAAAGGAATCGTCCCCACCGTCGGGTCCATGCAGGGAAGTATGACGTCCATCCTGGAATGCTCCCAGCTCCAACCCGGCAAGGACACCATCCTGTATATCTGCCCGGGATTCTCAGCCCACGGACGCCAGCCGGACATCCTCGGGATCAAGAACCTCACGTTCGACATCTACGAGTACCGCGCGGAGAGACTCCGTGACAAACTGGAATCCTATTTCAAACAGGGAAACATCGCCGCAATCCTCTACTCGAATCCCAACAACCCGGCCTGGATATGCCTCACCGAGGAGGAACTGCAGATCATCGGAGAACTTGCAAACAAGTACGACGTGATTGTGCTGGAGGATATGGCTTACCTGTGCATGGACTTCCGGAAAGATATGTCCGTCCCCTTCGAGCCCCCGTTCCAGAGCACTGTCGCCCGCTATACGGACAACTACGTAATCCTCCTTTCCGGCTCGAAGATATTCAGCTACGCCGGGGAAAGGATCGCTGTCGTATGCATCTCGGACAAACTCTACGAAAGGGAGTATCCTGCGTTGAAGGAGAAATGGGGCATCTCGAAGTTCGGCGACAACTTCATACTGAACTACCTCTATGTCAATACCTCCGGAGCATCCCACTCCGCCCAGTATGCCCTCTCCGCTATGTTCGAGGCCTCCGTCGACGGAAGATACAACTTCGTAGCGGAACTGCGCAACTACGGTCTCAGGGCCCACCGTTCCCGCGAAATCTTCGACAGGCACGGATTCCACCTCGTTTACGACAAGGATATGGAGCAGACCATCAGTGACGGATTCTTCTACACGGTCGGTTACAGGGACCTTGGCAACAGGGAACTCCTCGAGACGCTTCTTCGCTGCGGCATCATTGCAATCCCACTGAACACCACCGGAAGCGGCCAGAGCGGAATCCGCGTCTGTGTATCCCGCCTCCTTAGCGATGATGACTTCCGTCTTCTGGATGAAAACCTTGGATTATTCGAAAAACTCGCAGGAAAATGAAATATGTAACTGCCGATGAAGCCGTCCGCCTCGTGCGCAGCGGCGATACCGTATGCTGCCAGGGCGGAGCCTCCGTTCCAGTGCTTCTGCAGGAGGCCCTTGCCCGCCGTCACAGCGAGCTGAAGGACGTTGTCATCACCTCCGGATTCAATGTCCACAAGGAACCCGCCCCCTTCTGCAAACCCGAATACAAAGATTCGTTCATCGTCAACAGCATTTTCGTTAGCGCGGACCAGAGGGCCCATATCGCCGCCGGATACGGCACTATGACTCCCGCATTCCTCGGCGAGGTCCCGGCTATGTTCCGAAGCGGAGAGTTCCCCGTGGATGTAGCCTTCATCACCTGCTCGCTGCCGGATGAGAACGGCTACTGCAGCTTTGGAATATCGGCCGATATCGCCGTCTCCGCTGTCGAAGTCGCGAGGGTTGTCATCGCGGAGGTAAGCCCGAACATCCCCTATCTCTACGGGGACTGTATGATTCACGAGTCGAAGATTTCCGCCGCAGTCCTTTGCGATGTCGCCCCCGTAGCGATGCAGTTCGGAGAGCCCACTCCGGTCGAAGCCGCCATAGGCGCAAACGTAGCCTCGGAAATTCCAGACGGAGCCTGCCTCCAGATAGGTGTCGGCGGGATCCCGAACGCAGTCCTCAACGGAATAAAGCATCACAAACACCTCGGGCTCCATACGGAAGCGATGACTGACGGCGTAATCCGCCTTATAAAGGAAGGAGTCATTGACAACTCGCTCAAGAAAGTCCGTCCCGGCGTGAGCGTCGCCGCCCTTGCCATAGGCTCCACTGAAATGTACAAGTACATCGACCACAACCGGACGATGGAGTTTTTCGACGTAGCCTATACGAACAATCCGTTCCTTATTGCCCAGAACCCCCGCGCCTGCGCCATCAACTCAGCGATCGAAGTGGACCTGACAGGGCAGATTTGCGCGGATTCCATCGGCCCGATGATTTTCTCCAGCGTCGGCGGCCAGCACGATTTCATGTATGGATGTTCCCTCTCCGAAGGCGGACGCATATTCATAGCGCTCCCCTCCCGCACGGCAAAGGGCAGGGCGAAGATCGTACCTACCCTCACCCCCGGCGCTGGCGTTGTTACGACCCGCTTCCAGACCCAGTTTGTCGCAACCGAATACGGAATCGTATACCTGAGAGGAAAGAGCCTCGTCGAAAGGGCGAAGCTGCTGATTTCGATAGCCCATCCGGACGACAGGGAAGCGCTCGAAAGAGCGGCCTTCGAGCGCTTCGGATACAGGTTTTCCCACTGATTCTGCAAAAACACCCCTTTTTGCCCACGGCGGCTCTTTTCAGGAACAAGAATGCATAACGTAAAGAGAGCAGCCCGGCCGGGCTGCTCTCACGCTGTTTTTTACATCTCCTCGATAATATCCATTCCGAGGCGGATTGCCTCCTCGTTCATCGGTATCAGGTGATGATGCCGCTCCGGAAGGGTTTTCCTGAGCGCTTTAAGGACGCCGTCGATGGACACGATGGGATGGACTTTGAGGAATCCTCCGAGGACTATCATATTGAAGACCTTGATCATATTCATCTCAGCGGCCTTGTCCATAGCGTTGATACGGTAAACGTGGATGTCCTTCCGGGTAGGAGGGACATTGATGCCGTAGCCGTCGTAGATAAGGGTTCCGCCGGGCTTCACCTTGGGCTCGAACTTTTCCAGCGAAGGCTGGTTAAGGACAATCGCGGTATCGTAGGAGCTCAGGATAGGGGAAGAGACGGGATCGTCGCTGACGATGACGGTGACGTTAGCCGTACCGCCCCTCTGTTCGGGACCGTAAGCGGGCATCCAGGTCACTTCCTTATCTTCCATAAGCCCGGAGTATGCGAGAATCTTACCCATCGAGAGGACGCCCTGTCCTCCGAATCCGGATATGATAATTTCGTGTGTCATAATCGTGTCCTCCTGTTATTTGCCGTTGTCTTTAAGGTCTCCGAGAGGATAGTAGGGAACCATATTCTCCTCCATCCACTTGTTGGCCTTGTCGGGAGTCATCCTCCAGTTGGTGTTGCAGGTTGAGACTATCTCGACGAGGTTCGAGCCCTTGCCCTGCATCGAATACTCGAATGCCTTGCGGAGAGCCTTCTTGGCCTTCAGGATTGCGGGTACGCTCTGGACGCTCTGGCGGGTGACATAGCAGGTCCCTTCAAGCTGTGCCGCTATGTCCGCCATCTTGAGGGGATAGCCGTGTAGCTTGGGGTCGCGGCCGTAAGGGCAGGTGACAGTCTTCATACCGAGAAGGGTTGTCGGGGCCATCTGTCCTCCGGTCATTCCGTAGATTGCGTTGTTGATGAAGATGATGGTGATATTCTCTCCGCGGTTGAGGGCGTGGATAGTCTCCGCCGTGCCTATGCAGGCGAGGTCGCCGTCTCCCTGATACGTGAAGACGAGACGGTCCGGCCAGAGGCGCTTAACTGCGGAAGCGAGTGCCGGTGCGCGGCCATGGGCCGCTTCCTGCCAGTCCACATCTATATATTTATATGCGAAGACAGCGCATCCCACAGGGGAGATTGCGATGGTCTTTTCCTGCATTCCCATCTCAGCGATTACCTCAGCGACAAGCTTATGGACCACACCGTGGCTGCAGCCGGGGCAGTAATGCATAGGGACATCATTGAGAAGTTCCGGTTTCTTGTAGACCAGATTCTCGGGACGTATGATTTCTTCTCTTGTCATAAGGCACTCAGATTAGCGGATCATAGTTTTAATCTTGGATACGACCTCTTCCGGCTCGGGGATGATTCCTCCGAGGCGGCCGTACCACTCTACGGGAACCTTGCACTCGACGGCGAGGCGGATATCCTCCACCATCTGGCCTGCATTGATCTCGAGGGAAAGGATACCCTTGACCTTCTTTCCAAGTTCAGCGATCTTTGCAGTGGGGAAAGGCCAGAGGGTGATGGGCCTCAGAAGTCCAACCTTGATACCTTCCTCGCGGGCGATGGAGATAACCTTCTTTGCGATTCGGGCGGCGCTGCCAAAGGCGACGATAAGATACTCAGCATCATCCGTCATATACTCCTCGTAGCGGACTTCCTTTTCCTCGATCACGCGGTATTTCGCCTGGATGCGGAGGTTGTTCTGCTCCATCTCCTCCGAGCGGAGCTCGAGCGAGGTGATGATATTGGGCTTACGCATTCCGGTCCTTCCGGTAGTTGCCCACGGGCACTCCTTCGCGATCTCTTCCTCGCTCCTGCGGGGTTTGAAAGGAGGGAGAACGACTTTTTCCATCATCTGGCCGATGGCGCCGTCGGAAAGGATCATCGCGGGATTGCGGTACTTGAACGCGAGGTTGAAGGCAAGGTCCACGAAATCAGCCATCTCCTGCACCGATGCCGGAGCAAGGGTGATGAGCCGATAGTCACCGTGTCCGCCGCCCTTTACGGTCTGGAAGTAGTCAGCCTGGGAGGGCTGGATCGTTCCGAGTCCGGGGCCGCCGCGGGAGACATTGACGATGAGAGCCGGGAGTTCTGCGCCAGCCATATAGGAAATTCCCTCCTGCATCAGGCTGATTCCCGGGCTGGAGGAGGATGTCATAACCCTCTTTCCGGTTGCCGCGCCGCCATAGACCATATTGATCGAGGCGACTTCGCTCTCCGCCTGGAGCACTACCATTCCGGTAGTTTCCCAGGGCTTTTCTGCGGCAAGGGTCTCAAGTACCTCCGACTGGGGGGTGATGGGGTAACCGAAGTAGCCGTCGCATCCGCAGCGGATGGCGGCGTGGGCAATGGCTTCATTGCCTTTCATCAAGGTAACTTCTTTCTCTGCCATAATCAGTCCTCCTTCTTACGATAAACGGTGATACATCCGTCCGGGCAGACGATTGCGCAGGATGAACACCCCGTGCAGACGTCCTCCAGGACGGTTTCAGCATAGTTGTAGCCCTTCTGGTTCACGCTCTTTGTGGTAAGGGCGAGCACCTTCAGCGGGCAGGCGACAACACAAAGACCGCAGCCTTTGCAGCGTTCGATGTCGACGACTGTCGCTCCTCTGAGTTTTGCCATTTGGTTATAAGTTATTGGTTATACATATCTTTGTTGTAGAAATCGAGGATTTCGTTTGCGATTTCAAGGGCCTGCCGGGCCGGAGATTCAGGGTTTATTGCGACAGCCTCAAGATAATTGTTCATAGCCATCTGCCAGTTTCCCTTCTTCCTCCAGGCGTTACCAAGAAGGTAGTAAAGCTTATCGTCCATTGCGTTTCCCTCCGCCCTGTAAAGGTCAAGGAGGGCGATTGCCTCATCAGCCTTCGAATCCTCAAGCAGCGTCCTTATCCTCTCTTCCATATCCTAGTCCACGAAAACGCACCAGTTGTAGGTGTCCTCTTCGAGGCCCTTCTGGATTCCGACCATACGGTGATAGAGCATCTCACTGAATCGGCCGCATTTTTCGGGAGTCCCGATGTTGAACGACCTCACAACGTCCGTATCCTCAAGGCGCTTCTTGTCATCGATCCTGTAGAGAGGATTGATAACGACCGCGGTTCCGCAGGAGCCGGCCTCATCCACTGAGGCGAGTTCCTCCACAGGGATCACCCTCCGCTCCACGCGGAGCCCGAATTCAGGGGCGAGTTCCCTAAGGCTCATATTGGTGATGGAAGGGAGGACGCTCGTAGAATCCGGCGTGATATATGCTCCGTCCTTTATCGCGAAGAAGTTCGAGGAGCCGAATTCTTCGATACGGGAATGAGTCGCCGTGTCCAGGAAGAGGAGTTCCCGGTAACCCATCTTATGGGCAAGATTGTAAGCGTGGAGGGACTGAGCGTAGTTCGCGCCCAGTTTGTATCCTCCGGAGCCGTGGGTCGCCGCCCTGTCGTAGTTTCTGGAGATGACGGCGTTTGTCGGGGTAAGCAGCTTTCCGCCGCCGTAAGTCCCGACTCCGGATGACATTACGACAAACATAACGTCTTTCGGGGAATTGATTCCAAGCTGGGGGTTCATTCCGAAAAGGGTAGGCCTCAGATACAGCGATGCGCCGCTCTCATAAGGAGGGAGATAGTCGATGTTAGCCTTCACGCAGAGCATACAGGCTTCCATAAAGAGTTCCTCCGACGGCGCCTCCATATCTATGTACGCGGCACTCCGAATCATTCGCTTTGCGTTTTCCAGAGGGCGGAAAAGGCGGATTCTGCCGTCACAACCCCTGTAGGCCTTCAGTCCTTCAAAGCAGGAGGGCGCATAGTGGAATACCCCGGCGAAGCAATTAAGCGTAAGATTGAAGTTGTCCGTGACCTCGGGGGCGGTCCACTTTCCGTCTACGTACCGTGAAACTACGATAGCGTCCGTAGGGTAGTACGCGAACGCACGTTTTGAATAATCGATTTTCTGGTCCATAGTGTTATCAGTCTTCAATTATGTGGTCTTTGTTATAAGTATGGATCTTGGTCTGTCCGGCAAGGATGATGTAGCCGTTCTCTGCGAGGGAGTCCAGTTCGTTCTCTCCGGGATATACGACCACGGGGGCGAGCCAGCTGACCTTCTCCGTGATGGCATCTGTAATATCCTTGCTGAAGGCAACGCCGCCGGTAAGGATGATTACGTCAACCTTTCCGTCCACGACGGCACCCTGGGCGACGATGTATTTGGCGATGTTCAAGACGAAGGCCTTCATAAAGACGACGTAGTCTTCGTGACCTTCTTTGGCCATCCTTACCACTTCCCTCATATCGTTGGTGCCGAAATAGGCGACGGCGCCGCCCTTTCCGATCAGCTTTTTCTTTATTTCCTGTTTGGTGTACTTGCCGCTGAAACACATATCGATGAGGGGATATGGCGGGCAGCAGCCTGCGCGTTCGGGGGTGATGGGCCCGTCACCGCCAAGCCCGTGGGAGGTGTCGATTACGCGTCCGCCGCGGTGGAGGGAGATTGTGACACCGCCGCCCATATGGCAGATGATTGCGGTTGTGTCTTCCGCCTTTCGTCCGGTCTCACGAAGATAGCGGCGCATTATGGCGCGGGTGTTCAGAGCGTGGAAAAGGGTCCTCCTCGGGAATTCCGGTATGCCTCCTACGTGACACTCAGGCAGCATTTCATCCGCCATCGGGGGATCCGCCACATATGCGATGCATTCGCCAAAGCGCGGCTTGATTCCCTTGCCTACCCGGAGGTCGTTTATCGTATGGGCAATATTGTCACCGATAAGAGCGCTCAGATTGCAGGCGTGGTTTCCCTCGCGGCTTGTGGAAAGGACTTCGCGCATATCAGCATTGACGTTGTAGACACCGGTTATGCACGGAGTGAACAGTCCGCCGCGGGCCATTACGATATCGATATCCTCGAGATTTATGCCTTCCTCCCTCAGCGCATCCAGGATCGCCTTCGTCCGCATATCTTCCTGGTCCATTACATCCGCGAAATGAGACAACTCCTCAACCGAATGTTCGAGCTTCCTTTCCAGTACGGTTTCCCCGTCACGGTAAACCGCAAATTTGGTAGTGATGGACCCCGTATTCACGACCAGAATCAGCCCCTCAGGCCTCTTTCCGCCGATATTGTCTATTTTTCCCATACCTCATTGTCAAATTTGCTTACAATTTCGTGGAAATTTTTTTAATACGCAAATAATTTTTAAAAAATATTGCCTCGTTCTTTATATTTTAAAATTTTTTACGAACATTCGCTCCTTTCCACGCGTTTCGATGACGAAGGGAGAATAATTGCAGGAATTTGATTATTTTTGTGGACAACAATCACAGGAACAATGAAAGCTTTAACAGTTCTTCCCGTTGCAGCAGCCATTATGCTCGCCTGCAGCACGCCCCTGACAAAGTCAGGACTGGACCCGAAAAGATTTGACAGCGAAGCGGACGGCTCGAAGACCGCGCTGTATACCCTGACAAACGACAACGGTATGGAGGTGTGCATCACGAACTACGGCGGAAGAATCGTTTCCGTGATGGTCCCGGGGCGCGACGGAGCGCTGCGCGATGTGGTACTTGGATTCGACAATGTCGAGGACTACTTCCCGGAGAATAACCAGACAGACTTCGGAGCATCCATAGGCCGCTATGCGAACCGCATCAACCAGGGCCGGATCACCATCGACGAAGCGCAGTACCAGCTCCCCCGGAACAACTTCGGACACTGTCTCCACGGAGGCCCCGCCGGATGGCAGTATAAAGTATATGCAGTCGAGGAGGCTACTCAGACGAGCCTCCGCCTTCGGATGGACTCGCCGGATGGAGACAGCAATTTCCCGGGAAACGTTACAGCCAGGGTAACCTTCACCCTGACACAGGACAATGCCATCGACATTGACTATGAGGCCGTGACGGACGCCCCTACCGTCATAAATATGACGAACCACTCGTACTTCAATCTCTCCGGCAATCCCGGAGGGCACAGCATAACGGAAGATCTGCTGTACATAAACGCCTCGAGCTTCACCCCGGTCGATGATACGTTCATGACAACCGGAGAAATCGCATCCGTAGAAGGGACGCCCTTCGATTTCAGGAAAGCCAGGAGAATCGGGGATGACATCGACTCTGACGACATCCAGATCCGGAACGGCCACGGCTACGACCACAACTGGGTGCTCGACACCGCCTGCGACACGGGCGCCGTCGCAGCGGAACTATACTGCCCGGAGACCGGAATCTGCCTGAGGGTATATACCGATGAACCCGGAATCCAGGTCTATGCCGGAAACTTCCTCGACGGCACCGTGACCGGAAAGGGAGGCGTCGTCTACCCCTTCCGTCACGCAATCTGCCTCGAGACCCAGCACTATCCGGACACCCCCAACAAAAAGGAGTGGCCCTCTGTCGTCCTCCGTCCGGGAGAAATATACAGGAGCCACTGCATCTATGCTTTCGGGGTTAAAGACTAATCTTTCCTGACGCTCTCAAGGGCTGCGACCGCGGCCTGTATCTTCGCCGTCTCCGCCTTCAGGTAGAGATGGAATTCCTCCGTCCCCTCCTCTGGCGGTGCAGATACACGGATTGGCTCCCCTATCGCAAGGGTATAGCGGCGGGGAAACTTCCACTTCCAGTTGTACACGGGAACAATCCTCGCGCCGCTCCTCGCGGCAAGAAGCGCCGCGCCAACGTGGAACGGAAGCAGGTCTTCTCCAACCTTGTTGCGTTTCCCTTCGGGGAAGATTACAATGCTCTCGCCTTTACGGATTGCCGCCGTCGAATCCTCGAGCCACTGAGGGGAGTGATTGTGACGGTCGATGGGGATACACTGGGCGTGGGAGAAGAAAAAGTGAGTGAACTTATTCTTTTCGAAATAGTCCAGCGCCGCGAGCGGACGTATCATCTTCCTGTAATACAGGACCATAAGTATCACCGGGTCCATCAGCCCGACGTGCCTGCAGGCAAAAATAGTGGGTTCGTCGAGGGCCGGCTTCTGTGTGAGGAGCCTTGGTCTCTGGACGACGTGGACCATACAGTACGCGAAAACTCTCAGGCACCTCTCCCCGAAGGAGAGATGCGCGCTTTTTACCGATCCGTCCACCGCCCTAAGGAACTATAATGTTGATTTGCTCTCCGGTAAGTTCTACCGTAAGGGGAATATTTCCGGGGATTTCTCCGTCAGATTCGACGCGGTCCGGCTTGTCGTCGAGGGGCTTTATCGTCATCTTCCTGAAACGTCTTGTAATAATACCGGGAAGGGTTGCGAAGTCTCCGGAGAAGACGTGCATCATCTGGGAGAGAGCCTTGAAATGATTGACTCCTGTCATTATGGAAACCTCGAGTTTGCCGTCGTCCCAGGCGCTTCCGGACTCGTTCTGGAGCAGGCCGCCGCCGCGATAAGCGCCATTTCCGATCACTATCGTAAACATCTTGCCGCTATGGACAATCTCGCCGTCACACACGACTTCGACGCTCTGACGCTTTTTCGAGAAAATGGAATAAGGGGCGACCATCTTGTAGAGGAATCCGCCTTTTCGGCCCCTCATCTTGAGCTTGTTGGTATTATAGCAGATGTCCGCGTCGAGGCCCACGCCGCCGATGTTCGCCATGCAGAAGACCCCGTTTTCAAAGGTTAGCCTGACGACATCCTCCTTCGCGGTTTTACCGGCGATAATGCAGTCCCCTGCTTCCTTGAGGTCCTTCGGGACCATGGAGGTACGGATCCAGTCGTTTCCGGTTCCGTAGGGAAGAACGGCGAGGGTGAATTCGCCCATTGCCACTTTTTCAGCATCGGCAAAACGAAGAAGGCCGGTCATGACCTCGTGGATCGTTCCGTCACCTCCGACGGCGATGAATTTTCTTTCTCCCTTCTTTGCGGCCTCTCCGGCAAGTTCGATTGCGTGGCCGGCGTGTTCAGTGAGAAGGTGCTCTACCTCGAGTCCGGCCTCCCGGAGCTGCTTCTCAGAGTCAATCCACTTCCCCTCGGTCATATCGGACGCGGAGGCAGGATTGACAATCATAATCCATTTTTCCATATAGATTCAGGTTTTAGTGTATTCGGGTTTCAGTGTTCAAATATAGCATTTTTCGCCGAAGTGTGATAATGTCGATGCACGGAAATCCGCCGAGCCGGAAGGCGAATGCGCTCCCAAGTCCCTTTGTAACGTGGAGGACCTGCCCCTCCCTGGTGAAAACTCCGCTCGGGAAAGGAAGCCTCCAATGGGCCGTATTGAGCCCGGCAAGTTTATATTTGAGCCCATGGGTGTGTCCGGAAAGGGTCAGCGGGACACCGCTTGAGGGTACTACCTCCGAGCTCCAGTGAGAGGGGTCGTGAGTAAGAAGGATCGTGAACGTTCCCTCCGGAATCCCCTCCAGGGCCTTTTTAAGGTCGCCGCCCGTCCTTGTGAAATACGGATTTGACGAAACATTCTCAACCCCGGCGACCGCAATCTTATCCCCATCCTTTTCGATGACGGCGCTCCCGTTCAGGAGAACCCTCCAGCCAAGGCTCCGTTCCAGAGCGAGAAGCCTCTCCATATCCTTCTCGCGCTCCTCGTCGTTATGATGCCCGTGGAGAAGATAATCGTGGTTTCCCCGGATTGCATATACGCCAAGAGGGGCTTTCAGCTTCCCCAGTCCCTCAAGATAGGAATCCGCTTCCCTGGAATCGAAGTTCACGAGGTCCCCGACGAAAAGAAAGATGTCCGGAGAGAGTTCCGCCGCCTTGTCAAGGACTTTCTTCACATAGGAAGAATTCCTTCCGAACGAGCCCAGATGGAGATCGCCCATCTGGCACACCCTCAGGCCGTCAAAGGCTCCGGGAAGTCCCTCGAAGGAGAGCTCCAGCTCATTGACTCTGAGGTGACGCGTGCTGTAAAAAATAAGGAAAGCGAAAAACAACGACACCGCCCCGCCGGGAATCGCAGCGACAGGGCCCAGCGCCGAGAACAACGAAAAAACGAACTTTGGGAGTTCGAAAAGGAATATCAGGTATGAGAATACCCTGAGCGAATCCGTATAGCGGATCCCGAGACCAATCAGAACCAGCGCTACAAGGGATGCAAGGGTAGGAAGGCAGATAAGGCTTTTTACTGCGAGGCTGCTTTCCGGGCCGTAAAGGAGGCAGATCACGAGGTCCGACAGTACGCCGAACAGGAGGAAGAACGTGACGTAAGACTTGAATTTCATCCCCGTAAAGGTATGAAAAAATCTCCGTAATACGATTTATTTTCCTTCATTGGAGCCTTGTGGACTTCCATTCCCCCGGAGTCATTCCGGTAACGGCCTTGAAGCAACGATAGAAGGATTTTTCGCTGGAGAAGCCGGATTCCTCCACTATCTCCGATATCTTCTTTCCGGGATAATCCTTCATAAGCTGTTTTGCATGACGGATCCGGTATCCGGAAATGAATTCTGTAAAGGAAATGCCCATCTGGGAATTCACGGCGGCACTCACATAAGTGACATTAGTGCCAAGCATACGCGCAACGTCCGCCTTCGTAAGACTGCCCTGAAGATAAATCTTATCCTCCTCCATAAGTTTTTTCATACGGGAGACAAGATCCGTATTCTCCTGTTCCGGCGGCTGCTTCGCCGGAGGGACTGTTTCTTCCCGCTTCCTGCGGACGAGGGCTGCACAGATGCCGACAACTGTCACAAGTAAGAGCAGAATCCAAGGCAGGTATTCCCTGCGCCTCCCGGCAACGACAGGAGCCTCTCCGGGAGAGAACCGCCATACCTCACTCCTTACGAAGAAATTGCTCTCCTTTGAAGGATTTTCCGGGTCCAAGCCAGGTCCGCCGGCAAGCACGAGTCCGCCTGAAGGGATTGCTGCCGCAAAGTGCTCCGAGGGGAATCCCCCTTCCGGCGCTTCCGCGTAATACGCCTCCAGAGTCGCCTTACCCCCGTCAAAAATTGCGTCGTACGAGATTTTAAGTATATACAGGACTCCGTCCGCGTCCATCCCGGTAACGTACGCGCAGCGACTGCGACGGTCCGCCCTGAGCTGGCTCGATACTGAAATCCTGCCGCCACGGATGCCCGAGGTGGGGATTGTTCCTTCTGTCTCAAGAAGGGAGAATGACCCGTGGGAGACCTTGACAATCGCATAGGTACTGTCCACCCGGCTTTCAGCGACAAACAGGTATGTATTGTCCGCTATCCTGCAATCCTCCGAAGAAAATGGCTGCGAAAAGGTAAACGGAACCCATTCCTTAAGAAGGGGTTCGTCGTACGGCTCGCCCCTAAACCTGTCAACCCTGAAGCCTTCCGTCCGTTCTCCCCGGACTCCGACACTGCCGAATATCACGGCATCGTCATTTCCTGTCGGGAAGATCACAGGCACGCACCGGCCTTCGGAAACCGGCTTGGAGAAATAGTCGTCTCCAAGGATGGAAATGTCATCGTCCGCATACCAGTTCCCGCTGACGACAATTCGTCCGGAGGAAAGGACTGCAGCAGATGCATACGCCCTTTTACGGGACAAGATTGAAACCGGGGCAAACGATACGGACACGGGGTCAAAAGCCTCGACTCCCCAGCTCTGGCCTATTCCGAACGGCTCTCCGCTGCCGCCCCCGAGAAGGATTCTCCCGTCCGGGGCAGTAACGGCGAAACCTCCGTCGTGGGCATATAACATAGGAATTTCCTTCCACTCCCCTCCTCTGTAGATTTCAGCGGAAGCGGAAGGTATGAACCCTGTCGTATGGCCTCCGAAGACGGCGATATCCCCGCTGATGACCTTTATCGCGTGCGCGGAACGCGGGGCGACCATATCCGGAAGCCTTTCCGGCACCGTCTTATGGAAAGTTATGCCATCATAGACCACGGCGGCTTCCCTGCCCCAGGCAGAAGGAGCAAAGGAGGCCACCGCGGCGACTAAAAGTACGTATACCGCATTGATTACAGGCCGCATACGCAAATATAGGATTTATTTCTTTTTGGTGAAAACTCCGCTGAGGTCCATTCCGTAGAAGTACAGCATACTGTTCTTCTCATCGAGGATCATAATGGCATCACGGTCATAGTTACCGTCCAGCTTCGTCCAGGTCTCCGCCTCCATCGTCTCCTCGTTTACGGGAGAATGAGAGTATCCGGTAGCGTAGTCCCCGCTCGTAGAGGAGAAGCACTCCTTGACCTTGAGTGTGACAGTTCCTTCCTTGTAAGACCAGGTTCCGGACTCCTTCGTGGCGACACGGATAGCCCTGGTATAGTTTCCGTCGACGACGGGAGATTCCGTATCATAAATGCTGTAAACATCCCGGAAGGTGTATGTGCCGTCACCTATTTCAAGCCTGCTCTTCGACTTCCCGAGGATTTCAGTATCCTGTTCGAGTTCGAACTCCCAGGTCCCCTGGACTTTCTTCGTGTCAAGGGTGATCTTCGTCACATCACGAAGAAGAATCATCGAGTCCGTCCACCCGCCGAAAAACGGGTCCTCAGTGAGGGTCCATATCATTGCCTCGCCTATGATGACGGCCTTCCCGGCGTGACGGGGGCCCCAATACTCCATAGTGTCTTCCACGTAATCGCGGAAAACGCGTTTCCCGTCATCCGTCCACTCATCGACCTGGGCTGTGTAATGCTTGCTTACGTTAAGAGTCAGGACACCGTCGGTATAGGTGTAGCTGCCGGTATCCTTGAATCCGGAGCAAAGCCACTCAAACTCACCGCCCTTGAGCGTCAGTGTGATAGAGTGATGATGGTCAAGAAAGGTCCAGGTCCCTTCGATGGACCCGCTCCCTTCATTTTCCCCGTCTTTGTCACAGGAGATTGCAAATACAGCCGCAAGGGCTATCGCAAAGATTGAGATGATTTTTTTCATATCGCGTTCTGTGGTTATTTTTTCAAAGAACGCAACTTTGACTGACATTTCGCCTGTCAATGCGAGCAAATCGTACTGACAAAACGATAAATATTGCCCCCAGGGAGCCTTAATCCTCTATCTCGAAGAGATTCAGAAAGCCCGTCATCATAAAGACTCCGCGAATATTCCCGGACATCCCGCGAACGATTACCCTGCCTCCCTTTGAGGCGGCCTCCTTCCTGAGTGTCAGGAAAATACGGAGCCCGGAGGAGGAGATATACTCAAGACGGCCACAATCGAGAACCGTTGTTCCGGATGCCTTTTCAATCACGGGAACGAGTGCTGCGCTTACCTCCTGGGCGGCGGGAGTGTCAAGACGCCCGACAAGTCCTACTGTCGTCTGCGCTCCCTCAGTATTGATGATAACTTCCATTTTATATCAGATATTTTTTGTCATTCTAAGTATGTTCTTCCCGTCCCTTCGCTCGTAGCCGATCGAGTCCATAATGTTTCTCACCATATAAATCCCGAGTCCGCCGACAGGACGGTCCTCAAGGGATGCGGCGACATCCGCGGGCTCTATTTTAGTAGGGTCGAACGGAGTGCCGCTGTCAGAGATTATGAACTCCAGGGAGTCCTTGCGGATTATGGCTTCTATGTCCACAAGGCCGTCCGAGCCCTCCGGATAAGCATACATTATAATATTGGAAACGGCCTCCTCCAGAGCGAGATTAAGGCTCATCGCAAGGCTCTGGTCAAGCGATTTTTCAGAAGCTATCGTTTCTATGAAGTCCGCGAGCTGGGGGATTTGCTGGATGTCATTATGAAGGACCAGATGCCTCTCCTGAAGGGCTATTGCAGGATCTCCGAGATAATGGATGAACAGCATAGTCAGGTCATCACTCTGGGGGGCGTCCCCGACGAATTCATGAACCGCCTTTTTCACGGCCTCGAGATGCTGCTCCGAGATCCTTCGCTTATGGAGGACGGCATCCATCCTTTCCTCGCCGAACTGTTCGTGAGCGGAGTTCTCTGCCTCCGTAAGTCCATCTGTATAGAGGAACAGGGCATCGTCCGTATGGAATTCAACCTCCTGCTCCTTATATGACATACCCCTCAGGACGCCAAGGGGGAGATTCGGCTCCACGGGAAGGACGGCGATCCTGTCAGTGAGGATAAGCGGCGCGTTGTGGCCGGCGTTGCAGTAACGCAGATGACCGGTACGAAGGTCCAGGATCCCGAGGAAGAAAGTCACGAACATATTCCAGTCATTGTCTTCCGACATAGAATCGTTCATTGCGGAGACTATGGCCTTGGGGCTGTTCTCGTGGGCTGAAAGGCTTCGGAAAAGGCTTCTGGTGACCGCCATCACAAGAGATGCCGGAACGCCCTTTCCGCTCACATCACCTATGCAGAAAAACAACTTCTCGTCTCGGATGTAGAAATCGTACAGGTCTCCCCCGACTTCCTTTGCCGGGACTA
>CALCEJ010000030.1 GCA_937900465.1 uncultured Bacteroidales bacterium | reverse complement strand
GGGTGCCCGCAACTATGCAAACCAGACCCTTCTCCGCTATATGGCAGAAGGCGCAGTCGCATATGCAAAGGAGCTTGGCTGGGAGAATCCCCAGATATGCCTCCATCTGGACCACGGTGACAGCTTCGAGACCTGCAAGAGCTGTGTCGATATGGGCTTCTCTTCCGTTATGATCGATGCTTCTTCGCTCCCTTACGAGGAGAACATCGCCCTTACCCGCAAGGTTGTTGATTATGCCCACCAGTTTGACGTAACCGTAGAAGCTGAACTCGGCGTTCTCGCCGGTGTAGAGGATGAGGTCGCCGCAGAGGAATCTCACTACACAAAGCCCGAAGAGGTCATCGACTTCGCAACCCGTACCGGCTGCGACTCCCTTGCAATCTCCATCGGTACTTCCCACGGTGCATACAAGTTCACCCCCGAACAGTGCACCCGTGACCCCAAGACCGGACGTCTCGTACCTCCGCCCCTCGCATTCGACGTTCTCCACGAGATTGAGAAGAAGCTTCCCGGCTTCCCTATCGTCCTGCACGGTTCATCTTCCGTGCCCCAGGAGTATGTTGATATGATCAACGAACTGGGCGGCAAGCTTCCCGATGCAGTCGGTATTCCTGAGGAGCAACTCCGCGAGGCCTCCAAGAGCGCAGTCTGCAAGATCAACATCGACTCCGACAGCCGTCTTGCAATGACAGCCGCTATCCGCAAGGTCTTCCACGACAAGCCCGGTGAGTTCGATCCCCGTAAATATCTCGGACCTGCCCGTGACGAGATGAAGAAGCTCTATATGCACAAGATTATCAATGTGCTCGGCTCTGACGGAAAGGCTCTCTAGTGAAAAAACAGCCGCAAGGACATACCGGATCGCGGGTCACGTGATCCGGGTGGTCCTTGAGGCGCCCTGGACATTCCGCATCCTCACTCCCCGTGAAGAATCCGCTCTTGAGATTCTCAGGGCTGGAGGGGATGCGGGAGTGTTTCCTGTCCCCGCTGACCGGCAGGAGGAACTCGCCCTGAATGAGGACAGGATTGGGAAACGGCGGCTTTCCCGCGCTGAGTGGGATGCTCTCTCCCCGGAGGAGCAATTCTCCCGCCGCCACTCTCTGGACTTCTTCCAATACGCTCCTTTTGAAATCCACCCCTCGCAAGTCGCGACTGACCCTGCTTCGCAGAACATCGCGACAGCCCCTGCTTCGCAGAAAATTATTTTTTCGGACGGTGCCGAAAAAACTGACCCTGCCTTGTTCGAGTTTACGCTGCACGATGGTATTCCGGAAGAGATATGGAAGGACAGGGAAAAATGGACCCGTGTTACGGCGGTTGATGAGCAGTTGCCGTATTACTACGGATATACCCTCGGGGAGAAGACGATTTATGAGTTTTACCCTGACGAGGGGGTTCTGGCGGGGATTTTCGTTATGAACGGGGATTATTCCCGCGGAGATTATTACAGTTCGGAGGGTATGGGCCCGAGAACCGTGCTGATGCAGGTGAACACTTCGCTTATGATCCAGTACACTTTTGCAACGGCAGGTAAGGATACCCTCCTCCTTCACGCTTCCGCGATACGGCTTGACGGCAAGGCTAATCTTTTCTTCGGAGTTAGCGGAACGGGAAAGAGCACTCACAGCCGTCTGTGGCTGGAGAACATTCCCGGCTGCGACCTTCTCAATGACGACAACCCGGTGATCCGCTTCTCTGCTTCGGGGGAATGTGTCGTCTATGGCTCCCCGTGGAGCGGAAAAACCCTGTGTTACCGTAATGTATCGGCTCCGGTCCGTGCGCTGGTAAGGATTGAGCGCGCGCCCTTCAACAAGGCGGTACGGCTGGAAGGCCTGAATGCTTACGCTAGTATAGTTGCGGCGGTTTCGACTATCCGTTGGAACTCTACGGTGATGTCCCGCCTTGTTCCGGTCGTGGAGAAGGCGGCTATGGGCGTTCCCTGCTTTATTATGCAGTGCCTTCCTGACCCGGAAGCGGCAAAGGTTTGCAAGGACGCGACTTTTAAGACTGAAAACTAACTTCCGCTTGATATGAAAATAGGTATTTGCAACGACCACGCCGGGGTCGAGTACAAGGAAAAGCTCGTCAAGATGCTTTCCGCCCGTGGTTTTGAAGTGGTCAATTTCGGAACGGATACGACGGACAGCGTCGACTATCCTGATTATGCCCATAAACTCGCTGAAGCGGTTGAAGGTGGCTCAGTAGACCTCGGGATCGCCCTTTGCGGCACCGGTAACGGAATGGCCATCACCCTGAACAAGCATCAGGGAATCCGCGCCGGCCTCGCCTGGGATATCGAAATCGGCCGTCTCGTGAAGGCCCATAACAATGCGAACGTGCTGGTCCTTCCCGCCCGCTTCATTTCTTACAGGAAAGCTGCCCATATCGTCCAAACTTGGCTCTCAGAGCCTTTCGAGGGAGGACGTCATCAGCGTCGGATTGACAAAATGGCCCTCTGATGCCCTGCGTTCCCCGGCCGGGGGAAATACTCTCCCGAAGTATCGACGACTATCCGGAAGGAATAATCCTTCCGGTGGATAAGCCTTATAGGTGGACCTCCGCGGATGTCATCCGTAAGGTCAAATATGCGGCGATACATCACTTCGGGAAGAAGAATCTTAAGGTAGGTCACGCCGGGACGCTGGACCCGCTTGCTACTGGAGTCCTTCTGGTGTGCATCGGCAATGCTTGCAAAATGGCGGACGAACTCCAGCGGCACGACAAGGAGTACGTCGCGGGAGTAGCATTCGGTGCAACCACGCCGTCCTATGACCTTGAAAAGGACATAGACCGCCTGTTCCCCTTCGACCATATTACTGAAGATGCGGTCAGGGCCGTGCTTCCCTCATTTCTTGGGGAACAGGAGCAGACAGCACCTCTTTTCAGCGCGAAGTCCGTTGACGGAGTCCGTGCTTACGAACTTGCCCGAAGGATGTATCGTCGTTCATTGCAAGACGATGCAGCGGCATCCAGCCCTGCTTCGCAGGCCCTTCGTCACCCCGCTCTCGATACCGCTGCTGAAAACTTGTTACAGCGAAATAGCATCCGGATCGATTCGATAGAACTTCTGTCATTCGGGGCCGGAACAGATAATACAGCCTCTGAGGCATCGGGGGCATCGGGAAGGATCAATGTAACGGATACTTCCCGGTACGGATTCCCTGTCGCGACAATCCGTGTCGTCTGCTCGAAGGGAACGTATATCCGCGCGCTCACCCGTGATCTTGGTCAGGCGCTGGGCTCGGGGGCCCATCTGCGGTCGCTCGTCCGGACGAAAACCGGCGACTTCTCTCTGGAAGACGCCCTCTCGCTGGACGAGGCGCTTTCGTGCCTTGCGAAAGAATAAACGAAAAAGAGACTAAAAAGTCGAGAGACTGATAGTCTCTCTTTCTTTTTGTCTTGAAGTCAAAGTTCCGAGCCCGCGGCGGCGACCCTGCTGCGGTGTGCAAAAACACCCCATTTTGCCCACGGCACTGCGGCGACGACCCTTTTCGCCGCCATCCGTCGCCTACACACGTCGGCGGCGACCCTGCTGCGCGGTGAAATTATTTTTCCGGACGGGGCCGGAAAAAC
>CALCEJ010000029.1 GCA_937900465.1 uncultured Bacteroidales bacterium | reverse complement strand
CGGTGTCATAGTAGATGACCGGCGAATTGGTCGAGTAGTCCACGTCAATGGCGGAGACGTGCTGCTCCTCCTCCGGGTCAAGGCTGTCCATCGTGATGCGCATACGGCTCTGGTAAGAAGACTCTCCCGTCACAATGACAGAATCCTTGAACACCTGCCCCGTGAAACCGGTGGAGGTGTCCAGCCAATAGGCCTCAATGAACACCTTCTGCCCGGGAGTGGGCTCCACACCGATGGTCTTGAGATAGAGTTTCGTTACGTCCGCCTCGCCCCAGTCATCCTCCACCTCGGAGGAGATGATGACCGTCTTGGACCAGCCGTTGGAGATACCAGCAGACTGGCTCCCGGACATCTTGACCACCATCTTATATGGAGCGGGTTCGTGTTTGATGCCACCGAAGACGATGAGCTGCGGGGTTACCACTATATTATCATAAGACACGTTGGGGACTGCTACCTGGGAGACCGGGGCCTCACTGATAATCGCTTCACCAGCCATCACGCGGTTGGCATTGAGCCGGACGTACAGATTGATTCCGGAGATCTGGGCTTTCTGCCCAAATACAGACGCGCCTGAACAATGTTCTGCGAGGCGCTCCCATTCCTGCATCTGGGAATCAGAAAGAAGCTTGTAAGATTTGGTGATTTTGGTCAGCGATGCTCTTCGAGCCACCTGGGCAGCCGTTGCCTGACCTGTCGGGAAGGATTTAACGGAAAGGATGGTACGGCCGCCTACCTGGCGAGCCGTAACACCCTTTGCCGACCCAGAGAAGCCCCCGAAAGCAATGGAAGGAAGCGCTTGCATAAAAGTTTAAGTATAGGTTAAGTTTCAGGTCGAATTCACATTCTTCCTGTAACAAATATACTAAAACTTTTTCAATGATTTACAAGCAATTACGACTTTTTATTTAAAGTGTAAATAACGATAGACAACTATAAATATCCGTAAGAAAAACGGAAGGATTTTTCAACAAATCTGCACCGGAAACCAGTCTCTGAGTCGAGAAGCAGGTACCGGCAGTGGGCCTGGAATTCCGGAAGGTCGAAGCCCCATACCTTGCGGTAATCCCGCACGAAAAACTCGATGACCTCTCCGTTGGCGGACGAGCCGGGCAGTGCAAGGAAGTTCCGCATAAGGCCGGGATTCCTCCCTCTGCCGGGTCTCTCCAGCTGGAGTTTCAGGAGATAACGGTAGCGGTTGCCGTCCTCGTCCGGGCTGAAGGTGGAGCGGAAGCGCAGCAATAGATGCGTCCCGTCCAGGACGGATGCCGACAGGAAATCCAGGGCAAAGACCGGGAAGCGGCCCTTCCTTCTGGGAACCGGAACATGCTCGTTCCCCAGCTGTGCAAATCCGTGATAAGCAGACACAAAGAGATTGTAGCCGGATATGCTGGTCCTCGGGTCATAAGGCGGCCGCTGACTGGGCACGGACAGTGCGTACTTGTTCCAGAGGCGCTGCACCTCCGGCTCCTGCTGCCGCCACGCCTCCAGAGCGCGATGGTGCAGGGACGCCTGGTCCAACTGTCCATCCGTGCCTGGAAAGGCCGAGGAGGATTTTGCCCGGTAATAGCAGCGCCCCTTGCGGTGGTAGAAGGTCTTGTCACCGATGGAGCCCCAGCAGTCTGAGAGAAGGATATTGGGATAGAAACGCGGCATAGTTCAAGTGAAGGTTTGAGGCCCTCCCGGGAGGGCGGGTTACAAGTCTTAAGCAGGGCCTTGGCTCCCTATAGGATACCAAGGTCACTGTTTTTTCGCCATCCACGGCGATGGCCGGAGCAGATTTTCAGAGCCGTGCTCGTTGTCAATGTAGTTGTTCGCATCGATAGCCTGCTTGTAGTCAATCATGAAGGTCCAGTTCTCCGGCTTGAAGCCAAAGAATTTGATGTCACGCATCGCCAACTTGAAGGCGAAGGCCAGCTCTCCCGGGTAAATCTTCCCCTGGCAGCGGGATTCCGGAGCGGACAGGAGTGTTTCCAAAAGCGAGTGGACATCTTCATAGCGCCCAGCCTTGGAGATGCTGTCCGTGGCCACGAAATAGCCCACAATGGTCTCTGCGATTTCCATCACCTTGTGAACATCAAAGGAGAAGGGACTGAACTGGTCATCCCGGCCAGTGAAACCGCGGAGTTCCATTCCCCGGAGTTCCTCGTCATCCTGCAGGTCCAGGAGGCGGTCGTAGTAAGATTCTACTGCATCCACGTTGGGATACAGTCCGCCAATCATCCGGTCGGGGCCGCTGAAGTACTTGTCGATAGTATAAGATTCCATAGCGTAAACTTTTATTATTTCAGTATACAAGATAACCATTTTATGCGAGAATAACAAATTTATTTACAAGCAGTTATGTAGTTTTTTGAAGGTTATTTCCACACTGTGGAACCCCCTCCGAAGATGCCGGATACCATACTCCTGAAGCGAAGCGGCAGCGGCTCCAGCCGCTGCTCCTTGTTGTATATATAACCCCTTGCACTGTCCTTCGAGCGTGGTAGGGCGCTCGAATACGCAC
>CALCEJ010000028.1 GCA_937900465.1 uncultured Bacteroidales bacterium | reverse complement strand
CAGGTGAAACTGTCAGACAGAAAAACTAAATTACACAGGTTAATGAAAGAATATGCCAGGGTATAGGCCTCATCGATAAACAGCACTCCGCCCATCGCTTTTTTCACAACCGCCGCGGTAAGCGCTTCAGTATCACCGAGGAACCGGCCTACGTAATCGCGTTTTGTGGTTTCAAGGACGTCAGCCCTCGGGAGAAGGCCCATCGAATTGAATATGCGGCCCATAATCCTCGCGACCGTGGTCTTGCCGGTTCCGGGATTTCCGAGGAAAAGGTAGTGACCGGCCTCCGGAAGGACGGGTTTACGGCCCTGCTTCTGAGCGACGATTGTCTCAGCGTTGATAGTGTCGATAAGGTCGTGCATCGCCTTTTTTACGCTGGAAAGGCCCACCAGGGCATCGAGCTCCTCGAGACATTTCTCTGCGGAAACCTTCTCCGGCTCCTTGTAAGGCACGTCGTCAGCTATGACTGTCGTGACCAGTTCTTCCGTCCACTGTTCGTAAGGTATGTTACGGAGACGGGCGTTCTTCTTTTCGCGGGTTTGCTCCGCCGCCTTTCTGGCTTCGCGAGCATTCCCGAACTTCTCGTCCTTCATCGAGATCATTGTCTCGAACATACGGAGGGCACGTTCACGTGCCGTATCATCGGCCAGTTTAAGGCCGGACATCTGCTTGCTTCCGAGTATGCTCTCGTAGATTTTCAGCAGTTCATCAGCGGAATAGTCGTCGATATGGATCCAGTGGGTAAAGCGGGAGCGGAGGCCGTCGTTGGAGTTCATCCAGGTCTCCATCTTGTTCCTGTACCCGGCGCATACCACGACGAACTTTCCCTTGTCGTTTTCCATCCTTCCAAGCAGCGCGGCGACAGCCTTCTTCCCTTCTTGGGATGTGCTGGCACCGGTTGAGTCCATCGGCTCCAGGTCGTAAGCCTCGTCGAGGAAGAGGACTCCGCCCATAGCCTCGTTGACCGCTTCATCCATCTTCTTGTCAGATTGGTTCACGAAGCCGGAGATTATATCCTTCGGGAGTTTCTCCACCACCTTGTCAGAAGATGTGACGCCAAGCGCCTTGAAAAGCTTTCCGAAGGTCCTTGCAACGGTTGTTTTACCCGTTCCGGGATTACCCGTGAGGACGATGTTCACGGTCTTGACGGAAGCCTCTCCAAAGCCCAACTCGATCATTTTCTGCTCCGCCGCAAGGTCTTCCGCAATCTTACGGATTTCCCGCTTGACATTGTCCATTCCGATGAACTTGTCGAGTTCTCCCATAACCTCCTCGACCGTTATCTCCTTCGAATCCTCTCCCACGATGTCAGCATAGATAAGCTCGTCTTCGACGAACCCCGGAGTACCTTCGCGGAGGCCGTATTTTTTGACTGCATCCTCGAAAAGGTTTCGAACCTCACGCGCATTTCCGAAAGAGTCTCCCCTTCTTAGGTACATTTTCTCGAAAACCTTCAGCAGCCGGTCCATGACCCCGTCAGCGAGCTTGAAGGACGTGTCGTAGCTGTTCTTCCTGAGGTTCATAAGGAATATGTCCATCAGTTCCTGCGGCTTGTAATCCGGGAAATTGATCGCGACGTTGAAACGGGAAGTAAGTCCCTGGTTCATCCTCATAAGGGCATCCATATCCCTGTCGTATCCGGCGATGATGCAGACGAAATCGCCGCGGCGGTTTTCGACGATGGGGAGCAGTTTCGTTAGCGCCGCCTTTCCGAAGTGCTCATCATTGAGCCCATAGGCCTCATCGATGAAAAGTACGCCTCCCATTGCTTTCTCGACAGCTTTTTCCACCTTTTCCTCACTGCCGCCGACGACTGAAGCTATGAGATCTTTTCCGGCGACTTCCACAAAATGTCCGGTTGGAAGTGCGCCGATCGAAGCGAGGATTTCGCCGAACTTGCGGGCGAAGGTAGTCTTTCCGGTACCGGCGTTCCCAAGGAAACGATAGTGATCCGTTATGAGCTTTTCCTTCATACCCTTCTCCTTACGCTTTTTGACGGTACGGATAATAGCCTTCAGTTCTTCCTTGACGGAGTTCATCCCGATCAGGCTCTCCATCTCAGCGAGAATCTCTTCTTCTGTCTTTGGAATGAAGATCTCCTTGTCCGGGATATCCGTGGGCTCAAGTGACTTCCCTCCCCTCTGGACTATCCTGACGGCGAGTTTCTCAGCGACATTCTCGGAAAGGCGGCCGTTTGAGTAGCTGTTGTCTTCCTGGCGGCAGATCCAGTTGAAGTGGGCCCCGAGTCTTTCAGCGGCGTCGGGATTGATGTTTTTGATACCGTATTTTTTTCCTAGTATCTCCAGGGCGAGTCTTGTCAGATCGTCGATGCTGAACGAAGGCAGGTCGAAACGGAATTCGAAAAGACCGGCGGGCTCCTTGTTGTCAGCAAAGAAGGATGCGAGTTCATTACGGGAGCCGGCAAGGATTACGATGGGGATCCCCTCCGACTGCTTCATCCGGGCGAACAGCTTGTCCAGTTTGTTGACATCGGAAGCGGTATTACCCTTTGGAAGCAGCTTCTGGGCATTTGTAATCAGAAGGATGCCGTCCTTTTCCTTGGTGATGTTCTCTTCGAAATCTCCGGCGAAATCGTCCCAGTCCGCGGCGTCAATGACCTTGGGGGGCTTTGAAACGACGCGGGCCTGGAGAATGATGTCGGCAAGTTTGTGGGCAATGAAACTCTTTCCTGAACCGGGATCGCCCAGAACCAGCGAATCCAGGCCCACTTTTATGCCCATCGAAGCAAACTGCTGCTGGGCCGCCACCTTTGCCTTGAATTCGGTAAAGGCCTGCTCAATGTCTTTCTTGCCTATGAAATCAGCAAAGGGGCTGGCAGAGACAATTGCCTCGCCGCACCATTTGCAGAACTTGGCTTCCGGGCGGTTTGGTTTACCGCATTTAGTACAATTGCTCATTGTTGTTCTTTGAGATTCTTTAACTGTTCAAGGGTGATTGAGGGGGTGTCGTCCTTCTTGACGGGTTCCGTCGGGGCCTCAGGATTTGCCTTAGGTGCCGCTTCCTTCTTTGCCGGGGTTTTCGTTGAAGAAGTTTTCGTTGAAGAAGAAGAACTTTTCGTTGAAGAAGAGGGCTTGGGCTGGGTCTTCGGGGCAGCCTGAGTCTTAGGAGTGGTTTTCTCCTCCTTTGCGGCGGACTTTTCCTCTTTTACCTGGTCCTTACTGATTCTTCCGAGTTTTACGTTGATATTCTCGACCACCTTGTCAACGCCGAGCAGCTCAGCCATATTGTTCCCGAAATTGGATTTTGGAAGGAATGCGCTTATTGCAAGAAGCACCCAGGTCACTAGTATGAACGCCCAGACACCGCCGCTCCTTTTCTTCTGGTCATTCTTCCACTGATCGATGTCACTATTGCTGAAGGCGCCGTTAAGGGAAGAATCGAAGTCCTTCTCCTTGCTCCAGGCGAAGTGCAGCGGCTCAAGAGTGAGCTCCTCGAAACCGGGCTTTGTGAATTTTTTCGCCGCCGCAGCATAAGGACTTTTGTTGAAAAGGGTTTCGAAAAGGAAAAACACGATGACGGCGACGACTACGACTCCATAGACATACAGGATGTATGCAGCGAGGAACTTGACCAGCAGCCTCAGGATGGCGGCGGCGACAACGCCCACGATAATGGGCACTATGCATCCGTCACTGTCGGAGAGGGCGAACCAGGCGACGGCGGCAATGCCTCCAAGGATATATGCGATGACTTTTATCGCTCCGCCAAGGCTCGTGGTGTCAAGGACAGGGTGAGCTATGATTGCGGAAATGATAAGGCCAAGGAGGAACAGTGAAGGAATCAAGGCGAAAAGGATGGTCGTGGTTGCCTGAACAGTGGAACGGACGACGCGTGAGCGGATTTTCTTCTTCCCGTCGCTGACAATCTGCTTTGCCTCAGCGACGGCCCTGTCGTAACGGACGACCTCGTTCGCATCTTCGTTACAAGTTGCGATGTAAGACAGATAGACATCGAGGTCCTTCTCGTAAGCGAACTTCTCGGAATGGTCCGCGGAAGGGTCTTCCATTGTGTTTACGGCGAACCATCCCTGAACGCCCCGGTGAAGGGAATCCTTGAGCTCGGAAGCGTCAAGATCGTCCCACTTGTCCTCCGAATCGGTGAATGTCTTTCCGGAAGGACGGAAAGTGTACCACGGGTCAGCGCCGAGCCGCTTGATGTATTTCATCATCGAGGCCTGGAGAAGGAACTTGTCATCCTTGGGGCCGGCCTTTGAGGTGTCGTTACGGCCGTCCCAGAGCTTTACAGTCTCCCGGAGGGCGTCAATCTGGGAGTGGAAACGGTTCCCCTTCAGGGAGAAGAACTCCATCAGGAAGCCTCCGTCAGCCGCTTCGCCGTCGTAGAAGGATTCTACGAGGAGCTTGACGAGGTGGGAGTTAAGATAGAGATTCTCAGGAGCGTGGGAAGGATTATCCCAGTCATCCAGCAGCTTACTATCTCCCCTGTACATTCCCCAGTATATGTCGTATGCCTTGTTCAGAAGTTTTGCAAGGCCGTCGGAAGTCATGGCGTATTCATTCGACGAGGGGTCGCAGTTCCCTACCGGATCCGAAAGGGGCTGCATAGTCAGAAGACGCAGCATATAGATCCTGTAGCCGTATTCCCCGTGGGTGGATTCTCCACAGGTTGACGGCATTGCGCGGACAAGGGCGTTGTCCTTTCCGGTGAGCCAGTCGACGAAGGATTCGTCATTGATAAAATCTACCGTGGCGTCGTCAGCGCTGTGCGTGGAAAGGAAGTCCCTGACCTCAACGGGAGTATGGGCCTCGATTTTTTCGGCCGCTCCCGTCTTGTAATTGATACCGGACAGGGAGATGGGCATATCGGGGTCGAGGACGAACATTGCGGCGTTCAGTCCCCTGTCCTGATCCTTGGGGTAGCGGGTCTCGGTGATATCCTGAAGGGCAAGGATCATCTCAGGATAATCCTCCAGCCACTCCATGAGCGTTCCTTTGTATAGATAGCGCTTGGCAAGGCCCGGATCCTCTCTCATGAAGGCGGCAAGGTCAGAAAGCGAATGGGCTACCTGATTCTTGCTGCCGGACCAGACTATGTTGAGCTGTCCGATCTCATCGGAGTCATCCTCAATTTCAACAGTTTCTCCGGAGAGGAATTTTACTATTTCAGCGTATCCCCATCTCTTTTCAGGATTCCGCACGAGGAGTCCCTTCGTTATGGTGTAAAGGGGATCGGGCATATCCGAAGGGATGTTGATCGATCCCTTCTTTTTCTGGATTGCGAGTTCAATTTCAGTCTGCTGGGCGCGGAAAGCGGATTCCCCCATCCACATCGAAAGGATGGACATTCCAAGCGAATAGTAGTCAGCCGCAGGAGTGAGAAGGCACCACGTATATCCGTCCCTGTTGACAGTATTGTCGGGATCATAGACTTCCGGGGCCGCATACATCGGGGTTCTGTCCTGACGGCACTCCGCCTTGCCGTTTTTGAGCGGGTCCGCAATCCCCAGGTCGCATAGGACGCAGGCATATTTTTCCGCATCGTAAACGAGGATATTCGCCGGTTTCACATCCTTGTGAAGGAATCCAGCCTTATGGCACTCGGACAGTGCGAGGGCCGTCATGGAGGCAATCGTGAGGATTGCTTTCTGATCTTTTTTAAGGTCCATCGCAGCCGCGGAACCGGGCTTGTAAAGAGGCATCATCTCAGAGGGATAGCCGTTGACTTCTCCTACGAAGTCGATATCCGCTATGAGCATCTTTCCGTTAAGCTTTTTCGCGAGCGGAATGACTGCCATATTGGGCCCATATCCGCCGTGATAGACTTTGAGAGCCTTTGATGACTTGCCGTCCGTCAGTTCATACAGGTCAGCTTCCGTTCCGGAGCCGAGTATGCTTGCAATCTTGTATTTTTTGTTTCCGACGGTCAAGGTGTCGCCTGTCTTGAAATCCGGTCTGTTCCCGGCCGGAACGGCCTTGGAGGGACCTCCCGGGGCCGTTGCGGTCTTTTCTGGAGCGGAGGCGTCAGCCTTCGGCGCCGCTGCTGTCTTTTCAGGTTCCGGAAAAGGTGTCTGGACCCTTGGTGCCGCCGCTGTCTTTTCGGGATCCGGAGAAGGTGTCTGGACCCTTGGCGCCGCTGCTGTTTTTTCAGGTTCCGGAGAAGGTGTCTGGACCCTTGGCGCCGCCGCTGTTTTTTCAGGTTCCGGTGATGTCTCTGGTACGTGCTGCTTCTGAGGAGACACTGCAGGCTTCTCCCCTGCCTTTCGGACTGAGCCTATGCTCCATCCGGATTTATTCTCTGCCATATCTGTTATTTGTAAATCTTACGCTGAGTTGTGATGTCCCTTGTCCCCACCACTTCAGTGACAGGAACATCCGTGTATATCCATTCGCCTCCAAGTTCAGGCCGGGTGCATTCTTCCGGATAATCGTGTGAACAACCACACCAGTTGCATATCCATTGGAGTTTCTGCTTCATTACGGTACCGGTGACCTCGACGGTCCGGGTTACCGTCTCAATGATGGCCTGTTTGCGGGCGCTGTAATAGGTCCTTTCCTGGGGGGTGGTTGCTCCGGGAGGGGGCAGCATGCTTTGAAGGACGTCATTCACATCCTTCACGAGGGATTCGTATTCCCTGACGATTTCCTCCTTTGGAGGAGCCGTTTCTTTATTATGGGGAACGGTATATTCCGTATTGCCGAGGAGGGCCATAAGCTTTTTCGCCTCCGGAGAAATCTCCGGCACGGCCTGTTCAATCTCCTCTTCAGTAAGCTGGGATTGAAGCTCAGCAAGGCGGGAAATAATCCTCGCGGCCTCCTTGACCTTTGGATCCTCCCTCGCTTTTTCGAGAGCCTTTACTGCCGCCCTTGTAAGCGGAGTCTGGCATTTGTAGCAATAGCTTCTGAAATTGAGGGTTCCGCAAGTGGGACAGACTACACCGTCCCCGCTCATCCCGCATTCCGGACACACTTTCACTCCGGGGCCCATGTCAGCTCCGCAGAATGTACAGTAATCCACGATTTTTTTCCCGCAGACGGGGCAGAGTTCGTATTTTGCATCGAGCGCGGCCCCGCAGTGAGGGCACGTTGCGCCGGTTTTTTTATTCGAGGCAAGCGACACGGCTTCCTTCTTTGTCGCTTCTTGCTGGAAACGTACCGCCTGGTCAGGTTTTTCGCTCATATCGTTCAGGTTGTGTAAAACGTACAAATATAATAAAATAAATGGTTATCTTTGCCGTAAAAGAAAAGAATTATGAGAAAGTGCTTTTTCCCCCTAATAGTCATAGTTACAGCGTTATGTGCGGCCTGCAGGAAGGATGCTGCCCCCCCGGTCGTCCCGCCCCTTCTCGGATGGAGTTCCTGGAATGCTTATATGGTAGATATTTCTGATTCGATTATTGTCCGTCAGGGAGAACTTATGGTATCCGGCGGCTATCTCGATGCCGGATATGGATATGTAAACATCGATGACGGTTTCATGGGCTTCAGGGACAGCGGGGGTAATCTGACGGCGAATCCCGAAAGATTCCCCGAGGGAATGGGCCCGGTGGTTGAGAAGCTGCATTCGATGGGCCTCAAGGCGGGAATATATTCTGACGCCGGGCATAACACCTGCGGCTCTACCTACAACAATGACATAATGGGAACAGGCGCCGGGCTCTGGCAGCACGAGATTCAGGACCTTGATCTTTTCTTCAACCGCTGGAAGTTCGATTTCATAAAGATCGACTGGTGCGGGGCAAATACGCTTGGTCTTGACGAACCTTCCCGCTATGCCCGTATCGGCGAGCTTATTGACTCCGTCTCAACCCGTCCGGTCCATTTCAATATCTGCCGCTGGCGCTATCCCGGCACTTGGGTAAGCGATGTCGCTGATTCCTGGAGGATCAGCGGTGACATCCGCCCCCGCTGGGACTATATCAAGTACATCGTCGAGCAGAATATGTACCTTTCCGCCTATGCCGGAAACGGGAAATACAACGATATGGATATGCTTGCCGTGGGCTATAACATTAAACCGTCGCCATTCTGGGAGGACGGCCTCGGTCTGAGCTATGCTGAAGAAGAGGCCCATTTCGGGATGTGGTGCATAATGAGTTCTCCGCTGCTTCTGGGCTGTGACCTTGCTTACATTCCGGAGGAGACGAGGGCTCTTGTGCTGAATCCTGAGCTTCTTGCCATCAATCAGGATCCCCTTGGCCTTCAGGCCTATGTCGCAGCCCGCTCGGGCGAGGGCTATGTGTTTGTGAAGGACATCATCAAAAAACGCGGAAACAAGCGGGCTGTCGCCCTCTATAACCCCTCTGACGGGCCTGTGCATTTTGTTGTCAACCCTTCGGACCTCGAATTTAAAGGCGCGGTGAAAGTACGTGACCTGTGCCGGAGAATTGACTATGGTACGATGGACTCCCCGGTCTTTGACGTCCCAGCCCATAACGCTGTACTGCTGACTTTTGAAGGCGAGAGAATCGCGGAGCCCTCCGTCTATGAAGCGGAATGGGCCTATTGCAACGACTTTACCGGGATTGAAGGGAAAGGAGGACCGGAGTATTCACGACTTCCGGAAGCTTCGCTCGGCGCAGCTGTTACGGGACTTGGCGGTTCGGTGGATAACACTCTCAGCTGGAAGGAAATCTACAGCCGCCGCGGCGGACGCTATCATATGACGCTGAGTTTTCTCGGGGACGTCTCCGGAGAGGTGTTCGTGTCCATAAATGATGCGGGCCCTGTCCGCATCGAGGTTCCTTCGGGCCCTCAGGACATTACTTTTGTGGCAAATCTCCGCCGTGGATACAACACCCTGACTCTTTCCAATCCTGGAGGCCCCGTTCCCGCGGTGGACAGACTGGTACTTAGCAAGTGAGTAAGACCGGATATATAAAGGTTATCCTTCCGCTCCGTCTGGAGTGGGAGCCCTGTTACAGTCTTCCCGAGGGGACAGTCGCAGGACCCGGCGAATGGGTTAATGTGACTTTTGCCGGGAAGCCATACACCGGTATAGTCTCGGAGGTCGATGCTACCCCTGACGTTGATCCGTCGAGAATACGCCCCGTGTCGGGCCTTGAATCCGGTTTCCCCCCTGTGTCAAAAGAAGAGATAACTCTTTTCCGGAGTGTGGCGGATTACTATATGTGCTCCGTGGGGGAGGTTTTCAAAGCGGCTTATACGTCCGAGAAAATCCGTGAAGAGGAAGTCCTTCTGAGAATCCGCGAAAGGCTTGAAAAACGAATCGGGATTCTCGAGGGGAAACTCTCTTCTGCAAGGAAGGAAGAAACCAGGGAACGTTATGCCGCGGAGCTCGAAGCGGCACGCTCCGAGCTTGCTGGAAAACCGTCTCCTTTGGTCTCCGCGTCTGATATTCAACTGTCTTCTCATCAGACGCTTGCTTACGAAGACATAAAGAAAGGATTCAGATCCGGGAAAACGGTCCTTCTGGCCGGTGTCACCGGCTCCGGAAAGACGGAAATCTACCTTAAGATCGCATCGGAAGTATTGGAGAGTGGAAAATCCGTCCTGTATATGGTCCCGGAAATCGCTCTTTCCCGTCAGCTTGAAGACAGGGTCCGTGAGGCAATACCCCCGGTTATGGTTTTCCATTCCCAGGAAACAGCTGCAAGGCGCAGGAATACAGCCGCCTCGATGAGGGAAAAAGGAGTCTATATGGTCCTTGGTACCCGGTCATCCGTGTTCCTGCCCCACAGGAATCTGGGCCTTGTAATCGTCGATGAGGAGCACGATGCCTCCTTTAAGCAGGACTCCCCTGCTCCAAGGTACAATGGACGCGATGTCGCGCTTATGCTCGCATCGATTCACAAGGCGGACGCCTTGCTTGGAAGCGCAACTCCTTCGCTCGAGTCCATCTACAATTCTACTTCCGGTAAATATGCATCGGCCTCTCTGACTGAACGGTTTTATGGCGGCGACGGAAGTGATACTCTGGTGATTGACACAGGGGAAGAAAGGCGGAAGGGAGGAATGGATGGACATATTTCAAGGAAACTGTTCCTGCTTACGAAGGAAACGCTTTCGGGGGGCGGACAGGCGGTGTATCTCAGGGCAAGGCGCTCGTGGGCCCCGTCCGTTCAATGCTCTTCCTGCGGCAAGACGGTCAAGTGTCCTCAGTGCGGGGTCCCGATGTCCCTTCACAAGGATGGCGGCAAGGAACTTCTCCGCTGCCATCACTGCGGGTTCTCGGAGACTTACAGCGGCGTCTGCATTAATTGCGGAGGCTCTCTCGTTCCTGTCGGTGCGGGTTCCCAGCGCATAGAGCAGGAGGTTAAAGCCCTGTTTCCGGACGCCTCCGTCGCAAGGATTGACTCCGATGTTACTCCTTCTGAGATTACTGCGACCGTCAAAGCGTTCGGAAAGGGCGAAATAGATATTCTGATCGGGACCCAGATGGTTTCGAAGGGGTTTGACTTCGCAGGAGTGTCGCTGGTTGCGGTGCTTCAGGCGGATTCAGTCCTCGGGATTCCGGATTTCAGGGCGGATGAAAAGGCTCTTCAACTCCTGGAACAGTTCAAAGGACGTACGGGAAGGCGCGGGAAGAAGGGCCTTTTCGTAATCCAGACAGCCCAGTCGACCCATCCCGTAATTACCGGTGAGCGTGCAGTTGAAAACCTTCTGAAGGAACGGAAATTCTTTGGCTATCCTCCTTATACGCGTCAGCGTTTGTTATTTTTATTATTATATTTGTAATTCGAATTATTATATTGGCTATTGT
>CALCEJ010000027.1 GCA_937900465.1 uncultured Bacteroidales bacterium | reverse complement strand
TGACCACAACTACAACTACGACAACCAGTCGGACCAGAGCAAGTATCCGCTTAAGGTATTCGCGTCCGAGGCCGGAAAGTATGCCTCCGGAAGCGCCTGGCATAACTACGGAGGATCAGTAGGGGAGCTTGACAGCATCCACTCCGCGTATCCTGACAAGGGAATATGGTTCACGGAGGCCTCTATCGGCACCTGGAATTACGACTGGCACCAGTTCGGCGGCCAGTTCCAGGAGGATATGCGCGAGATCTTCTTCGGGACGCTCAGGCGTTACGGGAAGGGCGTAACCCTTTGGAACCTTATGCTGGATAGCGACAGAAAGCCTTACAGGCCCGGCGGATGCTCCACCTGCTATGGGGCCGCTTCAATCAATAGCAGCAGCTACAGCTATGGCTCGATTGACCGGAAATCTCACTGGTATGACGTAGCCCATTGCTCCGTCGAAGTGAGGCCCGGTGCTGTCCGCATAGGCACGACCGGATATACGGCCGCGTCGATATCCTATCTCGCATTCCGTAACCCTGACGGCTCCTACGGAGTGATAATCCTTAACGAAAGCAGTAACGACGACCAGTTCGTATTCGCCGGCAAGGCCCATTCCGTATCCGTTATGGTCCCCGGGAAATCCGTCGTATCTGTCCTCTGGAAAGATGAATAAAAACAAACAACCGCATAATATGAAAAAATATCTGATAATGCTTGCGGCGGCTCTTGTGATGTTCACCGCCTGCAACAACAAGGAAAACGAAGGAACAGGTACCGGGGAAGGCCCTTCCGTGGAGGTTACCTGCCCGGAATCCGGCCTGATGGGCGATGATTTCACCTTCTCCGTCAACATCGAGGACAAGGTCGCTCTGTCTACCCTCAAGGTGGAACTCCTTTTCGATGAGACTGTCGTCGGTGAGGCTACGATCCGTACCGCCGCAAACGGCGTCTATGACGGGGGATTCCCCATTCCCTTCTACAAGAATATCCCCGACGGGGTGGCAACAGCCCGTTTCACAGCCCAGAACACATCCTTCGCGAAGACCGTGAAGGAAATCGACGTCGCCGTCTCCCGCCCGGATTTCGAGTACCTTACGCTCATCGGAGCTGACGGTGAGAGCCACAGGATGGAAAAGGTCTCGAGAAACAATTATGCATTCGAAGGTAGTCTCGGAGCTTCTTACGACGCCCAGATTGAGACAGCACCCTTCGGCTCGGATGGCAGGAAGATCGTCTTCGGTTACGGCTCTACGGGGGTGGAGGTCGGTGCAAGCGGGATGATTCCTTTTGCAAGCGCCTCTGCGGATTACACCGTTTCCTTTAACACTCTCACCTTTGAGGCTGCTCCATTTACTACGATCACTGTCAACGGTACGGTCTCCGTTATGTCTGACAAGACCCATTTTGCCGCCGTCATCGACATCCAGAAGGGTGCTGCGGTAAAGATTGAGGGGATTGAGGATATAGCATCCTGGACAGCGGATCCTGACTTTATCGAAACCGCCGCAGACGGCTCTATGAGATTCCTTGCCGCTGACGGAAAGTACAAGATCAGCATATCCCTCCAGGAGAAGTACTTCCTTGTGGAGAGAATGTCTTCCGAAACTGATTATGCAAGGCTTGATTCTGAAGGATCAGGCGCGGTGTGGATGATTGGCGGTGCGAACTGCTACGGCAAGCCCACGATGTTCAAGGAGGGTTGGAAGACCCAGAGGGGCCTCTGCCTTGCCGAGGTCGAGCCCAAGGTCCATCAGCTTACCCTTATCGCCGGAGAGCAGCTTTCCGCAAGCTCGATCGACGTGAAACTTTTCCACCAGAAAGACTGGGGCGGTGAATTCGGCGGCACGAATCCTCCCGTCTCATCGAGCAATCTCATTACCGTGGGCGCAAGCGACGGTAACATTCACCTTGCAAGCGGAGTGACTCTCGATGCGGGCGGAATATATCGTTTCACGCTGGACCTTACCGGCGGCGTCAACAGCCCGAAGCTCGCATTCGAGAAGGTGGGTCAGAAGGAGATCGGCGGACTGGATATCGAATTTGCCGGTACCAAGATGACCCAGATGTCTTCCACCTCCTATCAGGCCCTTGTAAGCCTTACCAAGGGACAGAGCATCTCCGTCAGCGGAATCTCCAGTCTCAGCGGATGGACAATCGACCCTGACCTCTTCTCCGTTTCCGGCAGCGCTATCTCATTTGTTCCCGTTACGGGCAAATATCTCATCGAGTTGGACACGGCAAGGCAGTATATCTCCGGCAGCCGCAGGGCCGATGACGGCTCCTATCCCCAGACAATGGAGGAGGGAGGACTGTTCCTTGTCGGATACGGAGTCGGGGCAGTCAGCCTTGACAGCGAGATCGACTGGACCGCAACTAAGGGTCATCCTATGGCGGAGGTCGCTCCGAAGGTCTTCCAGTTTACCGGAAAGGCCGGAGCCCAGGGCTCATCAGTTCCGGGAGAGCGTATCCGCTATGACTATCTCTCCTTCAAGTACCTTATGAAGTATGACAGCTGGGACCTCCAGAACTCAAAGGGACTCGAGTTCGGAGGAAATGCCGGTGACAAGCTGAAGCAGACCGGTGAAGGGAATATCGAGCTCGCTTCCTCGCTCGAGGAAGGCGCCGTTTACCGCCTTACTGTCGATTTCTCCAAGGGAGGGGAGAAGGAAGTTGTAACGTTTGACAAGTTGTGACGCTTCCGGGCCGGTTGTAACGGGCTTATCTGTACCCCGCGGTGACAGGAATCGAACAAAAGTTTTGCTCTGAGCGGGAAAATTGCTAAATTTGTGGGCTTATATGCGTGTGTGTACACGCAGGAAAAACGAATATAAACTGCAAATATATGAAACACAGCACAGTAGCAAAGGTTCTCGCGGCGGCTCTTGCCGGGTTCCTCCTTGCCTCCTGCAGTACTACTACCTGGAAAAACATCAACTACCTTCAGGATATCCAGAGCGACACTACGGTCAACATCGCCGTCAACAAGGGCGTAATCATCCAGCCCCAGGACCAGTTGTCCATCATCGTCGCTTCCCGTTCCCCTGAGCTTGCGATCCAGTTCAACAAGTCCGTTGCAACGTATATGACCGGCTCTGAGGTCGCAATGTCAGGCGGAAGCCAGAGGATTTCGGGCTATGTCGTGGACAATGACGGAAATATCAATTTCCCGTCCCTCGGTATGGTCCACGTGGCGGGATTGAACCGCTTCGAGCTCCAGGAACACCTTGAGAAAACCCTTGCGGACAACGGTCTTCTGAGGGATGCTGTAGTTACAGTGGAGTTTTTGAATTTCAAGATATCGGTTCTCGGGGAAGTCGCAAGTCCGGGTTCCTACAGCGTGACCGGTGACAAGATCACTATCTTCCAGGCCCTTGCCCTCGCCCGTGACCTTACGATCTACGGCGAGCGTAACAATGTATGCGTCATCCGTGAACAGAACGGGGAGAGGCAGTTCTATATGGTTGATCTCCGTGACTCGGATATCTTCAACTCACCGGCATATTATCTCCAACAGAACGATGTGATTTACGTCACCCCGAACTCCGTCCGTGCCGGTCAGAGTACCATCAACGAGAACTACTTCAAGAGCGCTTCGTTCTGGATCTCGATGGGAACCGTCGCAATTTCCGTGACAAACCTTGTCGCAACATTAATCCGTTACAGCAAATAATTGTCTGATATGGCAGAAAACAATACCTACGAAACCTCTTCGAGGGAGAGTCTCGACGGCGGTCAGAGTATCAACCTGGCTGATATTTGGGCTCTTTTCTGGAACCACAAGTGGTGGTATGTGATTTCGATTTTTGTCTGCGTCGTCATCGCGGGATTCTATATCTACAGGACCCCCAAGACTTACAGCAGGTCTGAAAAGGTTATCGTCGATGAGGACGCTGAGAACACGATGATGAGGGACCTGACGATGTTCTCCGGCGGTTCCCGCCGTTACACGTCGGGTACTAACGTCGACAACGAAATCCAGGCCTTCTCGTCCCCTGACCTTATGGAGAAGGTGGTGATGCGGCTGGGCCTTGAGACCTCCTACGTCGAGAAGCAGTTCCTCAGAAGCCGCGAGCTCTACAAGAACTCTCCCGTTGCGATGCAGGTCGTAGAACCTTCCTCCTCTTCGTCGTTCTCCTTCGTGATGGTCAAGGAAGGTGAGAATTCCTTCAGGCTCAAAAAGTTCAAGATCGGTCCTTCCAAACTCAAGGCTGAGGATGTCCGCGGCGCCTTTGGAGATACCCTCCAGACCCCTGTCGGAGTCCTTCGCTTTGACCCTACCCGCTATGTCGATAAATGGGGCAAGGACATTACAGTAGGATGGGCCCGTGCCTCTGCAAGGGCAAAGTCCTACTGCAAGAACCTTTCCGTAGGGCTCTCCTCGAAGCAGTCCTCCGTTGTGGAACTTTCCCAAAAGGACCTCTTCCCGGACAGGGCAGCGAGCATTCTTGAAACCCTCCTTGACGTTTACAACCAGGAATGGGTTGAGAACAAGAACAGGTCCGCGAACAATACATCCCTTTTCATCAGCGACCGTCTCGCCGTCATAGAGGGTGAACTTGGTGGTATCGAAGGTGACCTCAAGTCTTACAAGCAAAGCCATAACATCTCCAACGTCAATGCCCTTGGAGACGCTTACCTCCAGCAGACGAGCGCCCTTTCAAACCAGGCCTTCCAGACCTCCAACCAGCTCGCCATCGCCCAGATGATAAAGGAGTTCATCAACGACCCCAATCACGCCCAGGACCTTATCCCTGCGAACTCGGGACTGGAGAATCAGACCGTTAACTCCCAGATTGACAATTATAACAAAGTTCTCCTCGACAGGGACCGTACCCTTATCCTTTCGAGTGAATCCAACCCTATCGTCCAGGATTACAACCGGACTCTGGACCAGCTCAAGGTCGCTATCAACCGTTCAATCGACAACCTGATCTCAACCCTTAAGATGGAGGTCGGAAAGATTGAGGCGCGGGAGCAGGCTACCCTCCAGAGGATTGCATCGACTTCCGGCCAGGAACTTGAACTCCTCTCGATCGAGCGTCAGCAAAAGGTTAAAGAGCAGCTCTATATCTTCCTTCTCCAGAAGAGGGAGGAAAACGAGCTCCAGAGCCTTCTTACCGTCGGGAATACCCGTCTCATTATGAGGCCCAACGGCCCTAACGGCCCCGTGGCTCCAAGGACTATGATGATCCTTCTTGTCGCCCTCGTGCTCGGACTGGGCATTCCTTTCGCCGTGTTCTATATCCTGAAGGTGTCAGACAATGCGGTTCGCGGCCGTGAGGATCTTGACCATCTTACCGTACCTTTCCTTGCGGACCTTCCCCAGATACCTCTTGAGACCAACTACTGGAAGCGTCTCAAGCTTGACAGGTTCGACAAGTCCTATACCCGTATTATCGTCGAGCAGGGAAAGCGTGACGCCGTCAACGAGGCCTTCCGCGTCCTCCGTACGAACCTCGACATTATGATCCATTCGGGCGAGCCTGCAAAGATAATAATGGTGACTTCCTTCAACCCCAACGCCGGTAAGACCTTCACCCTTATCAATATGGCCGCCTCGATGGCCTTGAAGGGCTCCAAGGTCGTCCTCGTTGACCTTGATATCCGTAAGGCGTCGCTCTCGAAGGCCCTTGGAAAGAATGTCACCGGTGTTGCGGCGTATCTTGCCGGAAAGACGGAGGATATTATGGGCCACGTCGTTAATGTGAGGGACAACCTCGACCTTATCACCGTAGGTTCAATCCCTCCGAATCCTTCGGAACTTCTCTACAGCGACAGGTTCTCGAAGATGGTCGAGCAGCTCCGCAGCAAGTACGACTACGTCTTCTTCGACTGCCCGCCTGTCGAGGTCGTCGCAGATACTGCAATCATCGCTGAAAAGGCGGATATCTCCATCTTCATCATCCGCGCCGGCCTGTTTGACAAGAGGGCCCTTCCTGCCCTGGAGGATCTTTACCGTGAAGGCAGGTACAAGAGGATGGCCCTTGTCCTTAACGGCGTCGATGCATTCGCCCGCCAGACTTACGGCAGAAGCTATGGCTACGGTTACGGCTATGGTTACGGCTACGGTTATGGCTACGGTTACGGCTATGGTAGCAGCGACGATGTAGACGACGAGGCGGATGCTTAAACTGTTTAGAAAGTCAGTACTCGAGGGGGGACTCCTTCACGGGGCGACGGACAATCACAGTCACATCCTTTACGGAGTTGACGACGGTGTCCGGACCCGGGAGGAGTCCCTCGCCATACTGTCCTGGCTGGAGGAGCAGGGCCTCAGCGAGCTGTGGCTCACCCCTCACATAATGGAGGACGTCCCTAACACTACGGAAGGGCTCAAAGCCCGCTTCGAGGAGCTTAAGGCTGTATACAACGGGCCCATCAAATTCCACCTTGCGGCGGAATATATGATGGACACGCTGTTTGAAGAGAGGTTCCGCGCGAGGGATATCCTCTGGCACGGGGAAAATACGATCCTCGTCGAAACTTCCACGGTTGCGCCTCCGGTTAATTTCTGGGACGTGCTCTTCGAGATGATGTCCGCGGATATCACCCCGCTCCTGGCCCATCCGGAACGTTACCGCTATATGGACTCGACAGACTACAGGAAACTGCACGAGATGGGGGTAAAGCTCCAGATGAACCTTCCCTCAATAGCCGGCTATTACGGAAAAACGGTCCAGGCAAGGGCGAAGTATCTCCTTGACAAGGGATGGATATGTATGACCGGCTCTGACTGTCACCGCTTCCGGGTTATCAGGCATCAATACAATGCAAAAGAACTTAGCCCCAAGCAGATGAGGCAGCTAAGGCCCCTTATGGAACAATGAATATACTAGTCACCGGAGCAAACGGCCAGCTGGGCCGGGAACTGAGACTCGTCGCCCCCGGCGGCGGGAACCGGTTCATTTTCTCCGACGTGACAAGCCTCCGGGGCGAAGAAACCCTTTACCTGGATATCACGAATCCCGATGCCGTCTCCCTTGTCTTTGACTCGGAGAAGATAGACCTTGTCATCAACTGCGCCGCATACACGGATGTCGAGAAGGCGGAGACGGACCAGGTTATGGCTGACCTTCTGAATCACGTAGCCCCGCGGATCCTTGCTACGGAGTGCGTCAAAAGGAGGATTACCCTTATTCATATCTCTACGGACTATGTTTTCTCCGGCCGCCTTGCGATGCCGGCCCGCGAGGACTGGCCCCCGGAGCCGCTTGGAGCCTATGGGGCGACAAAGCTCCTTGGCGAACAGGCAATCCGCGAAAGCGGCTGTGAAAGCATCATAATAAGGACCTCCTGGATGTTCTCTCCCTTCGGGAAGAATTTTGTAAAGACAATGGCGGAACTGACAAGGGGCCGCCAGAGCCTCAGTGTCGTATCAGACCAGATTGGCTCGCCTACGTATGCGAGGGACCTTGCCCGCTTCATTGCCGATATCATCCGTCGTGGGGAGTTGGACAAGGTTGGGACATACCATTATACAAATGAAGGCGTATGTTCGTGGTACGATTTTGCCTGCGCTATCCGCGACGCGATTGGAAATACCTGCGACATCCGTCCTTGCCTCTCATCCGAATACCCCTCGAAGGTAACGAGACCCTTGTCCTCCGTCCTTGACAAATCCCTTGTAAAATCCACCTTCGGTGTTACTATACCTCACTGGCACGACGCCCTTTTGGATTGTATAAAACGTAAAGAATGGAAGTAATAAGGACAGAAATAGACGGGCTTCTTATCATAAGACCGTCCGTCCACGAGGACTCGAGGGGATATTTCTCCGAGGTCTTCAACGCCCGCGATTTTTCCCGTGAAACGGGACTTGACGTCGTTTTTGTCCAGGACAACGAGAGCCGCTCCACGCGGGGAGTCGTCCGCGGTCTTCACTTCCAGAAGGGGGATTCGGCCCAGGCTAAGCTCGTCCGTGTTATCAGGGGCCGCGTCCTCGATGTCGCCGTCGATATCCGTTCCGGCTCCGCGACCTTCGGAAAACACGTCGCAATTGAACTCTCCGGCGAGAATCACCTCCAGGTTTTTATTCCCCGGGGCTTCGCCCACGGGTTCAGCGTCCTTTCGGACGAAGCCGTGTTCCAATACAAGTGCGACAACTTCTACGACCCCTCTTCCGAGGGCGCTATAGCCTGGGATGACCCGGACCTTGCAATTGACTGGAAACTCCCTCCGGACGAAACAATCCTATCCTCCAAGGACCGTAATCACCCCCGCCTTAAAGACATAGAAATATGAAAAAGATACTCGTTAGCTTTGTAATCGTTATCCTTGCCGTTTTCTCCGCCAATGCCCAGCATTTCTCCGGACTCAAAGTGGAAAAATACAGCTTCGATTCCGTTTATCCCAATTCTCTCAGGAGCGTTTCCGGCAAGGTTACTCTTACTGTCTCCAATACAGGCGAAGCCCGTAAGGTCAAGGATATCAAGGCCGTCGCTTACCGTAACGGAGTTCCATTCATCAACGGTACCTGCAGCGATGTATCTTTCCAAAGGGGATCGAAAGCGTACCCCCTTACCGGTACGGTTTCCCTTGCAAACGGTATTACCGTATGGACCGTAATAAAAGCGGCGTTATTTTTCAACGCCTCTGAATATACAGTGGATGTAACCTGTACTATGACCCACGAGAACGGCTCAACAGAGGTTGTCCGTAAAGTGGGTGTGCCCATCTCAAATTACATCCGCCGCTAGAGCACCTGGAGGAGGCGGGAGCGGCACAGAAGGGCCACTCCGGTAGGGGCGGCGAGGTTTCCGAGGCTCGTGAACTGGATTTTTGTGTCGCCTATCGCGATGTTCTGCGCGTAACGGCGGATAGCTGAATGGATTGGAAGCATAAGGTAATCGCCGCCAACGGTGGCGAGATTTCCCGCTATGACTACGACTTCCGGATTGAATACATTGATAAGGCCCGCAAGGCCGCGACCGAGGGTTTCTCCTATGGACTCAACAGCCTCAATGCAAAGCATATCCTCGTCCGCGATGGCGCGGAGGATATCGTTGAAGTCAACTTTTCCGCTCTGGCGGAATTCCGGCGTAAGGGAAGAGGCCCTTCCGCTTCGGAGCTGATCCGTAACCATCCTCGTAAGCGCGGAGCCGGAAGCCCCCGTCTCGAGGCATCCTACCTTACCGCAGCGGCATATTATGCCGTTGTCAAGCAGAGGGAAGTGCCCGATCTCGCCGGAGAAACCCGATGCGCCGTAATATAATTGCCCATTCAGGACGAGGCCCATTCCAAGACCCCAGCTGATATTCACGACGATCACATTCTTCTTTCCGTCCACATCGCCGGCGATATACTCCCCGTAGCTCATCGCGCGAGAGTCGTTTTCGATGACGACCGGAATTTCGAGATCATCCGAGAGAATCCTGTTGATGGGCCTGTCGGAATCAAAAGAGTAGATGTTGGAATATCCGGTATCCGGGTTAACACGGCCGGGGACGCTGATTCCCATCCCAAGCACCTTGTTCCAGTCAAGGTCCCTGTTTGCGCAGAAATCGCGTATCTCGACGCTGATTTCGTGGACCTTTTCCTCCGTTGGTTCCATCTTGAAGGGGATGTTGTCCTGGAACTTGATGTTGGAACCGGTGAAGTCCGTCACGGCGACGCAGGCGTGAGAGTGCCTGATGTCAACACCGATGAAATATCCCGCCTCAGGATTGAGCCCATAAAGGCTGGGGCGGCGGCCGCCGGAAGTCCCGTGTTTCCCAAGGTCTATCATAAACCCCTCGTCGATAAGCTCGCCGACAAGTTTTGTGACAGTAGGGATACTCGTTGACAGAGCATCCGAAAGCATTGATATTGATATCTCTTTCGCTCCTATGCAGAGTTTGAGAATAGTTTTTTTCAGAATTGAATTCTTATTATCTCTTTTTCCAAGAAAAGTGTTTCTCATCTTTTCAAATTTTAGGATTCCACGCAAATATAGTAAAAATTTTTAAAATTGAAAATAAGAAAAAAATACTCTATATTTGAGTATGTCAAACTACCTGTCTGACCTTATCGCGGATGACACCAACAGCATCAAGGTAGCCCAATCCCTTGCTGACGCCGTTGACAATTACAACCTCCAGATCCTGACCGTCATCGGGGATGAATCCCTCACAGCCCTTCCGGATTTCGACCAGCAGAAGTTCGTCTTCTACTGCGACTCCCTCTCAGGTTCCTTTACCTCGCAGAACCTTATGCCGCTGGTGGATTCCGTTCTTTACAGCTATTCTGCCTATATGCTTACCTCCCTTGAGATGGAGGATGTCATCCTTAGCGACTTTACTGACTCAAGGGCGTGGTACTTCGAACGCCTCCAGCCGGTCTTTACACGGCTGAGGACTGATATCGAGAAACTCAGCGCAGGACTTCACGGCGAGCTCCAGGAGAACTCCGAGAACTTCCAGGCGGGGTTTTACCGGAGCATCATTCCCGGTGTTGTGTCCGTTGCCGTCGGAATCCTTCTCGTGTTTATGCTTATGTTCTACATAATCACGTATTATGTGAACCCCCTGAACAAGATGGCGGAGGGACTTGACAATTACCTCTCCGTAGGAAAAAAATACACATATGAGTTCGACGGCGACGACGAACTTGCAAAACTAAACTCCGGAATCCAGGAAATTACGGAGGAAGACCGCCAGCTCCGCCGCCGCATCAAGGCCCTGAAGGAAAGGACTCAGGAATGAACTGGAAGGTCATATCGCGAAACGTAGGGATCGCACTCCTTGTGAGTGCGCTCTTTATGCTCATTGCCGTATTCATCTCCATCGGAAACGGGAATGACAGCGGCCTTACGCCCCTTTCAATCAGTTTCGCGCTTACTTTCATCGTTGGTATCTTCCCCTTCATCTTTGTCCGGAAGACGCGGTCCGTATCCCTTAAGGACGGGTTTATGATCATTTTCCTGTCCTGGCTGCTGTCGTTTATCTTCGGCGCGCTGCCGTACATAATGTGGGGCGGTCCGTTTACGGTCATAAACGCCTGGTTTGAAAGCGTTTCCGGCTTCACGACTACCGGGGCTTCCATCCTCGAAGATGTTGAGGCACTCCCTAAGAGTCTTCTTTTCTGGAGGTCTTCGACCCACTTTATCGGCGGCCTCGGGGTTGTCGTTTTCCTCCTCCTTATCATTCCGAACTCTTCTCCTATCCGTCTTCGCCTTACCAATATGGAACTCTCGTCCCTCTCCCGTGACGACTACAGCTCCAGGGCTAACAAGACAGTCTATATCTTCGCATACGTGTACATCGGAATCTGCATCCTCGCCTTCCTCAGCTACTGGGCCGCGGGAATGTCCCTTTTCGATGCCGTCAATCACGCATTCAGTGTATGTGCAACGGGAGGGTTTTCCACGAAGAATCTCTCGATA
>CALCEJ010000026.1 GCA_937900465.1 uncultured Bacteroidales bacterium | reverse complement strand
GGCACAAAGCAGATTCACTTCTTCCCGGAAGTACTGCCTGGTACGACGGACTGCGGGAGCAGGGCCTGTTGAAAGATGTCAACATAAAAGGTTACAATGACGTAGATATCCACGCCTGCTATGTTCCTGCCGCAGATCCGAAGAATGCAAAGGGTACAGCCATTGTCGTCCACGGCTATGGTGACAATCACTATGTGTTCCTCTATCTTGTAAGGATGTACAGGGATGAGTTCAACTACAACGTCCTGTTCCCGGACCTTCAGTATCACGGATATTCCGGAGGAGATGCAACCTCGATGGGATGGTATGACCGTCTTGACCTCCTGAAATGGATGGAAGTCGCACACGATATCTTCCACGACGACTTTATGGTGGCGCACGGAGTATCGATGGGTGCCGCAACGGTAATGATGGCTTCCGGAGAGAAGCTGCCTCCCTACGTCAAGGCTCTTATTGAGGACTGCGGTTACAGCTCAGTCTGGAATCAGCTGAAATTCAACCTCAAAGACACGTTCCACCTTCCTCCTTTCCCTGTACTGACAAGCGCCAGCATCGTCTCCAAGCACAAATATGGATGGTCCTTCAAGGAGGCCTCCTCGATGGCCCAGCTTGCAAAGTGCGAACTCCCTATGCTGTTCATCCACGGTGATGCTGATGATTTTGTAGAGTTCTCTCACCTCCAGCAGAACTATGACGCCAAGGTCAATGGATACAAGGAAATGTGGGTTGCAGAGGGAGCTGTCCACGCCAATTCATATCAGAAACACACCGCTGAATATAAGGCTCACGTCAAGAAATTCCTTGACAAAGTCCATAGCGGAGAGATTAAATAAACGATTTCAAGTAATGACAAAAAAAAGGCTGACTCACTTTTTGAGTCAGCCTTTTTTTGTCAGAAGAACGGTTCTTACTTCATAATGACCTTTGCCATCTCGAGAACCTTGTTGCTGTAACCCCACTCGTTGTCGTACCAGGCGCAAACCTTTACGAAGGTCTTGTCGAGCTGGATACCGGCCTTCTCGTCGAAGATGGAGGTACGGGCGTCACCGCGGAAGTCCGTGGAAACGACAGCCTCGTTGGTGTAACCGAGAACACCCTTCAGTTCACCCTCGGATGCCTTCTTCATAGCAGCGCAGATTTCCTCGTAGGAAGCCTCCTTTGCGAGTTCGACGGTAAGGTCGACGAAGGAAACGTCAGAGGTAGGGACGCGGAGGGACATACCGGTAAGCTTTCCGTTGAGTTCAGGAAGGACCTTGCCAACAGCCTTTGCAGCGCCAGTGCTGGAGGGGATGATGTTCTCCAGGATACCACGGCCACCGCGCCAATCCTTCTTTGAAGGACCGTCGACGGTCTTCTGGGTTGCAGTTGCAGCGTGAACGGTTGTCATAAGTCCGCGGACGACGCCGAAGCTGTCATTGAGGACCTTGGTCACAGGAGCAAGGCAGTTAGTTGTGCAGGAAGCGTTGGAGATGATGGTCTGACCTGCATAGGTCTTGTGGTTTACACCATAGACGAACATAGGAGTGCTGTCCTTTGAAGGAGCGGACATAATGACCTTCTTTGCACCGGCCTTAATATGAGCGGATGCAAGTTCCTCTGTAAGGAAGAAACCGGTGGATTCGACGACCACGTCAACACCGAGGGCGCCCCAGGTGATATTGGCGGGATCCTTTTCTGCGAAGACCTGAATCTTCTTGCCGTCGACTACGAGGTAGTTGCCTTCGACCTTGATGTCGTGGTTGAAAATACCGTGGACGGAGTCGAACTTGAGCATATAAGCAAGATAGTCAGCATCCAGAAGGTCGTTGATTCCCACGACCTCGATGTCCTTTGCAAAATTCTCGACAGCGGCGCGGAATACCATACGTCCGATGCGGCCGAATCCGTTGATACCAAGTTTGATCATAATTGTAGTTGTTATTGTTTTTTTGTTAAACGTTTTTGCTTTTAAGGCGACGCAAATTTACGAAAAAAAGATTATAATTGAGTATATTTGCACCAACTTTTTAAAATCCTTTATTTTATGAAAATACTGCTGTGTAATGACGACGGTTATACCTCCCCCGGAATCAAGGTGCTTTCAAACATTATGTCCGCCTTCGGAGACATTACCGTCGTGGCCCCAAAATACCATCAGAGCGCAATGAGCACGGCAGTCTCCCTGGGACTTAAGAAACTTGTGACCAAGAAGATCGAGCCGCTGGGCCCCGGGGAGTGGTATTATCTTGATGCAACCCCCGCATCCTGTGTCAAGTTCGGTCTGGAGTATATGTACCCCGACAGGAATCCTGACCTTGTAGTCAGCGGAATCAATCACGGCTCGAATTCGGCGACTGCAGTGAATTATTCGGCTACGATGGGCTGCGCGGAGGAAGCGGCGATAAATGGGCTGAAATCAATCGGGGTCTCTCTCTGTGATTACAGGGTGGGCGCTGATTTTTCCGCCATAGAGGCACTCCTGCCGGGGATTATCCGGAAGCTTCTCGAGAACTGGCCGGAGGACAGGCCCGGAACTTATTACAACATCAACTTCCCGAAGTGCCCCCTTGGAGAGATCAAAGGAATCCGTGTGTCCCGCACCGGCCACGCCCACTGGATCCGGGAGTTTGCCGAATGGGATTCCTCCAAGCTTCAATACGACGGAATCAACGACCACGCCTTCTGGAAGAAGGTCGACACTCCGATTGAGGAAGGGGAGAAAGGTTATTATATGGTAGGTGATTTCGTCAACGATGACGACGATCCCGAGACTGCAGACCACCTCCTCAATGATGCCGGATACGTCACAATCACTCCCTTGAAGGTGGATTATACAGATTACGATGAGTTGGAAAGGCTTAAGACGGTATTCAAATAGATGAAGTACTATATCATTGCCGGCGAAGCATCCGGAGACCTGCACGGGGCGAACCTGATGAGAGGTCTCTACGCGGAGGACAGGGAGGCGGACATCCGCTTCTTCGGAGGCGGCATGATGGACTCTGTATTCAAGGAGCATCAGGAGGGGACAGGACTTGTGGAAGACTACCGCGAAGGTGCGATAATGGGCTTTTCGGAGGTCCTCCTGAAGGCGGGAAAACTCCTTGGAAAGGTAAGGCGCTGCAAAGAAGATATACTTGAGTGGAATCCTGACATTGTGATCCTTATAGATTATCCCGGATTCAACTTTAAAATCGCAGAATTCGCCCACAGGAAGGGTTTCAAGGTATTCTACTATATAGCCCCGAAGGTATGGGCCTCCCGCGAAGGGAGGATACGCAAACTGAAGGCCTGTGTAGACCGCCTGTTCATAGTTTTCCCCTTTGAAAAGGAGTATTTCAAAAGGAAGG
>CALCEJ010000025.1 GCA_937900465.1 uncultured Bacteroidales bacterium | reverse complement strand
TACGCCTTTTTTTTGAACTAGCAAATTTTTTTGAAGAAATTTTTTAAAAATTTTTTCTTTGAACGAAAACATATATATTTGCATCTATATAACTGGTTGTAATTACCGTTTAACGCTATAACTATGAAATTCAAATTCTTATCATTGATTGCCGTGGTGGCCGCAATAGCCGCTGGCTGTGAAACCATTGAGAAGGACAAGCCGGAGGAAGATAACAAGAACTCCGAGCAGCAGAATGATGATAACGGAAAGAAGGACGACGACCAAAACGGAAACGAGACCGTTCTCTCTCCTCAGGAGCAGAAGGAAAAGCTCGAGGAAGTCGGAATCGAACTGATTGGCTACGCTGACCTCAAATACTGGGGTGACGCATTTGTTTCCTTTGTAAACTTTGTCGGAGTAATCAATAACAGGGATTACGACAACAGCGCCTTTGAAGAATTGGCAGAAGCCATAGAAGGAGGCAACGACAGCGACTACGTAAACACCTATGTCAACTATGGCTGGTGGTGCAGCTACGAAGAACCCGTTACAATTGAAACAGACAGGTCCTCCTGCACACATTTGTCTGAGGCAAAAGGCGCTTTCACCCTTGATGAGGCGAACGCCCGCTGGGACCGTGCGGAGTCTTCGGACCTTTCCATCTCCGCAAATGCAGAAGGACAGGCGATGACCCTCTCCGCAAAGATCCAGGACGAAGACACAAAGTCCCTTATCTCAGAGAACTTCTATGAAAGCGGGCGCCGCTGGGCCGAGTATAAGACCGGTCCTGCCCAGTACGTGAATGAAGTCTATAATGCCGAATACGACTACACATACGAAGAACCGGAAAACCGCATTAATGGTGAGGGTATAACTGAGTATCATATCTACAATCCTGTCACCGGACAGGATATGGGTTGGATTACCAACGAGCAGTATTATTCCGATTATATGGAAGCTGTTACGGTTCCCGCCGGCGAACACATCGAAAGGGTGCTCCACAACGCTTACGCATACATTCCCAGAAGCCTTGACGCGACGTTCGTCGCAGATGGTGACAAACTTGCGGACATCAAGGCAACCCTGGACTATACAGGAAAGACAGCCGGAGTGGTTGACCTTGAGAATGACCTGTTCAGCGTAAGGGCAGACTTCACTGCCGCAGGTTACAATCTGAATATCACAAAGGCTGATGTCCTCAAAGAAAGCGCAAGCGCCGGTTATGTCCTCAGCTGCGGTAATACCCCTCTGATGACAGTCAATGTCAGCGAAAAGGGTTTCTCCGTCGCACGCAAAGACTACAGCGACAAAGATTCCGATATGTTTGACTCCGGAAAAGAATACTGGTACGAGAGGAAAAGCACCGGCTATGAGATAGAGACAACTCCTGAATATGTGGAGCTCGACATAGACATCCTTGGCAAGATCCAAATCAAAGGTACTGCCAATGTCACTGAGATGATGGAAATCTCCGCCAAGATGGACGAAGACCGCACTAACGCCGTCCAATTCGCCCTCGACGTAAAGGAAGCTGAAAACAGCTTCTCCCTTGATGTCTTCTATGACGGAAGTTCTGAACGCTCCGCATACCTCGGACTCGAGCCTATGCCCGGATACGTCTACAGCGAAGAAAGCACTGAGGTGGAAGGCTGGGAAGTAATCCCCGTTATCCGCTTTGCAGACGGTTCTTCCTATGCCCTTCCCGAGGTTTTCTTCTCGCAGGCTGACTTTGCTGACCTTATCAATGCAATCGCCGCATATCAGCAGAGCGTCGAAGAGTTCCTCGAGAATACCCTGAACAGACAGGAGCCTGAACCCATCTACAATTGACCGTATCGGTAAAATACCGGATTTTCTATTGGTCTGCGCTGCTTCTTCTGGGGGTTTCTCCCCTCAAGACATCGGCGCAGACCGATTCTATTGTCCACTACTCAATCGACAGCACGGTAGTCTCCGCAAGCCGCCGCACTTCCCCCGTTTCCCTTCAGGGAACGACCAAGGTTGACATAGGCGGGCTTTCGACACTGCCGACGATAATGGGAACCGCAGATCCCCTGCGGTTTCTGAGACTCCTCCCCAGCGTCCAGACAGGAAGCGAGATCGATGCCGGAATCCACATCCAGGGATGTGACCACGGCCACAACATAGTGACTGTCGACGGGATGCCAGTCTACGGCGCAAACCATCTCCTTGGTATTTTCTCCGTATTCAATCCGGCCCATTTCCAGAAAATGGACTACAGCACGATGGCAGGGGACCGCGGACGGCTCGGCGGCGCAGTGGATATGATTCCATACAGGAAAATACAGGAGGAGAGAGTTACCGGAGACCTGTCCGTCGGACTGATAGCCGCCCAGGGCAACATCACGGCAAAGACGGGTGAGAAATCTATGGTGAGCATTTCCGGAAGGAAAACATTCCTGAACCTGCTCTACGGCTCATTCCTCGAGATATCCGGGAACCCCTTCAAGTATGGATTCGGCGATGTCGATCTGAGCTGGATATGGGCCCCGACAAAAAAAGACAGGATATATGCCGACGCTTTTTGGAGTTCGGATCTTGCGGACTACGGCTCGGCGGAGAATCAGCTGTCCGCGGTATTCAGCTGGTGGAACGCCGGAGGGTCTTTGCATTGGGACAGGAAGACGGACTTCGGAGCGGACCTTCGCCAGCAGATATGGGCCAGCACCAACAGTTTCCATATTGATTTCGGAAGCGACTACATTGACGCGGCGGCGAAGTCCCATACCCGCAGCTATGGCTATCGCGGGAATCTCAGGTGGAAGGGACTTAGCGCCGGTTCTGACCTTATCTTCTACGACGTGATGCCCCAGCAGGTGACAAAGATTTCCGGTGAAATGCTCGATTCTTCCCCCTCCCCTTCCGAGGTCCAGAATGCCTTCGACGCAACGCTTCACGCCGGATGGACAAGCGAGCCGCTGCTTTACAGATGGACTTTCTCCGTCGCTGCGGATGCAAACTGGTATCTGTCTCCCGAGAGGCGGTCTTTCTGGAGCCTGACTCCATCGGCAGGAGTAAAGTTCAATATGTTCAGGGGCGGGACACTCCACCTTAGGGGCGGCGCAGCAAACCAGAACATCTTCCTTACCGGAATCACCAGCCTCGGTTTTCCCGTTGAGTTCAACCTGATGGCGGGAAAATACGGAGATCCGGCAAAATCTCTCTGGACTTTCCTTTCTTACAATCTGAGTTTCCTCCACGAAACTTACGCTCTTTCAGCTGAACTGTACTACAGGCGCCTTCACAATCAGCTGGAATTCTCCGGGTCCATCCTCGACTACGTCCGTCCCGGGATGGACCTTGGGAATATGCTTCTGAGTGCGGACGGATGGAACTATGGGCTCAATCTGATTCTCCACAAACAGTCGGGAAAATTCACCGGATGGATAAGCTATTCGCTCGGAAGGTCGCTCCGGGAGGATGGGCAAGGGAATGTATGGCCCTCGAATTTCGAAAGGATACACGAGCTGAACGCCGTCGCGACCTACTCGGGCGGGAAATGGGACATAGGAGGGACCTTCGTCGCCGCATCCGGGACTCCGTTTACGGCACCCCTTGCGACATATGTGATGGTTTCCCGCCTGGTTAGCGATTATGGGCCCAGAAACGGAGAGAACCTTGCGCCGTACATACGCCTCGACCTCAATTTCAACTGGTACTTCCGTAATGATCAGGCGGTTAAGCACGGCGTCAATGTTTCTATTTACAACGCGCTCGGAAGGGATAACGAAATAGCCTACAAGAATTTTTACGACGGTGACTCGTTCGCATACCGTCCGTTCAGTTTTGCGATGAAATTTATGCCCGGAGCGGGATGGTTCTATAAGTTCTGATGAAAAAGTCTATTCTCATACTGCTTTCCTTGCTGCTTTTCGCCTGCACGGCGGAAAGGAGATGGGAAGATGTGGAGAGCGAAATCGTCGTCGAGGGGTGGATCGAAGCCGGAAATCCCCCGGTGATAATGCTCACAAAAACCATCACCCCGTCCTCCGAATTCAGGACAATGGAGGAACTCCAGGACCATATTATCAAATGGGCGAAAGTCACGGTGAGCGGGCCGGACACCACAGTTGTCCTTACAGGGATGGCGGACTCAGGTCATTTCCCGCCATATATCTACACCACAGGCCATCTCTTCGGAAAGGCCGGAGGAAAGTATACTCTCACCGTAGAATACGACAACAAGACGGTCACAGCGACCACAACGGTTCCGGAGCCGGAGGAAATCACGGCTATATGGGCCGAGAAACTTCCATCCTCGGACTCCCTCTACAATGTCAAGCTGAGGCTCGGGAATGAAGCGGGGGCAAAAAAGTACTACAGGTTACTATACAAGATTGACGGAGAAGGGACGGACTATCTTCCCTGCTTCCCCGGCACAATAGAAGGAGAGTCACTCCAGAGCGGGGCGGAAATCACGGTTACGAGGAGCCAGAACCTTTTCTCCGGGGATTTCAGCACCCAGTTCGTCAAAGGAAGCACCGTCAGGATCAAACTGTGTACGATAGACGGGGCGACGTGGCAGTTCTGGAAAGATTTCGACGACCTGACCATAATAGGCTCATCCCCAATCTTCCCCACATACACGAATCCCGCCTCGAACGTGCGGGGCGGGCTCGGATACTTCTCCGGATTCGGAGCGGTTTACGGCAAGGCAGTTATCGAGTAGCGTTCTGCTTTTTCCGTGCGAGGAGCTCCCAGGTACGGATACTGTCCTTGTAGAAGTTATTCGAATTCACCTTTTCCACGGAGAGGTTGCCATCAGAATTGTTCTCCCACCTCCTGCAGTTATACATAACCTCCCAGATGCGTCCTATCCTGTACTCACGGCTGATTCTGAGAGCCACAGCATAGTCTTCGCCATACTTCGTAACCGGGAAATTGAGTTTCCTCAGAAGCGGAGTCCAGAAGCCCCTTGGAGCGCCGAATCCGTTTACGCGGAGAGCGTTGTTGCGGCCATTTTCGAGAGTCCATTCCTTGTGGTCCACGACAAAGGGAGGCAGCGGATTCAAATCAATATCCGTAATCCTGTATGTCCCAACGACCATAGCGCAATTCTCCGCATAAAACGCCTCCACAAACCTTTGTACGACACCGTCATCGCTGTACATATCGTCAGAATCCAGCTGAAGGGCGAATCTTCCGCAGCGCGGATCGTGGACCGCCGCATTCCAGTTGCCTCCGATTGCGTGATAGGACTTGTCCTGGGCAATATAGACAAGGCGGGAATCATCCCCGAAGGACTTGATTACATCCACCGTACCGTCGGTTGAATTGTCATCGACAACTATTACGTTGTAAGGGAAAGACGTTTTCTGCGAAAGCGCGGAACGGATCGCATCGCCTATCGTACGCACACGGTTCTTGCAGGGAATAACCACTGACGCCTCTACGGGGAAATCCTCCCCGGAAAAATCCACATCCTTGAAAACAGGAGCAAGATAAGCTCCCACGGCCTTCAGATGCCGGGTTACGGCATCTTCCATCTCGAGCTGGACTCCCCTGTTCTTAGGATCGACATAGTCAAAAAGCTTTTCCCCGGAAGAGCGGAGGTCAGTCTCGATTTCATAATAGAGATACTCGCCTATGTGCTCGAGTTTTCCAAGCCTCGACATCCTCAGCCTGAGATCATAAAGACCTGCGGCTGAATAGTCCTCTGTCATCGATGAGACCGCTTCCTTAAAGGCACAGGTCCCAAGAAGCAGCAGTCCTCCGAAATCGAAATCATCGCGGAGAGCGCCCTCCTGACAGTCAATGACGGGGGCGCCTGTTACGACTCCCTCCTTCGAAATAAAACGGTCAGCATACAGAAATACAGCATCAGTGTCATCAGCGATCTGGAGCATGCGCTCCAGGGCTCCGGACACGAGCGAGAGGTCCGTAGGCTTTGTATAGAGGAGGATAAACTCCCCTTCGGCGGCCTCTGCTATGGTCTTGAGGGTTGATGTAGCCGTCAAAGGATCCTCGACTACGCAAACACGGTCAACCTCCGCTTCGCGGGACAGCACGTCCGCCTGCGAAGGAAGCATTACAAAAGCATCAATTCTTCCCATATCTTTATCTTTTGCTGAACATCAGGTCCATGTCCCGGTCCATCGCGGGTCCCGCCACCGCCTCCGGAACGAACTTCCAGGAGCCAAGAATGGAGCGGTCCGAGACTGTCTCAGGGGAGATTTTCCCCTTTTCCAGGAGAAAATCATACATTATACTGCGGATTTCAGGATACTTCTCCACGGTAAGTTCCGCAACCTCCTCACTGCCAATCCCCGTTTCGCGGAGGAGGTCTCCGCCGCCGCTCGCCCTGTAGGAAGTCATTGCGACATTGTACTTCCTTGTAAGCTCGAACGGAGTACCGTCTGCCATAGAGGCTATTACGATACGTTCTCCGAAAGGTTTAGTGACATCGACCGTATAATTGATTCCGGCCGCCGAATCAAAATTGTAAGACCTTTCCACGAATGACCACCCACCCTGACCGGTGCGGCTGTCGTCGCGGGCTTCGATATTGAGGATATGGTCCATACGGCGGGATTCCACGGTCCTTATCCACTTTCCGTAGGAAACTTCCAGATAGTCCTTGATCTGCTGACCGCTCATCTGAACGACATAGAGCTGGTTCTCATAAGGGTACAGAGTGAAAAGGTCGTTGAATGCAAGAGGGCCTTTTGCGATGAATCCGTTATAAGTCAGCGGGGCGGCAAAGGAAATCTCCGCGGGCTTGCAGCGGAGCGAAACGGTATGGACAAGGTCGATATAAGGGCACATCCCCCTGTACGCATCCCTCGTATAAAGGTCTATGTCAAGAGAGCCGATAACTCTCGTTGAGAACGACTTGACGGCCTCGAAATCCTTTCTGAAAGCCTCCCTCATTACGGGGTCAGCCTTTTTCGCATCCACCGGGATAAGGTCCGATTCGAATGATTTTGAGACAACCTTCCCGCTTTCCACCCTTATGTGCATCTTCCCGTGGGCGACGAAACGGCTGTGACTTCCGGAATTTAGAAGAGCGCAGGTATCACGGGTTTCGACATAAGGCCTGTGGTCGTGGCCGCAAACGAGGAAATCCACACCGCGGACGCTGTTCAGCGCATCCAGAGCCTCAGCCTCGAGTATTGTTCCGTCACCCAGCCCGCAGGCGGAGTGCATTGTGGCGACAACAACGTCAGGACGCTCCTTCTTCCTTACGAAGTCCACATCCCTCTGGATAATGTCTGCTATAGGGACAAAGTCCATTCCGGAAAAAAGGTCCTCCGATATCCAGGCGCGTATATTCGCATTTGTATAGCCCAGAATGGCAATCTTCAGTCCGGCCTTCCGGACAGTCTTGTAAAGAGGGAAATAAGGTTTCCCGTTGTCCGTCCTTACTGCGTTTCCACCGAGAAAATCCGCCCCGGCGCGGCGAAGGTCCGCGGCAACCCTGTCATAGACCGGATGCCCAGTCTCAACGTCGTGATTGCCAACGGCGACCGCATCATAGCGCATATATTCGAGAAGACGCGGAAACAGATGGGCCGATGCGGTATCGACATAATTGTAATAATAAGCGGCATTGTCGCCCTGGAGACAGTCTCCCGCGTCCACGAGAAGCACGTTATCGAAGCCGTCCGCCGTACGGACGCTGTCGATGTAGTAGTTAATCGCGAACAGGGACTGGCGCTGAGTGTCGTTGACATAGCTGGAGTCGAACCAGGTGCCGTGGACATCATTTGTCGACAGGACTGTCAGGGTATAATCTCCGTCACGGAGTGTCCTGGAGCAGGATAAAACGGAAATAACGGCCGCCGCGGCAGCTATGATGGACCTGTAATTCATATCTGTCTGTTAACGGGGAAAACCGCCGCCCATACCCATCGCGCGGGCCCGCTTGAGAAGATCTCCGGAAGCGGCTCCCCTCATCATCTTGCGGGTTCCTTCAAACTGTTTGAGAAGACGGTTGACATCCGGAACTGAGGTTCCGGAACCGGCCGCAATCCTCTGACGACGGCTGCCGTTGATTATCTCCGGATGCTCTCTCTCCTCGGGGGTCATCGAAAGGATTATGGCTTCCGTTGACTTGAAGGCCTTCTCGTTGTCAATGTCAACATCCTTCAGGGCCTTCCCCACTCCGGGAATCATCCCTGCAAGATCCTTGATATCTCCCATCTTCTTGACCTGCTGGATTTGCTCATAGAAATCCCAGAGGGTGAACTGGTCCTTCGCCATTTTCTTCCTGAGGGCGCGGGCTTCCTTCTCGTCGAATTGGGCCTGGGCCTTCTCTACGAGGGAAACGACATCGCCCATACCAAGGATTCTGTCTGCTGTCCTGTCAGGATGGAAGATGTCGAGGGCCTCCATTTTTTCACCGGTGGAGACAAACTTGATGGGCTTTCCGACGACTGCCTTGATAGAAAGGGCCGCACCGCCGCGGGTATCGCCGTCCATTTTAGTAAGGACAACGCCGTCGAAATCCAGCCTGTCGTTAAAGGCTTTCGCCGTTTCAACCGCATCCTGACCGGTCATCGCATCTACGACAAAGAGGGTCTCCGTAGGCCTGACGGCACTGTGGAGGGCGGAAATCTCATCCATCAGCTCCTGGTCCACGGCAAGGCGGCCGGCAGTATCTATGATTACAACGGAATAGCCTTCGCTGCGGGCCTTGGAAATAGCGCCCTGGGCTATTTTGACAGGGTCTTTCTCCCCTTCTTCCGTATAAGTGGGCTGCTTCGTCACATCGCCTTCGCCCCAGTCGTGGCCCGACGCTCCCGCCAAGCACCCTCAGCTGCTCAGTAGCTGCTGGACGGAAAGTGTCGCAAGCGGCAAGAAGGACCTTGATCCCTCGTTTGGACTTGATATGAAGGGCAAGCTTTCCGGAGAAAGTCGTCTTACCGGAACCGTTCAGACCGGCGACCAGCACAACGGCCGGATTGCCCTTTATATTGATGTCAGATGCCTCAGAGCCCATAAAGGCCGCGAGTTCATCCCTCATTATCTTGACCATCAGCTGCTGGGGCTTCACTGCCGTGAGGACGTTCGCTCCCAACGCCTTTTCCTTCACCGTATTGCAGAAATCCTTGGCCACCTTGTAACTGACATCAGCATCAAGAAGGGCCTTACGGATATCCTTCATCGTCTCTGCGACGTTGATCTCGGTGATTTTTCCTTCTCCCTTCAGTATTTTGAATGAGCGTTCCAGCCGCTCCGAAAGATTCTCAAACATCGTTGTCTTTGGTTAATCGTACAAATTTAGCAATTTTTTTTCCATAAACATTTAACGGCTTTCCCGATGACAGACAGCAAGTTACAAGGGTGCGATTTGCGGTTAATTTTCATAACCGTCTCGGTTTCAATATGTTGCGCCCGAAAAGTGTGGTAATTTTGCCGGTTTTTCCAAACGGCTATTCTTCTTATAATTGCATAAAAAAACAGAAGATATGGCTAGGAAAAGAAAAACATTAATCATCCGGATACGTCAATTCTTTCTCCGGGAGGAAAAAAAAGTCACTTACGGCCGGAAGGGTGCTTCACCAGAGAGACTAAGGTTGTCGATGGAAAGTCTTGACACGGCATTCCAGGACTGGGTTGAAAGGAAGTGCTACCGTATTCCGCACCGGAACATAGAAGAGGCTGCAGAAAGCATCGGGACGGACAAGGCCACCCTGAACATATACTTCAGGGAAATAAAACAATGCGACTTCAGGTCCTGGAGGACCCGTCGCCGCATAATGGATGCCATGGAAATAATGAAGGAGGAACCCTTGACACCCATATCCGTGATTGGCGAGAGAGTCGGATTCTCTGACCGTTCCAACTTCTCCCGCCAATTCAGGAAAATATCCGGGCTTACGCCCACCGACTGGAAGCTCAGTCTTTAACCGAGGCCATTCCGGCGGTACGCTTCGATACTACCGGAGCGTCAAGGTCCTTGGCATTCACGCTGGCCGCTCCGGCGAGGTCATAACTAACAGAGCCGGCCTTTCCCGCGAGTTTTAAGTCAGCTGCGCCTGCAACACGGATGGACACATCTCCCTTGACTGCGAGCCCTTCAAGGTCTACATCTCCGGCACCATTGACTCCAACCGTAACATTCTCGCACTGAAGAGCGCCAAGCTCGACATCTGCTGCGCCGTTTACATCGAGAGAGAAAACCTTGCAGGAGAGATTCTTTATGTCGATATCGCCGGCACCGTTGACTCTCATATCGAAGTCGCCCTCTGTCGTAATCCTGTCAGCGTCGAACTCCGAGGCGCCGTTAACTGTAAGGCCACGGAGAACGGGGGCCTCCACAAAGACCTTTACGTCCCGCGTAATGCGTTTGTTGTCCTTTGTCCTCAGGACGAGCTGGTCACCGCTGACATACACGTCGAGAATACCGAGGGTTTTCTCATCGGCCTCGATACGGACGGCGTAAGCGTCCGCTTGTGTAAATACCACGTCGTAGGCACCGTAGGAGGCGATTCTATCGAATCCGCTAAGGTCTTCTGACCGCTCCGTTATGTCATAATTATTGAACATGTCAGGGTCGGTAATCCTGATGGTGACCATCTTGCAGGAAGAGAGGGAGAACACAGCGATGGCGGCAGCTGCCGCAAGCATTATCTTTTTCATTTTTCATATGGTTTACTTTTCAAAAATTGTGGTATCCAGTCCCAGAAGGTCCATCCTTCTGAGGATTTCAGGCACATCCTTCTCGAGGAAATCCTTCCTCTGGAGGGCAAGAACTTTGTCGCGGGCCTCCGGGCATACGAAGTAGCCTATTCCGCGCTTGTTGTATATGATTCCATCGGCCGTGAGCTTTTCATAGGAGCGCATCATCGTGTTCGGATTTACACCGATCTCTGCGCCGTACTCCCTTACGGAAGGGAGTCTGTCCTCTTCTCCAAGCTCACCCCTTAGGATTCTCTCCGAGACTACATCGACAATCTGGAGATAAATGGGTTTATCCTGATTGAAAACCATAGTCAGTCGCGTTTTAATGGGAAATAGTGCGTAACCTGTACCAGATTCCTGCTCCAAGCCCAGCGGCCACGAGCGTTGAGGCGATGTTGCACCACGTAAAGGCTCCGTTGACGAAGTCCGTAACTTTACCTATCTGCTCTGTACTTGAGAGAGCATCGACCTCCATAGCCCAGCTCTCGAACGAAGGGATGAAGAGCGCGGCCGCGATGGTTGAAATTATCGATAAGGCGAAGATGATTCCAATTCCGCCTGCGACCTTGAACTTTTTGAAGCAGATTCCACAGAGGACGAAAAGAAGGATGTTGTTGATGTACTGCATAACCGTCCCATATATAAGAGGTGCAAGGGAGAAGGTAAACTCCATCCCGTCTTCAGCAAGGACGACCTTCCCGTTCTCAAGACCAATCTCACTCCCTGCCTCGCTAAGCAGCGCTCCCGTACCGCCGAAGATAGAATCAGTCATCGTCGGATCTATAAGGGTAAGGAGAGCGTCGGATGCAAGGAATACGGCAAAGAATGCCGCCGGGATGACGATAAGGCTCATAATCATCATCGAAACGAACTTCTCTGTTATCGATGCCGGGATCATAAGCCAGGCCGTTCCGGCCTTCTTCTCCGTCAGGTAGCCATACGTCCTTGTCTGATAAAACACAAGGGCGAGGAAAGCCATCATCATAACCATCATCCTGATTGCGATGTGGGGACTTGACCACGAGAACACGGCCACCATCGATATGAGCCCATAGATCAGATAGAATATCACACCGGAGAACCCGATGAAAATGGCAGCCTTCGTATGAGTCCTCCACATTCTGGAGAAATCAAATTTGAAATAATTCCAGAACCTGTTCCAGCTAAATACTTCGTTTTTCATATCAGTAGCCTCCTCTATTTGAATAGGTTTTTGATTTCGTCCTTATGGGCGTGAACGGCGTTGAAAAGAGCCTCGATATTAACCTTGGACTCCTCTCCGGTGGTGTTCCGGTAAACCTGAATGGCACCCCCCGCCGTCTGTTCCATATAATAGGAACCGGGGTGGATTTCCGTGCCGTAATCGAAGTAGAGCTTCTCCGTTATCTCCTCGATGGAAGCGTTGAGAAGGACGTCCTGACGGTCCAGGATAATGATAGGATCGATAATATTCTCAAGGTCACGGACCTGATGAGTTGAAATCACAATGACGGACTCCTCACCGGTATACTTTGTGACAGCCTTGCGGAACTGGGCCTTTGAAGGAATATCCAGTCCGTTGGTTGGCTCATCGAGATAATACAGCGCGGCATTGCAGGCGAGGGCAAAGCTGATCCAGGTCTTTTTCAGCTGACCGGAAGACATCTTTGTCATCTTCTGCTCAGGATCGACCTCGAACACTTGGAGAATCTCGAGAAACTTTTCAAGTGAGAAATCCGGCCAAAGCTTACCGGTCTCCTCCGCAAAGCTCTTCGCCTTCGAATTCATCGGCGCCACCTCATCCGGAAGATAGAACTGTTTCCCAAGAAGCGAAGGCTCCCTCTTCGAAGGTACCATTCCGTCAACCTCAATCGATCCGTTCTGGGGTTTCTTAAGACCGGCAAGAAGAGTCAGAAGCGTTGTCTTCCCTACTCCGTTCTCCCCGAGAAGTCCGTAAATCTTCCCTTCCGTGAGCTCCATCGAAATGTTCCTCAGGACCGGAATCGCTCCGTACTTGAAGCTTAAATCGTTGATTTTAATCATATTACCTATTATTTGAACTTATTGTTACGTAGTGTATTAGTTCATTAGTACACCGCAAAGGTAATGACATTTTTTTATTCTGCAAATTTTTTTGCAGAATTTTATCATTTCTTTGTCACCGCGCAGTAGGGGTCGCCGCCGGCGACAGAGCGTAGGGTGACGAAGGAAGTGCGAAGCGGGGAAATTGGTTTTTCCGGCCGGTGCCGGAAAAATAATTTCACCGCGCAGCAGGGGTCGCCGCCGGCGACAGGCGATGGATCAGTGCCAGACGCTGCGGATGAAGGGGGTCTGGTAGAGGTAAGGGAGTTTTGTAAGAGTCCAGCCGGGGTCAGAAAGAATCAGGGATGCGCGTTTACCGCGGGTGATGGAGCCCATGGAGTCGCTTACCCCCATCGCATAAGCCGAATTCAAAGTCACTGCACACAGTGCCTCAATCGGAGTGAGACGCATTTTAATGCAACCGAGTGCCATCACAAAACGCATATCCCCCGAAGGAGACGATCCCGGATTGTAGTCCGAAGCGAGAGCGACACCGAGCCCGGCCCGGATGAAACCCTTGGCATTGGCATAAGGAATGCCCAGGAAGAAAGACGATCCCGGAAGCATCGTGGGCATAGTCCCGGAATCCCGAAGGGCCTCTATCTCCGCTTCAGTCGTCCTCTCGAGATGGTCCACTGAAAGAGCCCCGTAATGGACACCGACCTGGACTCCCCCGCTGACATCCAGCTCATTAGCGTGAATCTTCGGACGGAGCCCACACCGCGCCCCAGCCTCAAGGATAGCCGCCGTGTCCTCAACCGTAAAGAAGCCCTTGTCGCAGAACACATCCACATAATCCGCCAGTTCCGCCGCACGCGGCATCATTTCGACTACAGTGCGGACATACTCCTCGTGAGAGTACCCGCGGCCAACAGCGTGGGCTCCGAGAAAAGTGGACTTGACCGTGATTGGAACGGCCTCGCGGATGCGGCGGATTACCCGGAGCATCTTAAGCTCATCCTGAGGATTGAGCCCATATCCGCTCTTGATCTCAACCGCGCCGGTTCCCTTGTCCATTATTTCGCGTACGCGAGGGAGCGAAGCGGCGAAAAGATCATCCTCGGAACACCTGTGAAGGATATCGGAAGAATTGAGAATTCCGCCGCCCCGGGCGGCGATTTCCTCATAGGAAAGCCCCGAGAGCTTGTCGAGGAACTCCCCGTCCCGGCTTCCGGCATAGACAAGATGAGTATGGCTGTCACAAAAGGCGGGGATAACAAGTCCGCCTTCAGCATCTACAGTCTCACCCGAAGGGTGCGGGGTGGACATAGGAGCGAAATCCTCAATGATTCCGTCAGAGAAGGATATCCACGCGTCGTGGAGGATTCCCGTCTCCCCCATCCCTGCGCCAGTTTTCCGAAGGACACCCTCCGGAACAACCCCCGCGAGCTCACCTATGTTGACGATAACGGTTCTCATAGGGGCAGCTCTTCGGTGCGGAGAAATTTGACAGAGCGCTCAATCAGAGGATGCATATAAGTGTCGTTCTCAATGAAAGGGACGGACTTCCGGTAGTCAGCGAATACCTTCTCGATGGGCTCAGATGACCGGGCGGGACGACGGAATTCAAGGGCCTGGGCCGCATTGAAAAGCTCGATTGCAAGCACGGTTTCCACATTGTCAGCAACCCGGACAAGTTTTGTGGCAGCATTTGCGCCCATCGAAACGTGATCCTCCTGACCCTGAGAAGAAGGAATCGAATCGCAGGAAGCCGGCCAGCAGAGGCCCTTGTTCTGGCTCACGATAGACGCTGCCGAGTACTGGGGAATCATAAATCCGCTGTTGACTCCGGGATTCGGGGCCAGATATTTAGGAAGCCCGCGGAGACCGTGGATGAGGCGGTAAATACGCCTTTCAGAGATGCTGGACAGCTCCGACAGGGCGATTGCAAGGGAGTCCATAGGGATGGCGATGGGCTCACCGTGGAAGTTTCCGGCGGAAATGACCATATCCTCGTCAGGGAAGACGTTGGGGTTATCCGTAGCTGAATTAATCTCATTTTCGATGACGGACTTGACATAAAGGATGTTGTCCTTAACCGCACCGTGGACCTGAGGGATGCAGCGGAAGCTGTAGGGATCCTGGACGTGTTCCTTGGGGCGACGGATAAGTTCACTGCCATCAAGAAGCTGCATAAAGCGCTCCCCTGTCATTATCTGGCCCCTGTGGGGACGGATTCTGTGAGTGAGCGGAAGGAACGGCTCGATTCTGCCGTCGAAAGCCTCGAGCGACATGGCGCCAATTACATCAGCCCATTTCGACAGGCGGATCGCCTTCAGCAGCGACCACACCGCGTGGGCGCTCATAAACTGTGTTCCGTTCAGAAGGGCCAGGCCTTCCTTGGACTGGAGCGTGATGGGCTTCCAGCCTTTTTCAGCCCATACTTCCGCAGAAGGCCGGACCTCACCCTTGTAAAGGACCTCGCCAAGGCCTATCAGGGGAAGGCTCATATGGGCAAGCGGGGCAAGATCGCCCGAGGCTCCGAGGGAGCCCTGCTGATACACAATGGGAAGAATGTCCGAATTGAACATATCGATAAGCCTCTGGAGAGTCTCCAGCTGGACGCCGGAGTGCCCGTAAGAGAGGCTCTGGGCCTTCAGGAAGAGCATTATCTTGACTATCTCCGGACGTACTTTCTCCCCGGTCCCGCAGGCGTGGGACATCACGAGGTTGTGCTGCAGGGCGGAAAGTTCATCCTTAGGGATTGTCACGTTATAGAGTGAACCGAAACCGGTTGTGATGCCGTAGATGGGCCTGTCGATATCCTCCATCTTGCTGTCGAGGTAAGCACGGCATTTAAGGACGGCGGCACGGCTCTCGTCGGAAAGGGCAAGGGTCGCGTGGCTGTCGATTATTTCCTTCAGTTTTTCAAGGGTAAGCCTTTCACTGGAAATATAATGGATCATAGACCTTCTTCGTTTAGGGTTTGTTTTACGAGATCGTCGCTTGCGAGGTTAGGGAGGGTTACGCGGAGCTCAGGCGTCCTTTCCATCTCCCTTCGGATTGCTTCCATGGACCCTTCGTTACGTGCCCAGCTACGCCGGGTGATTCCGTTGTTGACGTCCCAGAAGAGCATACTCCTGATTCTCCTGTCCGCGGCTTCGCTGCCATCTATGACCATACCGAAACCGCCGTTTATAACCTCGCCCCAGCCAACACCGCCGCCGTTGTGGATCGACACCCACGTCGCGCCACGGAAAGCATCGCCGATAACGTTCTGGACGGCCATGTCTGCGGTGAACTGCGAACCGTCGTAGATATTGGAAGTCTCGCGGAAGGGTGAATCCGTTCCGGAAACATCGTGATGGTCACGGCCGAGAACTATAGGAGCGGTAATCTCCCCACGCCGGATAGCGTCGTTGAATGCGAGGGCGATCTTTGTCCTGCCCTCGCAGTCTGCGTAGAGTATCCGGGCCTCAGACCCTACCACAAGGTGATTTCTGCCGGCTTCCTCAATCCAATGGATATTATCCCTCATCTGGGGCGCTATATCCTCGGGAGAAGACTCCGCAATGCGGGAAAGGACCTCTACAGCAATCCTGTCGGACTTTGCGAGGTCTTCCGGATCCTCGCTCATACATACCCATCTGAAAGGCCCGAAGCCGTAATCGAAATACATCGGGCCCATTATATCCTGCACATATGAAGGATAGCGGAACCGTCCGTCCGCGCGAAGAACGTCCGCACCGGCACGGGAACTCTCAAGAAGGAAAGCGTTTCCGTAATCGAAGAAGTACATTCCCCTTTCCGCAAGACGGTTGACCGCCGCGACGTGACGCCGTAGCGACGCCTTCACCGCCTCCTTGAAACGCTCCGGCTCCTCTGCCATCATACGCTTGGATTCCTCGAGGGAGTATCCGACAGGATAATACCCTCCGGCCCAGGGATTATGGAGCGAAGTCTGGTCAGAACCAAGGTCCACGTGGACACCTTCATCCGCAAGCCTTTCCCAGAGGTCCACGACATTCCCAACATATGCAATCGAGACCACTTCCTTTGCGGCCACCGCCTTCCGGATACGCGGGATAAGCTCATCCAGGGAGTCATACTGCTCGTCCACCCATCCCTGCTCAAACCTCTTTCCTGCGGCGAGGGGGTTGATTTCCGCGATGACACTGACCACTCCGGCGATGTTTCCCGCCTTGGGCTGCGCGCCCGACATACCACCCAGTCCCGCGGAAACGAACAGGAGACCTCCACGGTCATCCCCGTCAAGTCCCTTCGCGCGAAGCTGCTTCCTCGCAGCGTTCATCACCGTAATCGTAGTTCCGTGGACAATTCCCTGGGGACCTATGTACATATATGAACCGGCCGTCATCTGACCGTACTGGGACACGCCCAGGGCGTTGAATTTCTCCCAATGGTCCGGCTTGGAGTAATTCGGGATGACCATACCGTTGGTGACGACGACGCGGGGCGCATCCTTGTGGGAAGGGAAAAGTCCAAGAGGATGACCGGAGTACATAACCAGCGTCTGCTCATCGGTCATCTCGCTCAGGTACTTCATCACAAGGCGGTACTGGGCCCAGTTCTGGAAGATTGCGCCATTGCCGCCGTAGATAATCAGCTCGTGCGGATGCTGGGCGACTCTGGGGTCCAGGTTGTTCTGGATCATTGCCATAATAGCCGCAGCCTGGACACTCTTTGCGGGATACTCCCAGATGGGCCTTGCGTACATCTTGTACGAAGGCCTGTAACGATACATATAGATACGGCCGTAGGCCTTGAGCTCTCCTGCGAACTCCTTTGCGAGGAAGGCGTGCTGCTCCTCGGGAAAGTACCTGAGGGCGTTTTTCAGGGCCAGTTCCTTCTCTTCGCGGGAAAGGATGTCCTTTCGCCTCGGGGCGTGGTTCACATCCTTGTCATAGGGTTTTGCCTCAGGAATCAGGGACGGGATTCCTTCGAGGATTTCCTTGTGGAAACTCTTCATATTGCGATAATGTTGTTTACCTCGTCAATTACTTCCTTCTCGAGAGCCTCAGCCTCCTTTACAATAGCATCAGCACGCTCCAGAAGCGGCTGGGCCGGCGTCTTGTCTTCAAGGCCGGCGGCGTTGATACGGACATTAAGGTATGCTCCCTTGATTCCCGCGACGGCGGCAAGGGCGGCGACGCCTGCGTCGGAAGCCGATGCAGGATTACCCCGACGGGCCATATCAAGCGCAAGGGGAAGCGCCTTCAGGGCACATTCCATAGTACGGAGGGGAACCGATGCCGCATAGAGAGTCGCCTCCTCGAGGGCTGCGGCCCTTGCCGCCTTCTCCTCCGGAGTGCCCTTCGGCATTGAGAACACGTCCATTATGCGGTTGAAGGCAGCCGTATCCTCGTCCACGAGGCCGATGAGTTCTTTCATCACGGCCTGCCCCTTCACGGCGACATCCGAGAACAGTTCCCAGCGGTCATCCCATCCCCTCTTGTGGGCGGAGAGATTTGCGACCATCGTCGCGAGAGCGGCGCCGAAAGCTGCCATCGCTGCCGATACGGATCCGCCGCCGGGGGCTGCGGATTCCGATGCCGTCTCCGCAGCAAACTGTTTGACGCTCATCCTGACGAGCCTCTCCTTCCGGGAAAGGGTCTCCTCATCTTCAAGAAGGTATTCTATGACCTTTTCCGAAGGGTTGAAGGGTTTGAGGTCATCAAGGGACATAGACTTTACGGCAATCTTCACGATTTCCTCCTCGCCGATCCCGAGGGAGCGCTGCTGCCTCGCAAGGTAGAACTTTCCCGCATCGAGAAGCACCTTTTTCGGGATAAGGCCCACGATCTCGGCTCCGGTTACCTTCAGCCCGCGTGCGGCTGCCGCGCGGCAGACTTCCTCGTATGCAACGTGGAGCGGAACGGCTTCGATGTCAGTGATGTTCATCGAGACCTGCGCTATCCCGTATTCGTCGATATACCAGCCAATTGCTTTGCAGCCCTTAAGGGTGCCGGGAATCCATATCTGCTTCCCGTTTTCATCCTTGAGGAGCTTTCCCGTAAGAGAGCCTCCCTCGCGGGCCTTCCGGCCCTTCTCACGTACGTCGAAGGCGACCGCCATCGCGCGGCGGGTCGACGTCGTGTTGAGATTGTAGTTTACGGCAATGAGGAAATTGCGGGCGCCCACGTTCGTCGCCCCGCATTTTGCGACGGTCTCATCATACTCTCCGCCAAAGTCCGGACGCTTTGCCGGATCTTTGAACTTTTCCTCGAGAGCCTCGTACTCCCCTTCCCTGCATACGGCAAGATTCCTCCTCCCGGGGGTGAAAGCTGCTGCCTCATAGCAGTAGCAAGGGATTCCAAGCTCTTCGTAGAGGCGTTTTGCAAGGGCGCGGGCCATTTCCGCACATTCCTCCAGAGTGACTTCGGATACCGGGACGAGCGGGAGGACGTCGAGGGCTCCGCTGCGGGGATGGGCCCCGTGATGGGTCCTCATATCGATGAGTTCCTTCGCAGCCCTTGCCCCCTGGAAAGCGGCCTCAACGACGCTCTCCGGATCTCCGACGAAGGTTACGACCGTACGGTTCGTTGCCTCACCGGGGTCCACGTCGAGGACCTTCACGCCTCCTGAAGCTTCTATGGATTTTACAATGCTGTCAATTACTTCCCTGCTTCTCCCCTCGGAGAAATTGGGGACACATTCGATTATTCGTGCCATTTACTGTGGTCTTTTTTAGCAGTGTCAAATATAGTCAAATCCGTGGACATAAGCAAGGTCCACGGATTTGTTACACACCGGAAGTTACAGCCCAGAGTACAACTCCGACACTCACTGCAACATTAAGGGAGTGCTTCGAGCCCTTCTGGGGTATTTCAAGGGAAAAATCGCAGAAATCGACGGCCTCCTGGTCAACTCCTGAGACCTCATTCCCGAATACAAGGGCATACTTTTTCCCTGCCTCAGGGCGAAAGTCCCCGAGCTTTATGGAATGTACCGTCTGTTCCACGGCGACAAGAGTATAACCCTCCTCACGGAGCCTTTTCAGAGCATCGAGAGTTTTCCCGAAATACTCCCAGGGCACAGCTTCTTCCGCTCCGATGGCGGTCTTGTGGATTTCTGCCGATGGCGGGACTGCGCTGATTCCGCAGACACAGACCTTGTCCACGCCGAAGGCGTCGGAGCTGCGGAAAGCGGATCCGACATTATGGGCACTGCGGATATTATCAAGGACGACGACGACTCCGCTATCCGGAAGATTCCGGTATTCTTCCTTGGAGACGCGGCCCATCTCAGTCACAAGCAGTTTCCTGTCTCTCATTACCACCCTTTTTTTATATTCTCTGCCATCTCGTATGCAAGCCTCGCCCTTGCCTCGCGGCTGTACCAGGCGATATGCGGCGTCAACAGAATCCTTTCCGGATGCTTCGAATGAAGGTAAGGATGATCTTCCCGAAGGGGCTCCTTCTCATATACGTCGATTCCGATTCCCGCTATCACACCCTCATCCACAGCCTCCACGAGGTCCTTCTCCACTGCGATTCCGCCGCGGGAAACATTTACAAGATATGCCGTAGGCTTCATAAGACGCATCTTTGGAAGGTCTATGAGTCCGGCAGTGGAGGGGTTCATCGGGCAGTGGATGCTGACAACGTCAGACTCCCTGAGGAGGGTTTCGAGCGGGACGGAAGGATAACCCTTACAGTGAGACGTACCCGAGGTCGAATAATAGATGACCTTCATTCCGAAGGCTGTCCCGATAGCTGATACCTTCTGCCCGATTGCCCCCATCCCGATTATTCCGAGGGTTTTCCCGGCGAGTTCTGTAAAAGGATGTTCCGGATCGATATGGACCGAGCCGGCGCTGTACTTGCCGCTACGGATATAATCATCGTAGTGGAAAGCCCTTCCGGCAAGGTTCAGGATATGCATCCAGGCAATCTGGGCAACGGAATCAGTAGAGTAACCGGCGACGTTACGGACGATGACTCCACGCTCCTTGCACAGTTCCACATCTATATTGTTAATCCCCGTACCGGCCTCGCAGATAAGCCTCAGCTTAGGGGCCGCATCAAGGAAAGCCTTGTCCACGATTACCTTGTTCACAAGGACCACATCCGCTTCAGCGACGCGCTCCCGCGCATCTTCCGGAGTGGAAGAAGGGTAGCAGGTGAGCTCACCGAGGGCTGCAATACAATCGAGGGAAACATCGCCCATCGTAAGGGCATCAAGGAATACTATCTTCATAACTCCTGTATGGGTTTTTGCAAAAATACGGAAAAATACTATTTTTGCGTACTCAAACCACAGAAAAGATGACCTACGACTCTCTCCTTGGAAAACTCAGGACGGTGCTCGCCGAAGACGAGGCCGCCGGAGGGTCGTATCGCAATTTCCGTCCGCTGGCTATCCGGATGCTGCTTGACAAGTCCGTCGCCCAGCCCCTTTTCCCCACACAGCTTCCTGACATCAAAGTTCCCGTCGAAAAAGAAGTTTCTGAGGGGAAGTTCAAGGGTGGCCGCTACAATTCCGCCCTTTATGGAGGCGCGTCTGTGGATGAGGCGTCCCTCTGCGATGCAATAGCAGATACGGCTTATGCCCAGCTGTCCCGCCTCCAGTACGTTGTCGCTGGTCCCAAACCAGCAGACGAGATGGAACGCGCAACGGCGTACACAATAGCCGTATACACCATTTTCGCGATTCTCCGTAATGGTCTCTCAGAGGCTGATTTCAGGCGGCTTTACGACCGTAGCTGGGAGAACTATTTCACCCTGTATACCGCAAGGGCTGTGCGTGAGGATATGGACACCGGCTGGAAGGGAAAGTATTCCTCCGCTTCAGTCTTCTATCCACTTGGCTAAGCCTATGGGCCCTCAGGCTCCAGTGTACCCCGAAAACCGTCCACATACAAGGGTTTTCAATCCCCAAACGTCGCAGGTGGTGCTCCGGGAGACACCACCTGCGACGAAAACAGGCAAAAACGTAGCAGGTGGTGCTTTTCACGGCACCACCTGCGACAGGGAGTTTTGAATCTACGCCCCGAGCCTCTTGCCGAGCCTTGCGCGGATCTCGCGGAGGAACTCCAGAGAGGTGAGGCCCTTGGGAGCGACGCCTTCGGAAAGGCTCACGAGGTCCTTGGTCTCGAGACCTTCGTTAAGGGTGTCGAAGCAGGCCTGCTCAAGCTGATTTGCATAGTTCACGAGCTCCGGGAGGTTGTCAATCTCTCCCCTCTTGCGGAATGCCCCGCTCCAGGCGAAGATCGTTGCCATAGGGTTAGTCGATGTCTCTTCACCCTTGAGGTACTTGTAGTAGTGACGGGTTACGGTACCATGGGCCGCTTCGTACTCATACTTGCCGTCAGGGCTTACGAGAACGGATGTCATCATTGCGAGAGAGCCGAACGCCGTGGACACCATATCCGACATAACGTCGCCGTCGTAGTTCTTGCAGGCCCATATAAAGCCGCCTTCAGAACGCATCACGCGGGCGACTGCGTCGTCGATAAGGGTGTAGAAATACTCGATTCCCGCAGCATCGAAGGCTTCCTTGTACTCCTGGAACACTTCTTCGAAGATAGCCTTGAAGCGGCCGTCATATTTCTTGGAGATGGTGTCCTTTGTCGCGAACCAGAGCGTCTGCTTGACGTCAAGGGCGTATTTGAAGCAGCTGTGGGCGAAACTGCGGATGGACTGGTCCGTATTGTGCATACCCTCGATGACGCCGGGACCGGAAAACTCGTGGATAATCTCTTCGATTCTCTCTCCGGAAGCTCCTTCGAAAACGAGCTTTGCGACACCGGGCTCGTGGGTCTGGATTTCTACGTCACGGTAAACGTCGCCATAGGCGTGACGGGCAATCGTGATGGGCTTTTTCCAGAACTTGACCGCGGGATGGATCGAGGGGATGGTAATAGGGGTGCGGAATACGGTTCCGTCCAGCATAGCACGGATGGTTCCGTTAGGGCTCTTCCACATCTGATGGAGGTTGTACTCGCTCATCCTCTGGACATTAGGAGTGATTGTCGCACACTTTACGGCAACGCCGAGGCGCTTTGTGGCGTTGGCACTGTCGATGGTCACCTGGTCCGATGTCTTGTCGCGGTTAGGCAGTCCAAGGTCGTAGTATTCTGTCTTAAGGTCCACGAAGGGAAGGATGAGTTCATCCTTTATCATCTTCCACAGGATCCTTGTCATTTCGTCGCCGTCCATCTCGACAAGCGGCGTAGTCATCTTGATCTTTTTCATAGTCTTCATTTCGGGCAAAGCCGGTAAATCTACTTTTGGTTTTTGTAATAATTCATAAGACATCCGTCGGCGAGGATCTCCCTCTCTGCGGCGGTAAGGTTACGGAAATAAAGGTGCAGAGGGTGTTTGGAGCCGTCTTTAGCACGGAGTACAATGGCGTCTGTTTCCTCCGCTCCGCCGAGTATTGCCTCGCGGATTCCGGGGATATATACATAGTCGCCTACCTCGTAGTCGAAAGCTTTATCCGGGTCCATTGTGAAAGGGACGATGCCCCAGTTGATGCAGTTCGAGCGATAACGCTTCGTCGCATACTCGTAGCAGATGTTCGCATCTCCGCCAAGCACCTTCTGGCAGGAAGCAGCCTGCTCCCTTGCGGAGCCGTCGCCCGGCTTTACCGCAAAAATCGTAGAAAAACGCAGCGATTTGATTGCGCTCAAAAAAAGCATGGAAGCCGCCGAGAAAAAAATACGCATTGCAAAAATAAACGCGCGTCCTGACGCAACGCTGGCTCTTGGAATCGGCGCGACGGGTACACAATACGCCAACGACGCGGGCAGTTTTTTTGTTTCGGGCGCAAAAAATATTCGCGGCATCGACATTTCAACCACCGTTTCAGTGAGCGCAAAAC
>CALCEJ010000024.1 GCA_937900465.1 uncultured Bacteroidales bacterium | reverse complement strand
GCTCTCGTGCTGATTGCGATGATGATGTTCTTCGCTTACCTGTTCGCAGACATACTTTCGCCCCTGAAATCCCTCCTTGAGGCGGAACGCGGATGGGACAGTGCAACGTTCGGAACATATGCCGGAGGCGAGTATTTCCTCAACGTGTTCTTCTTCTTCCTGATCTTTGCGGGTATCATCCTGGACAAGATGGGAGTGAGGTTCACCGGAATCCTCTCCGCCTCGCTTATGGTTGTCGGCGCGTGCATCAAATGGATAGGTGTCAGCGACTGGTTCCAGGCTACCGCTGCCTGTGACTGGCTGAATTCCTGGTGGACGTCATTCCCCGGCAGCGCGAAACTCGCAACCCTCGGATTTATGATATTCGGCTGCGGCTGTGAGATGGCCGGGACAACCGTATCCAAGGCTATCGCAAAATGGTTCAAGGGCAAGGAGATGGCGATGGCGATGGGCGTTGAAATGAGCATCGGCCGTCTTGGCGTTTTCGCTGCGATGTGGATTTCCCCGGCCATTTCGAAGGCGTTCCCGGATGCTGTGGGCTCCCCGGTCCTTTTCGGTACGCTCCTTCTTCTTATCGGCCTTATCTCCTTCACGGTATTTACTTTTATGGACCGGAAGTTTGACAGGCAGCTTGAGGAAATAGGCGAGAAGGACACCTCCAAGGCTGACGAATTCCAGATCAAGGATCTCGGGAAGATATTTTCCTCGAAGATGTTCTGGATTGTCGCTATCCTTTGCGTGCTTTACTATTCCGCAATCTTCCCGTTCCAGAAATACGCAACCAACTTCCTTGAGGAGACCCTCCAGGTTGAGGCCGCACTGGCCGCCCGCCTTTTCAGCGTGTTCCCTATCCTTGCAATGGTCCTGACTCCCTTCCTGGGCCTGTTCCTGGACAAGAAAGGCAAGGGGGCGACGATGCTTATGGTCGGTGCCCTGATAATGGTGGTATGTCACCTCAGCTTCGCCTTTGTCCTCCCCGTCTATAAGGCATCCTGGCTTGCCGTGGTGCTGATTCTGGTGCTCGGAGTGAGCTTCTCGCTCGTTCCCGCTGCCCTCTGGCCCTCGGTTCCCAAGATTATCGATGAGAAAATCCTCGGTTCCGCATATTGCCTTATCTTCTGGGTCCAGAACATCGGCCTCTGGGGCGTTCCGCTCCTTATCGGCGCGGTCAACAAGGCTACCGGCGGCTATACCGTGCCTATGATCATTTTCGCGAGCTTCGGCGTAATCGCGTTTCTTTTCAGCCTCCTTCTGAAGGTCGAAGACCGGAAGAAGGGATATGGGCTCGAACTTCCCAACATCAAGGAAGACGAGGTGGCTGCCGTAGCTGAGGCTCCTCTGGTGGACGCTGAGACCCTCGCAGAGGAACTTTCCAAGGACGAATGCTCGGAAAAGTAATGGCTTCTCGTGGCAATTCAAAGGCGGCGTGGCTCAAGTGGGCCGCGCTTGCCTGTCTTGTAGTGCCGATGTTCGCATCGTACTACTTCGACGATATGTTCTCAAGCATCTCCTACCTGTTTGAAGATGCTTCTTTGACAATGCTGGGATGGGATGCTGCGGGCTACGGGCTGTACGCCAGCGGCTATAGCGTCCTGTGCGTCTTCGGAGGGCTCGTCATAGGCGGAATCCTCCTTGACAAGTGGGGTGTCCGCGTCAGCGGCTCGCTGTTCGTCGGAATGATGGTTCTCGGGGCCGGGATCGTGACGGCGTCGCTGCTTCACGGCGGCGAAGGCTCGCTCACTGCGGCTTATGTCGGCGTTATGCTCTTTGGCCTTGGCAGTGAAATTGCCGGCACGGCCGTCACCCGCAGCATCGCAAAATGGTTCAGAGGCGGGCCTATAGCCCTCGCGATGGGCCTTCAGCTCGCTATCGCGCGCCTTGGCACCGCCTTCGCGCTGGTTATCTCCCCGCGCCTCGTCCAGGAGGTCTCCGGCCACGTATATACCCTCTCCGAGACCGCCCGCCCCGCCCTGCTCGGGATGGGCCTTATGGCTCTTGGCCTTATTCTCTGGGCGCTTTTTGTCGCTCTGGATCACCGTAAGGAGGGGGACACTTCCCTCTCCGGAGAATCAAGGGAGACAGAGGATGTGCCTTCGAAGGAGGGAAAGGATGAGTTCCGGATGAGGGACGTTGTCGGGGTACTACGGAACAAGAACTTCTGGGTCCTCGGACTCCTTTGCGTGCTGTTCTACTCCAGCATCATCGCCTTCAAGAAATTCGCCGGAGCGATACTGATTCCGCGCTTTGACATACCTGCATCGGCTGCCGGCTGGATGGTGTCAATGCTGCCGTTCTCGACAGTTATCTTTGCCCCGCTTTTCGGCGTCCTGGTGGACAAGGCCGGTCACGGTACGCGCTGGATGGTAACCGGAGCCATCCTCGCCCTTGTGGCTCACCTGCTCCTTGCGTTCGCCCCCGAGGGAGTGCCCTTCTGGGGCTATCTTGCGATGGTGCTGCTGGGCTTCGGCTACTCCCTTGTCCCCGCCGCCCTCTGGCCATCAGTCCCAAAGATCGTCCCTGACAAGGTCCTCGGGACCACGTACGCGCTTATCTACTGGGTCCAGAACCTGGGCCTTCTGAGCTTCAAGTGGATTGCGGGCGTTATCCTGGGCCGTCACACGGCAGCTCCGGGCCCTGACGCGGCAGCATCGGCCCTTTCAGGCCCTGTCGCCGTCGAGATGATGTTCGTCGCGCTCTGCGTCGCCGCAGTTGCGACGGCCCTCCTGTTCCGCCGCGTCTCCCGCCGTAACCCCGCCCTCGGTCTTGACCCCCCAAGCCGATAATCGCGAAAAATAGTTATCTTTGCCAGACGATGTACAAAGGACTGGACCAGATTAACTCCCCCAAGGACCTGAAGAAGCTCTCCAGGAAGGACCTCCCGAAGGTTTGCGAAGATATCCGCCGTTATATGGTGGAGTGCTGCGCCGTCAACCCCGGACATTTAGGGTCCAGCCTCGGCGCGGTGGAGATAATCGTGGGCCTTCATTATGTATACGACACACCGGAGGATAAAATCGTCTTCGACGTCGGGCATCAAGCTTATGCCCATAAGATTCTGACCGGCCGCCGCGAAGCTTTCCGGGGCAACCGTAAGGCCGGAGGGATCAGCGGCTTCCCCCGAAGGGATGAAAGCCCGTATGACGCGTTCGGCGCCGGTCATTCATCGACATCCATTTCCGCAGCCCTGGGCTTTGCTGAGGCTGCGAGATTAAGCGGACAGACGTACAAGTCCGTGGCTCTTATAGGAGACGGCGCCCTGACGGGCGGCCTTGCCTGGGAAGGCCTTAACAATGCAGGGGCCAGTAACGCAGACATCCTTGTCATCCTGAACGACAACGATTTCTCGATTGACAAGCCCATCGGAGGCCTTCACGACTATCTGCTGAAAGTCACAACCTCTTCAGCATATAACCGCCTGAAGCGCCGTGTCTGGACCTCCCTTGGAGAAAGCAAGTTCCGCGCGTGGGTCCAGAGATGGGTCATCTCCACCAAGTCCAATATCGTCCGTTCTTCCGGCGGAGACCTCTTCGAGGCCCTGGGGTTCCGCTATTTCGGGCCCATCGACGGAAACGACATCGACCAGGTCACGACAACCCTTTCCAAGCTCCGGAACCTCAAAGGCCCCCGTATCCTTCACTGCATTACAAAAAAAGGTGCCGGCTATGCCCCTGCGGAAGCGGACCCTACGGTCTGGCATGCACCTGGAAAATTCGATCCCCTGACCGGGCAGCGGCAGAAAAAAGTCTATGACGCCGCCCGTTACCAGGACGTTTTCGGGAAGACGCTGGTTGAACTCGCAAAACTCGACGGAAAAGTCGTGGGCATAACCCCTGCGATGGCCTCCGGTTGTGGGATGACCCAGTTCCAGCAGGCATTCCCGGAGAGGTTTTTCGACGTCGGTATTGAAGAGGAGCACGCTGTGACCTTCTCTGCCGCCCTTGCCGCCGGCGGGCTGAAGCCTTTCTGCAATATCTATTCATCTTTCTCCCAAAGGGCTTACGATCAGATAATCCACGATGTCGCCCTTCAGAAGCTGCCGGTTACGCTCTGCCTTGACCGCGCCGGTCTTGTGGGCGAGGACGGTGCAACTCATCAGGGAGCCTTCGACCTCGCCGCTTTCCGGTCCATCCCGAACTGTACTGTCGCCGCCCCCCGCAACGAGCTTGAACTGAGGTCTATGATGCACTCCGCCCTTTCCGCCAAGGAAGGTCCCTATATTATAAGGTATCCCCGGGGAACCGGAGAAGGTGTGCAGTGGGAGGATGTTCCCGTCGAGCCCGTCGAGCCCGGAAGGGGAGTCTGCCTTGCAAAGGGCAAGGGGCTTGCAATCCTTGCGTTAGGTCCTGTTGCCAACCGGGCCTTCGAGGCAGCGGAGCGTCACCGTATAGACTACTGGGTGGGCCCGTCTGTCTACGATATGCGTTTCCTTAAGCCCATCGACACCTCGATCCTCGAGGAGATAGCCAATAATCACCACGCTGTACTGACAATAGAGGACGGCGCACTGAAGGGCGGACTGTACAGCGCAGTATGCGAGTTTTTCGCTCCAAGGGATAACGCGCCTATCATCCGCGGGCTCGGTATTCCGGACAAATTCATAACTCACGACACTCAGGCCGCCCAGAGGGAGTCCTGCTGCCTCTCCACCGAGGAAATTTTTGACATCGTGAGAGATATGATGAAAAAATAATCAAAAAATTTTTTGCAGATTCCCAAAAACTCTCTATCTTTGCACTCCCTTTCCGATAGGAAGGGTTTGAGCCGCCGATATAGCTCAGTTGGCCAGAGCACGTGATTTGTAATCTCGGGGTCGTGGGTTCGAATCCCTCTATCG
>CALCEJ010000023.1 GCA_937900465.1 uncultured Bacteroidales bacterium | reverse complement strand
AACAAACACCTTCCAGAAGGCGGCATCGAAGGAGGCGGGGCTCAGAAGCGGAGCGGCGGCGCCTGAAGGGCCGTCCGGGAAGAGGCGGAAGGCAAGATACGTGATGGGAAGGCCCATTTTCAGGAACATCGACTCGTAAAAAGTCTGCACCTGCGTGACGGCGGCAGGGTCGCTGACATCGCCGGAAAACTCTATGCCGGCGCCATAGATGTCCGTACCGCGGGCGAGGACGGGAAGGTGATTTTCCGCGATGACGGCGGAAGTGTATTCGTAGAGGAACCTGGAATCCGTCTTGAGATGGACGATGCCGCCCGGAGAGAGGAATTTACGGTAGCGCTCGAGAAATATCGGGCTGCTAAGGCGGGAATTCTCGCTGCCCATCTGGGGGTCCGAAAAGGTAAGCCAGATTTCCGACACCTCGCCCGGCGCGAAAAAAGCCTCGATGAATTCGATCCTGGTCCTGAGAAACGCAACCCCGGGAAGGGCATTCTCCGTCGCATATTTCGCTCCCTTCCAAAGTCTCGCTCCCTTGATGTCCACCCCGATGAAATTCATCCCGGGATGACGCTTTGCCAGCGCAATCGTATAGTCACCTTTTCCACAGCCAAGTTCCAGCACGATGGGCCCGTCGCGGTGGAATACGTCGGAATTCCAGTGCCCGGCGACGGGGTGTTTCCGGAGATTCAGCGCCCTGGAGCCCTCCACACGCACGAGAACATCCCCGGCAGAAGGCTGCAGGAGGCAGGGGAACGTCTCGTTCTCCGCAAATTTCCTGAGCTTACCGTGACCCATCGCGACTTACTGCTATCCCCATCCCGCGGAGTCCGGGGACGGATTCTACGACCGAAACATCGATTTGCCAGATCCCGGGATCCGCCATCGTGACGCCGTGACGGTAGGGAGCGCGCACCTCGCGGGAGTACCGGCCTTCCCCCTCCAGAGGCAGGAAGACCTGTTCCGTAAAAACGACGGTATCCTTGCTCCACCTCACCAGGAGCGGCGTTTCCGCCGGTCCGTCGGGAGAGTCCACAACCGTATAGAAATCAATGTCGTAAACCGCAAGAGAATCACCAAAGTCAATCTCGAACGTATAAGGCCCGTCTCCCCTGACGAAATGCTCCTGCCCTGAAGGCCTCCGGCAGGAGGAGACCGTCAACGCGACGAAAAAGATTGCGGGAAGAATCCTCCTCACTGCTTTTTCCTCCTTTTTCTTCCGTGTCCGCCCCGGCGCCCCCGGCGTGGATCGTCAAAGCGGGTGATGCTGCCTTCGCCGACGGCGGTAACAAATTCAGGAGAAGACGGCCCGGTATCCGGAATAAGAGTCTCAGGGCGCTCTCCACGGCGGTTCATCGCCTGGATCTCCTTCACCTCGGAAGCGGGAAGCGGGTACATATTCGCAAGGGAGCCCTTCTCGTAGGAGAAGTACATTGTCTCCTTGAGGATGTCCGTCTTCACAAGATAAGCGAGCCCATCCTCGAATTCCAACGGTTCCGACACCTTCGGAATCCTTGACTGCGCATCCATATAGGCCGCGACCTCATAGTTCAGGCAGCATTTGAGTTTGCCGCACTGACCTGCAAGTTTCTGGGGATTGAGGGAGAGGTCCTGACAACGGGCGGCGGAGGTCCCTATGGACTGGAACTCAGTAATGTAGTTCGCGCAGCAAAGTTCGCGTCCGCAGACGCCGAGGCCTCCAATGAGACCGGCCTCCTGGCGGGCTCCTATCTGTTTCATTTCCACGCGGATATGGAACTCCTCCGCAAAATCCTTGATAAGCTGGCGGAAGTCCACGCGGCCGTCAGCGATGTAGTAGAAAATCGCCTTGGTACCGTCTCCCTGGAACTCCACGTCGCCTATTTTCATCTCCAGGCCAAGGTTTGCGGCAAGCACCCTCGCGCGGATCATAGTCTCCTCCTCGCGGGCGATCGCATCCTGCCACCTCTGGATGTCGAAAGGCTTGGCCTTCCGGTAGATTTTCCGGAACTCCGTGTTTGAAGGGTCTATTCCCCGGCACTTCATCTGCATCAGGACGACGGGACCTTCGAGCGTCACAATCCCGAGATCGTGGCCTGTCGCAGCCTCCACCACGACGAGGTCTCCGGCCTTTATGCTCTGGCCGGATCCGTTCTCAAAAATAGCCTTCCTGGTATTTTTGAAGCGGACTTCGTAGTAATTGGAACTGCGTTCCTCACCGATGCCCTTGAGGTAGTCATAGACCTCAAGTTTGCAGCAGCCCTGACGGTAGCGTATCTCCGGTTCTCCGGTCTCCGGATTCGAAGACACGGTACAGCCCCGGAAACAGTCATATCTTGTATTTTCGTTTTCTTCCATCAAACTGACAGGTAAAGTTTGCATCAAACTGACAGGTAAAGTTTGTCTATAAGGTCCGTGAACAGGAGTCTCTGCGACACGTTCCTTTCAAGCAGGCGGACGGCGCGGTCAAAATGGGCCATCGCCATACGGGGAAACTGTTTACGGCAGCGGGAAGAGGCGTTCCCGTACCACTCCTCCTCCCCGGGAGGAATCCCGGCAAGGGAAGGAAGCCCCTGCTGGAGGAAAAATATGCGCCTTAGCGCCGAGGTTGCAAAGATACAGAAACTTTTCTGTTTTTCCCTCGAGGAAAGCGCGCAAATGACTTCGACAGAGTCTAGACCCGCTGACAGGTCCCTCCGAAGGAGGGCGTCCATCAGGTCCGCGAAGATTTCCTTCTCCGCCTCGAGAGCGGCGTTCTCTTCGGGATGGGCCTCGACGTGCTCTTCCGGGGTGAGGGGAAGGAGTCTCATCGTGAGGCAGCGGGATGCGATTGTCTGGAGGACATTCTCCCGCTTGTGGGTGATAAGGAGAAATACGGTCCCTGCCGGCGGCTCCTCGACCATCTTAAGAAGGACGTTCGCCGCCGTCTGGTTCATCTTCTCCGGAAGATATATCACTACGCTCCTGTATCCGCCCTCGACCGCGGCCAGAGAGAGTTTCTCCAGCAGCATCCTCGCCTCGCCGGCGTGAATCATCGTCTGCTTCTTCTCGAATCCGAGCGCATCCCCGAGCTGCTGTTCCGTAAAGCAGGGAGATGCCGTCGCAAGGGCGCGGAACCGGTCCATATAGGTTTCCGTCACCTCCTTGTCGCCTCCCGCCAGCGGGAGAATGAAACGGATGTCCGGATGGATGAGTTTCTCCACCCTCCCGGACCCGCCGTAAAGCTCAGTCAGGAAATTGACAATCAAGGGGAAAGCGCCTCCGCCATCATCCTCGTGGAACATCATCGCGTGGGGAATCTTCCCGGATGAGATCATCCCGGAAAGCGCGGCGGCCACCTCCTTATGGGTATCGAAAACTCTCATTTCTTCCTTTCTCCTACGATACGGGCAAACTCCAGGAGGGCGTCCCTGTACTCCCCTTCCGGAAGCTTTTCCAGCAGGGCCTCCGCTTTTGCGATATAATCCGAGGCCCACCCGGCGGCCTTTGCCGTACCGCGCCTCGATGCGACAAAATCCCTTACCTCTTCAGCGAGGGAAGGATTGTCAATAACCCCCCTGACGGCGCTCCTGATCGAACTTTCCTCTTCATAGGAGGCGCCTTCAAAGGCCATCAGCAGCGGAGCTGTTATCTTCTGCTCCATTATGTCCTGGCCGGTCGGCTTCCCGAGCGACGCGGAGGGAGTATAGTCCAGAATGTCATCCTGCATCTGGAACGCTATTCCGATGCAGCGGCCGAACTCCCCAAGGATTTGCTCGACATCCTGCGGGGCCCCGGCGGAAATGGCGCCGGCCGTCGCCGCTGTCTTGAAAAGAGAAGCCGTCTTGGAAAAAATAATCCTCAGGTAATCTTCCCTGGAAGTGTCAGCAGTCCCGGCCTTTTCCATCTGGAGCATCTCCCCCTCTGAAAGATGAGACAGAGTTGCGGCAAAGAGCCGGATCACCCGGTCATCGCTGTTTTCCGAACCCAGTATGCACTGAACGGCCCGGACCAGCCAGAAATCCCCGACCAGTACGGCCGCAGGACTGCCAAGGACCGCACTTACTGTTGGTTCCCCGCGGCGGGAGGTGCTTCCGTCCACGACGTCGTCGTGAAGAAGGGTCGCATTGTGGAGCAGCTCGCTTGCCGCAGCGTAACGGACAGAATCTGCGGTTATTCCCCCGGCGGCTCCGGCCGACAGAAGGCACAGGACGGGGCGGAGAAACTTTCCGGAATGGTCCAAAAGATGCCTGTTGATGCCTTCCAGAAGGGATATGTCGCTTTCGAGAGACTTCCGGATAAGCTCGGAAGTCTCTCGAAGCGGTGTCTGGAGCAGACTCTGTATGTTAGAATAAGATTGCAATGGAAACCTTGATTCCAGAATAGTTGGTAAGGTCCTTGTACGAATCCTTCACAGCCTGAAGCTTTGCCTCGCCGTCGAACTTTCCGTTGTCGTAGAGGTTTCCAAGGTTCATAAAGTACTGGGCGGAAAGCTGGACCATACCGGCGAACTCAAGGCCTATGCCCGCGCCGAATCCGTACTCAAGCTTGTTTTTAGTAGTTTCAAGCATCTGGTTGAGGTCATCATCATCCGTTGCGACTCCGGCTTCGCCAAGCGCAGACGCCGTTGCCGCCTTCTTGAAGTTCTCCTCACCGGTAATCGCATAGCCCACGAAAGGCTCTGCGAAGATGTAGGGACGGAACATCAGGAGGTCCAGTCCCCACTGGATGCCAAGTGTTCCCTCAACATATCCGGTCTTGGTCTCCATGGTGTTGGTAACGTCTGCGGCTGTGCTGCCGGCCTCCACAGAGGCGATGGTCTGGCTCAGATTTGCGCCCTTTACCTGGTAAAGGATCGTAGGCTGGAGGGCGAATCCAAGTCCGAGATCACTCTTGAAACCGATACCTGCGTGATACAGGTTGATGTTTTCAGCAATCGCGTTGAATTCCTTTCCCTTATAGTCCGTACCGGACATCGTAAGACCGCCGGTGACTACCAACTGTGCATTAGCGCTGACGGAAGAAGCGAGAATTGCCGCTGCAACCGCGATAATTGACAGTGCTTTTTTCATAATATTAGAGGTTGGATTTAACTTTCTCAAGGAGAGTCGCCTTAGGCAAAGCCCCGACACTCTTGTCAACGACCTGTCCGTCCTTGAAGAACAGCAGCGTAGGGATGTTCATAATGCGGTAGCGCATCGCTATTTCATCAGCATCGTCAACGTTGACTTTCACTACGGTCATCTTTCCTGCAAGTTCTTCCTCCACCTCATCGAGGATGGGAGAAAGCATACGGCAGGGGCCGCACCACGTCGCCCAAAAGTCCACCACCACAAGGCCGGGAGCCGTTATGAGCTGGTCAAAAGTCTGATTTGTCGCTATTTGTGCCATGTTCGTAATTCTTTATTAATCGCACAAATGTAACAATTTTTTTGAACTTTTTACAATACTTCTTCTACGGGAAGGGTCCAAGCCCTCAGGCCCAGCTTCTGATTGTCGCCGTCGAGGGTACGGAGTCCTTCCATAAATCTATGGGCAAGGGCATCGTCGACGACGGTGAAAAGGGCGTGGTTCTGAGTGGGCCACGCGTGGGAGCCAAGGTGGGGAAGGCCGCCTTCCTGGCCCCTTCCGCCAACCTCTTCCCATACCGTGTAGCCCCTTTGCCCAAGACCCTCAAGAAGTTCTACAATCTCCTGATTGTATGCCTGATTGTATGCTACGAATATCGCTTTCATTGCTCTGTCTGTCTTTTTGCTGCACGGCGGGCCTTTCGGCGCTCGCGGTGCTCGGTTAATCCGCAGTAAAGAACCGGGATTATGACAAGGGTTATAAGAGTCGAGAACGAAAGTCCCCACGCGACGGTGATTCCGAGTCCCCGCCACATTTCAGAACCTTCTCCGTTTCCCCAGGCCATGGGGAGCATGCCGAGAACCGTGGTGAGTGTAGTCATCAGGATAGGCCTGAGACGACTCTTCGCCGCTTCTACTGAAGACTCCCTGACCGTCATTCCCCTTTCCTGACACAGTATCGTATAGTCAATCAGAACGATACCGTTCTTCACGACGATACCAAGGAGAATTATGATTCCTATCATTCCCATCACACTGATCGCCTGATTATGGACCATCATTCCCAGCGCGACGCCAACAAGGGCGAACGGAATCGAGAACATAATCACGAACGGGCCCATAAACGATTCGAACTGGGAAGCCATCACCATATAGACGAGGATTACGATGAGCGCTATCAGAAGCACCATATCCGCGAACATATCCTGCTGGTCCTCATAATCACCGCCGATTCTCCAGGAGAGTTCCTGCGGAAGCGGATTCTTTGTCAGGATGTCCTCTGTCGCTGCCACAGCCTCGGAAAGGGCGTGTCCGCGGGCAACGATTCCGGTAACGGTGATGAGCCTTTGACGGTTCTTCCGCTGGATGGTGGGAGGAACCTTTGTCTCGACGATGCGCCCGAGGTCACGGACTTTCACGCCGGTTCCGGCGGCGTTGAATATCGTGATATTCCCGATATCCTCGATGCTGCGGCGGAATTCCGGGGCATAGCGCACGCGGATATTGTATTCCTCGCCCGCTTCGCGGTAGAACGAGCCCACGGAGCCGCTCATCGCAGCGCTGACTGCGGCGGCAGCCGTTGTGGACGTAAGACCGTTCAGGGCAAGTTTTTCGCGGTCGAAATCGACCTCATATTCCGGGGAATACTGGTCGCGGGAAAGGATAACCTGGGTAAACGAAGGATCTTCCAGCATCTTCTCCCTGACGGACCTTGCGGCTGATTCCGTCGTCGAAAAGTCGTATCCGTAAATCTCGAGCGCAACGGTAGAAACTCCGCCCATACCGCCTCCTTCCGTGACGTTGAACTTGTTGATTTCCGGGAACAGGCGAAGGTCCGCGCGTATGATATCGGCAATCTCCGAAACGCCCCTTTCACGGTCTTCCATCGAGCCGATGTTGATGGTCATCGAGATGAGGTAGGTCCCGTTGTTCTGCATCGAAGCGAAGGCGTTGTCCGTATCCGCCTGGCCGAAACGGTAGCTGAAGCGGCGGATCTCCGGGACATCGGCCGCAATCTTCCGGTAGATTCTCGCTGCGACGTCCCGGGTCACGTCCTGGGCCGTCCCTATCGGAAGTTCGACGGAGACATTGATCCTGCCCTGGTCCGCGCGGGGGAAGTACTCGGTCTTCATCTTGGGAAGATATATCGCGAGCACTCCGGCAAATACGGCGACGGCGCCAAAGGCGATGATCTTCTTGCGGTTCATACACCAGGAAATCATCTTTCCGTAACCGCGGGATATTCCGTCGAGGAACTTGTTGACGGGCTTGAAGAATATCCTGTGGAGCCTGGACTCTTTCTTGCTGTTGTCAAGGAGCAAGGCACAGAGCATAGGGACAAGGGTAAGTGCGGCCGTCGTCGACACAATCATAATGATCGAGACAATCCATCCCAGCTGACGGAACATAATGCCGGCCATACCGGAAATCATCGTCAGGGGCAGGAAAACGCAGAGCATCGTAAGAGTCGAAGCGATAACGGAAATACCCACTTCCGCCGTGCCGTGTACGGCGGCTTCCTTGGGCTTCTCTCCCCTCTCGATATGGGACGTGACATTCTCCAGCACGACTATGGCATCGTCGACGACCATACCTATGGCTATGGACAGGGCGGACATCGAGATGATGTTGAGAGTGTTTCCTGTCGCGAACAGGTACATCAGGGACGCCAGAAGGGCGATAGGAATGGAGAGCACGACAATCAGCGTCCCCTTCCACTTTCCGAGGAAGAGGAACACCACCAGCATAACCACGAGGAACGTGATCAGGATCGTCTCCTTCAGGGAGTTGATCGTACGGACGATGTTGTCGGAATCATCGACAACGGTGATTATCTTGATGTCCGAAGGAAGATTCCGGACGATGTTTTTCATCTCCTTTTTCACCGCCTTGATAACGTTGACGGTATTGTATCCGGACTGCTTCTGGATAATAATCTGGGCTCCGCGGGTCCCGTTGGTATAGGATTCCTGGGACTTTTCCTCGAGGGTATCCTGGACACGGGCGACGTCCCTCAGATAGACGGCTCCGCCGCCGTAACTGCCCACGATGATATCCAGCAGTTCCGACGGGTCCTTGAATTCCTTCTTGATACGGAGAGTGTACATCTCCGAGCCTATGTCGATGTTCCCGGAAGGGACATTCCTGTTTTCCGCCGCAATTATCGACGAAATCGCCGAGACACTCAGCCCATATGCTTCCAGCTTCGCAGGGTCGCAGTAGACCTGGATCTCGCGCTTGGGCGCTCCGGAGACGGATACCGTGCCGACGCCTGTAACACGGGCGAGCGGAGTAGCCACGTCGTCATCGAGAATCTTGTCGAGGGCCGATACGCTCTGGGTCGCCGTAGCTGCCATAATCATAATGGGCATATCGTCCACGCTGAACTTGAAGATAGTCGGGACGCTGGCCCCGTCCGGAAGTGTCGAATTCACCATATCGAGTTTGTCCCGGACATCGTTTGTCGCGACTTCGATATCCGTTCCGTACTCGAATTCCAGGGTAAGGACAGCTATGTTCTCACGGGATGAGGATGAGATGTTCTTCAGGTTGCTGACGCCGTTAAGGGAGTTTTCCAACACCTTGGTCAGGTTGTTCTCGACATCCTCCGCGCTGGCTCCCGGATAGGCGGACATAACCATTATGACATTCGACTCTACGTCAGGGAAATTGTTGACGGGGAGCCTCGTCAGGCAGAAGACGCCGATGATAGCCAGGGCGAGGAAGATCAGTCCGGTAGTGACCGGATGGTTGACCGATGTCCTGTAGATACTCATAGCACGTTGACCCGGCTTCCGTCCTTGAGGGCGGCGTGGCCCTTGACGACAATTGTTTCACCTTCGCTGATACCGTCAAGGATCTGGTATTCGGATCCTACGTGACGGCCTATGGTGACCGGTTTAAGGGTTACGGTATCGTCATCATTGAGGACATAGACGAACCTCTGGCCGGTACCTTCGAGCTTGACGACTGCCTGGTCAGGAACCACGGCGCTTTTCGTATCCCCGAAATTCACCGTGACCCGGGCATACATTCCGGGACGGAGGGCCTTGTCTTTGTTTGCGACGATCACCTCAGTGTTGAAGGTATGGGTGGCGGAATTCACCGTAGGATAAACCCTCCCGACCTTTCCGCTGAACGTCCTTCCGGGGAAGGCGTCGACGGAAATTGAGACAGGGTCTCCCTCCTTGACTTTGGTGTACTGGCTCTCGGAAATACCCACCAGAAGCTTCACGGGAACGACCTGCTGGATTGTAAACAGAGGCATCTGCATAGAATAAAGGTCGTTCACATCGTAGTTCCTTGCGGTGACAAAGCCCGTAATGGGGCTTTTGAGGACCGTGTTCTCAAGGAGGTTCTGATATGTTGTCTTCCTTACCGAATAGGCCAGCTCGATTGCATCAAAATCCGACTGGGCTATGCCTCCCTCATCAACGAGGGATTTCAGGCGGAAATACTCGACGCTGTCGTTCTGTAGCTGAAGGCGTGTCTGTTCGAGCTGGAGACGGTCCATCTCAGCGAGGACCTTGCCCTTCCATACGTAATCGCCCACCTCAACGTTGATTTTCCTTATACGCGAGGCGGACTGGGGCGCTATGTTGTTAGTCGCGTAAGGGAGGACCGATGAGGAATACGTATTCTCGTCGCTCACCTTGCGGAAGCTCACTTTCGCCACCTCCACATTTGCCGGGGGAACCTCGAGGGCTTCAGGGACGATTTCGAGGGAGGATGCCGCGCTGTCCAAAACCGCATCGACCTTGGTCTCCTTAGGGCCGCCGCAGGAGACGGAGGCAAGAAACGACACAGCGGCAAGTATCCATATTGACTTACTGTTCATATATCTGAGGGGTTTCATTTTCTTCGGTAAAATCATAGCCCAGGGTCTGCTCCAGGGCGGTTTTCGCAACGACGAAACTGTAGATCGCCTGACTGACGGAAAGCCGGCTCTGGGTAAGGACCAGCTCCGTGTTGGAAAGGTCAGTGAGGGTGCTGCGTCCGACCAGATAGGACTTCCGGGCGATGTCATAGGCCTTCTCCGCAGACTGGAGGGCGTCTTTTGCGGCATCGTAGGTCTTCATCGCGGTTTCCATCGTCTGGAGGCTCTGGCGGACGGCAATCTGGAGCTGGCGCTCCGCATTTACCCGCTGGTACTCGAGCTCGGCAGCCTGGACCCGGGTCTGTTTTACGTTGTAGTAACGCTGCCCGCCGGAGAAGATCGGGATGCTGAGGCTGATTCCAACGTATGAATACGGGGTCCAGCGGTAATTGCTGAACTCGAAATCGTCCGTCATAGCATTGAAACTGTAGGCAAAACTCAGGTTCAGCGAGGGAAGATATGCATACTGCTGCATCCTGATTGTCTTTGCCAGCTGCTCAGCCTGCATAGCAAGCTGGCGCAGCGATGAGTTGCCTCTGAAATCCGGATCATCGTGCTCGTGGATGTCGTAGAACATATGCTCTCCGTAATCCTGGAGGGATCCTTCAGTGTCGATATCGGTGTCAAGGTCTATGCCCATCACGGCCTTCAGCTGCCACAGCGCAAGCGCGATTCCGCTCTCAGCGTTATAGACGTTCGGGATTGCGGCGGCGACATTGGACTTTGCCCGCGTGAAATCCAGTTCGGATGCTTTCTGGGCATTGTAGCGCATCTCCGTCTGCCTGTAATTCTCAATCGCGTTCTCGTAAACGCTCCTGTAAACTTCGAACGCCTCCTTCGCGAGGAGCACGGCATAATATGCCTGCTTGACGGAACTGACGGTCCCCAGACGGGATTCCCGGGCCTTTTCCACCGCCATCTCGACCTGGTCTGCGGACAGGCTCATACTCTCCCACAGCTGGAGGTTCACAAGCGGCATCACCGCATTGATTCCGGCGCTGTAGGTGTTCAGACGGCCCACTTCGAATCCATTGTCAGAGCTGGTGCTGGTCTCGGTCGTCTCAGCCGGCACGTAGGGGGCAATCGCTCCGGGATGCTGTTTCATCAGCTCCTGGATATAATACATTATGGGCTCGAACGCGGATGTGAACATCGAGGCCATGCCGCCTCCGCCGCCTTCTCCGTCATCGTCACCGGAAGAGCCGCCCATATACATAACCTGCTTCTTGATGGTACGCTGGTAGGAGCCGGAAGCATTAATCTGGGGGAAAAGGGCTGCATAGGTACCCCTTTTCGCATATTCGGACCTCGTGACCTCAAGATCTGCAACCTTCACGGAAACATTCTCCGAAAGGGCTATCCGGAGGGCGTCATCAAGGGATATGACGACCTTTGCCGTATCTACCCCGGACTCAGGCGCTCCGTCAATATATTGCGCCATTGCGGCAACCCCGGAAAGGAGCGCCGCAATGACAAATGCAAGATATTTTCTCATCTAATTAATCCTGAATTGCTGCGATTCCGGGGAGTACCTTTCCTTCGATTGCTTCGAGCATTGCTCCGCCGCCCGTGGAAACGTAGCTGACCTTGTCGGCATAGCCCATCTGGGTTACCGCTGCGACAGAGTCGCCTCCCCCCACAAGGGTATAGGCGCCATTTTTAGTGGCCTCTGCGAGATCCTCAGCGATCTGAAGGGTTCCCTTTGCGAAGTTAGGAAGCTCGAAAACGCCAACAGGGCCGTTCCAGAGGATGGTCTTCGAAGCGAGGATAACCTTCTTCCAAGCCTCGAGGGTTGCGGGTGCGGCATCCATTCCTTCCCAGCCATCGGCGATGTTGTCCGTATCGAAAATCTTCTGGGGAGTGTCGTTGTCGAATGCCTGACCGGCTACGGTCTGTTTCGAGAGATAGACGTTCACGCCCTTCTCCTTTGCAGTTGCAAGGATTTCAAGGGCATCGGGAATAAGTTCATCCTCGTGAAGTGAAAGTCCGATCTTTCCACCCTGGGCCTTGATGAAAGTATAGCCCATACCGCCGCCGATGATGAGGTTGTCAACTTTTCCGACGAGGTTTTTGAGGACTGCGAGCTTGGAACTCACCTTGGACCCTCCGATGATTGCGGTAAGGGGCCTCTGGGCATTTTTCAGAACGTTGTCGATAGCCTTGATCTCGCCTTCCATCAGGTATCCGAACATCTTGTCGTCAGGGAAGTATTCGGCGATGAGGGCGGTTGAGCCGTGAGCGCGGTGAGCGGTTCCGAAAGCATCGTTGATATAGCAGTCAGCATAGGAGGCGAGCTTTTTGACGAATTCCTTCTGGGATGCCTTCACGGCTGCCTTTGCCGCCTTCTTCTCCTCATCTGTCGCATCCTCTGCGAGGCCGCGGGGTTTTCCTTCTTCCTCAGCGTAGAAACGGAGATTCTCCAGAAGGAGAGCCTCACCGGGCTTGAGGGCCGCTGCCTGTGCGTCTGCTTTCTGGCAGTCGTCAGCAAACTGTACGGGAACGCCGAGGCATTCGCTTACGTGGTCGACGATATGGCGTAGGGAAAACTTGGGGTCAACCTTCTTGGGACGTCCCAGATGGGACATAATGATAAGGGAACCGCCGGAGGCGAGGACCTTCTTGAGGGTAGGCATAGCCCTGCGGATCCGGGTATCGTCCGTAATCTGGAAGTTTTCGTTGAGAGGAACATTGAAATCGACTCTCACGATGGCCCTTTTGCCGGTGAAGTCGTACTTGTCTATGAACTGTTGCATATCTTTTGGTGTTTTGTTTTTCCTATTGAGTAAAACGAGTTCGCAAATTTAGCAAATTATTTCTTGTTAGTTTATTATTTTACATATATTTGTCTATCTAATATCCAACAAAACCCTTATGCGAACCCCTGCTTTTCTGATTTCACTCATCTTGACCACCATTTCTTTTCGCTTGTCATCACAAGACGTTACTGCGGAGAGGATGAACGAGACGGAAGATGCTGAAACTAGTGTCGCATTGTATCCTCTGATCCGCAATGATGTTCGCCCGAGGATGGCTACAGAAGAGGAAAAGGAGGCGCACGCGAAGGAGATGCGTCTTTCGTTTGAGGAAAAGGTTGAGGCTACTTTGCAGCGAAACAGGGGGGAAGGCGTGCGTTCGGGCCTTGACGGATATGTCGTAGGAGGGATTGGTGTTGAAGAAGGTGTGAGTTCGACAGGGGCACGGACGTATACGATATCAATGCCGGTTGCCCCGGCGATTGGTTTTACTCCGGAGATATCGCTTCAGTATAACAGCCAGGGGGGAGAGGGCTATGCCGGCTACGGATGGGACTTGACGGGGCTTTCGAGGATTACACTTGTAAACAAGACCAAGTACTTCAACGGGGTCGTATCTCCTGCAAGCATCGGAGATTCCGATGTGGTATTTTCCCTTGACGGGGAGTGCCTGGTGGAGAATACGGACAGCCTGACCCGAGATTCATTTCCGCTGCGGACAGCCTTCAGCCGTATACTGGTCTCCCGGGAATTGAATGAAGGCGGATTTGTCCGCGGATTCACGGCTAAGTATCCCGACGGGAGTACTGCGGTATTTGGCGGGACGAATGACGCATACCATCAGCTTGTGTCATACCCTGTAGTTGAGAAAACGGACATCGGGGGCAACCGAATAACATATCACTATAACTATGACATATATAACAATCCGCGCATCAGCAGGATACGGTACGGAATATTCCCGGGTTCGGATGCCCACTGCGCGGAGTTCGTATTCGAGGAAGAACAGAGGCCCGGCGGAAGCTATCCGGAGGCTTATTATGCCGGTTCAGCGAAGGATTACCCCTACCTTCTGAAGGGAATCTGTTCCTTGAACGGTACCGATACGTTGTCACGATACACGCTGACTCACACATACAAGGACAGGACATACCTGCTCACGCAGATGGACTGTTCGTCAGGAACGGCATCCCTTCCTCCAGTAAGGTTCTCCTATCCTGCAGAGGTGACGCCCGAAGGATACGGGACGTTGTCCCTGTCCGGATCGCAGGCCATCAGCAGCTCCTTTTCCAGTGGCAATCTTGTTTACCGCCGGGGGAAGTTCCTCGCCAGCTATCCCGGAGACGGACTGTTGATATACCCCCTTTTTGACAATTATAAGATAATCGAGTCATCGCTATCAGGGATAAGGTTCGGGAGCGGCTATGATGCGGACCAGTCAATACTGTTCGTATCAAACCTGAGTACGACGGGAACCGTGGATACAAGCATCAAGGCGGAGTCGGGATTCCAGACAATGGAAGCGGTGGATGTGGACGGGGACGGAATCGATGAACTGGTAAAGGTGAATATAGTCTCCACGACTCAGTACTACTCAGTATACAAGATATCAGTATATAAGTGTGGCGAGAATGATACCCCTGAACTGTTGTCAAGCCGTCAGGTAGTCTTTGCCGGTGTCGTAAAAGTGGGCTCGATATACAGCCCTTACCGCCGTCAGTTCTTCTGGGGAGACTATCTCGGGAACGGGAAGACTCAACTCCTTGCTGTTGCATACAACAGCAACGGCTACTCCTGCAGTCAGACCTGCTACGCTGCGCTGATTGACCTTGATTCGCTGACGAAGATATCCGAATCCGTTGTGTTCAGTTTTCCCCTTGGCGATGACAAGAATGTCGTATCAAACGATATCGACAGCGACTCGAGGACGGAGCTCTGTCACGCCACTTCCGACGGGATGGACATTTACCGCCTGAGGCAGAATACCTCCAATCAAACATTCTCTTTGGAAAAACACGTTCAAGGCATAACCTCCGGCAATATCTCCAGCGTCAGTCTGCATACAGACTTCAATGGGGATGGGTATATGGACATAGCGACGCCTCCCGCCAGCGGCTCATCGGCTTGGCATATCTATGTATATAACGGGAATGATTTCCTGACACGTACAGTTTATGCGGATTCATACTCCTCCTCCAAAAAGTATATGTTCCTGGACCTGAACCGGGACGGGTTTCCGGACCTCGTCGAAATAAACGGTTCCGCTCTCGGAACGTATCTTAACAATAACGGAAGGTCATTGGGTAGCTACGCTTCATCGGCATCGACCGTAAGCAACTGCCGCGGAGTCGTGCCCTGCAATGTCGTCAGGGGATATTCATCGAGCAGCTTCATTGTCGTGGATGGTTTTCTGATAGATGAGTTTCAATACAGCCTTAACTCTCAGCAATCAAGGAAAGTCGTACAGTTCACGGACAGTTTCGGCAACACAGGGATAAACGAGTTCAAATATATCCCGGACCATAGCTGGTACTGGACGGACGGGGGCGTAACGGTGAGCGATTATTTTGGTTTCGCGCAGCAGGCGATCCCGCTTTATGTCCTTTATGGAGATTATTCTCCGTCCCGAACGGCGGTATACAATTATTACGACGGAGTGATTCACAATTACGGTCTCGGGTTCTGCGGATTCTCAAAAGTGAAGAAGTGGGATTATGGAGAGGCGACTCACTTTACAGTCCGGACATACGATCCCCGGCGGATGGGTGTGCTGAAATCCTCGGAGCAAAGTCTTGGTTCCTATTTCGGGGACGCTTATGCAACGTTGACAAACTCCTATGATTCCACTCTGACTTCCTTCGGACACTATGTTCCCCGGCTGTCGCGAAGTGTATCTACTGATAATCTCACAGGCATTACCACAACGACGGACATCACGTACGACGGGTATGATTACCCCGTCAGGACACGTACAGCGAAGAGGATTGGTTCCGGAAGAGCCATTCTTCAGACGCAGACAAGGTCATACAGTCATTTCAACTCCCCCTCCAGATATCTACTGGGCTTGGTAGCTGAGGAGTCCACGGTGATGGACAACGGTCAAGATACGACGATGTCTTGGGAAAGACGATCGGTCGTAGTCTATGACACCCTTGCCCGTCCGGTTAACCGAAAAGACTATGTGGGACTGTATGGGACGGAAATCGTTGAGCAGGAAGACCCCTCCCATCCGGGGTTCATTCAGATTGTCCATATCGACCGTCGGGCGGACAAGCTGGAGAAGGATACAAAGTGGACCTATAGCATTTACGGAAACATAAGTTCTGAAAAGGTAGCCCGCTATGGCGCGGCAGAGTTCGTCGGCCCGTCGTATTCTTATGTTCAGGAGATGCGCTATCTCCACTCATCAAGTGATGAAATTGGCGTTTCAACACTTTATGGTGGCCAGGACAAATTCGGCAATCCTACATATGCCTTGAGAGACTATATCCAGCTAAGCCAATATACATATGACGGCTTCGGAAAACTGACGTGCAGGACCAATCCCGACGGGACCGTGGAAATGACGGTAAGGGCCTGGGGCGGGAAGGGAGCATATACCATAACGAAAACGCACACCGGCCGTCCTGATGAGATTGTTCATTACGACTCGATGGGACGCGAGATCCGTCGCGGAGAAAAGCTTTTTGACGGAAGATGGACATTCGTCGACAGGGAGTATGACAGAAACGGGCGGGTAAAGCGGGAGTCCCTTCCATTCTGCGGAGACACGGCGACAGTTTGGAAATGCTACTCATATGATGCCTACGGCCGGCTTACCGGTATCAGTGAGCCTTCGGGGCGTGTCTGCTCGTGGTCTTATTCCGGTACGGGAGTGACGCAAGTGACGGATGGCGCGACGTTGACAAGGTGGACTGACGCGGCAGGACGCCTTATAAGGACGAATGACGGCGAAGGGAACGTATCATTTAGCCTTAGGGATGACGGTCAGCCTTCTCTGATTACCGTACAGTATGCTGCATCGACCAGTATCTCATACGATGATTACGGCCGCAGGATTCAGATAGACGACCCTAGCGCCGGCACAGTTACGGATACCTATGTAAACAGCAGTAACGGGACATCTCGCTTGACCCGAAGCGGCAATAACGGCTCGGTAACGACCTGGCGCGACAAATACGGCAGGGTAACCAAGATAACAAAATCCCCCGGGCTGAGCATCTCTACATACACATACGGGGTCCGAGGGCTTCTCTCCTCTGTTGTCACATCGGATGGCGTCAGCCGTACCTATGCCTATGACTCGAACGACAGGATGGTGAATGTCTTGGATTCGGTCTCGGGGGGAGTATGGCTCCGGAAGACGATGACATACGGAGCAAACGGACGGCTGTCGTCAATGAAGTACACCGCAAAAGCCGGAGACATTACAACGGAATCATACACATATACGAATGGCCACCACACAGGGACCTCGCTTCCGGACGGGACAGTCATATTCAGGCTGGATTCTGTGGATGTGTCCGGCCGTCCGGTAAAGATTCAGACAGGCGGCATAAGCCGGGAATATGGATATACAGAATATGGGCTTCCTTCATTCCTGTCCCTTGGGAACGGCTCTGCGGCATATTATGAGTATGAATTCTCCCCGCAGACGGGAAATCTCCTGATGAGGAAGGATTCACTGTCCGGGAGGACGGAGCATTTCGGATACGACGACAGGAACCGGCTCGTCTCGATGGACGGCAGGTCAATAACCTATCAGCAGTACAAGGGCAATATAAGCGAAATCTCCCAGGTTGGGACGATGTACTATATGGATACGGACGATCCATATAAGATGACCGGCTGGATTCCGTACACTCCAGGCTTCGGCCCATCGCAGGAGTACTCAGTGTCATATTCCCAGGATGACTTGCCAAAGACGCTGTCGCGGGGCACGACATCCGCAGAACTGACATATGGCACAGACAGGGACCGCGTCCGGATGGTAGTTAAAGATGGTGTTGACACACTGCTGGTCAGACATTACGCCGGAGGCGTATATGAAAAGGACGAATCCTCCCAAGGAGACATCGAGCGGCTATATCTTGGAGGGGATGCATACTCGGCCCGGATGGTATACGTTAAGACAGGCAGCGGCGGTTGGACTTTGTACAATATCGGCAGGGATTACCTCGGAAGTGTAACTGATATCCTTACCTCTTCCTGTTCTCCCGTAGCCAAATATCGCTATGACCCCTGGGGACGAGTGTATGACGCAACTTCGGGACAGGATGCCTCGGGTTTACTATTCCTGGGTCGGGGATATACAGGCCACGAGCACCTGCCTTGGTTTGACCTTATCAATGCGAACGCACGCCTGTATGACCCGCTGTTCGCCCGGTTCCTCTCGCCGGATCCCTATGTCCAGGCTCCTGACCTGCCGCTGGATTATAACCGGTACTCCTATTGCCTTAACAATCCGCTGAAGTACAGGGATGAGAGCGGGGAATTCTTTGTGCTGGATTCCTGGTTGGTGGGTTTATTTGGAGGTGGGATAAAAAGAGCTAACCAAATGGCCCTGAATGATTTGAGGATATGGGGTGGCCTTTTTGTATCCGATCCTAATAAGAACTTCGGAGAACGAGTATGGGAAGTTGTATCAAGATTTACCTGGCAGTTGCCTCAAACAATACTCGGCTTTTTCGCGGCGCACGCTTTCAACACGTTCAGGCTTGTAGGGGGTATTTCATCAGTTGAATACTTGCATGGCGCAACGGTCCTGTCTACGAGAAAAGATGGTTTCGGTGCGTTCACGTTGGGATCATATATCACCGGAGACAATGATTTAATCGCATCTGATTTCAACAGATTATTCCAGCACGAGTTCGGCCATTATCTTCAGAGTCAGGCATTCGGCCCGTTATGGTCTTTTGTATTTGGGGTGGAAAGTGTATATAGTGCAATAAAGAATAGTCCTGGCAAACACAAATTGTTCTATACTGAACAGGATGCTAATGCAAGGTCCTTTTTGTATTACAGAAAGTATTATCCAGATATCAAATGGAGTTTTGAAGACAACCCCATTAAAGGTTATAATCCCTCACTATCACATTATAACAAGATAAATCTGGGGGCTATTAATATGGCAATAATATCACTGAACTATATTATCGAATAGCTACAATAATATGCAAATAAGACATTTACTACTGATTCTTCCCGTTATTATTATTTCAACAACGATGATTAGTTGTGAAGATAAGAGAGAGGGACAACACTGGGTAATAACATTAAACAATGAGTCCGACTACAATCTTTTGGTCAAACTAAAAAATGGAGCATATGGCACACTTCCATCGGAGTTGGATACCGTTAATACGAACTATCCTAGGGATATGCTTCATTGTTATGTAGAGAGCCATTCAACAAATACTCGAGTTTTAAAACTGGACGAATGGGGCACATACGAGGAATTCTTTAATTACGTTTCCCATATTCATGTATTTATTTATCGTGAATGTGATTTGCTTGATTATGAAAGTTTTTCTAAGCTTTCCTCCCGCAAACAGGATGAGTATTTAACAAAGCAGTGTGTACGATATGACTTGTCGTTGGAGGATTTGAATCAGTTGAATTGGAGTATTTCATTTCCCCCAGACGATCGTATGAAAGGCATAAATGTTTATTATTCGAAAGATATTTATAATGAATTGTATCCTTATTAAATGGCTAAATCATCTTGGAGCACTTTCGCAAGCAAGATGTCAAATGCCTGGAAGATTGACAAAGGGTGGTTTGAAGTGGACAAGGATATGCCATCTGGTATCAATCCTTTAATAATGGTAGCGAGGTTCACGTGGGCTTTTCTTCCTATGCTTGCTGGAAATCTGACGGCGCACGTGATGAATAATCTGTTCACTGTAAACGTTGATTACTATAGAGGGGCGACGCTAGTGAGTCGCAACAAAGGGACGGGGCACTGGGGATTTACTATGGGGTCTTATATCAATGCTAAAAATGTGGTTGCGGATCCAACTGTTGACAGTATTTTGGGTCATGAGTATGGGCATACCTTCCAAAGTTATATTCTTGGACCGTTATATCTGCCAATGATAGGTTTCCCGAGCCTGATTGGACAGTTCGCGGAGGATAAGGGATGGTGGGGGCATGATCACAACAGGGAGTGGTACGAAGTGTGGGCGAATCAATTGTCCTATGATTATTTCGACAAACATTCTGTTTTGAATGATGAAGGGAAGACGGTGTCTGGCTGGTGGGATAATGATAAAAATCCACGTGTACAGCACGCGGATTGGTACTTTTATGCAACAATGACTTACTATGCCATACTTCTTGGTATCGGTGTGTAGTACTATTTTCCTTGGTTATGAAGAAGTTGACTCATATAGCACTGTTATTATCAATTGTCCTTTTTCCATCTTGCGATACGATATTTGGTGAGGTAAGAATTAAATGCTACAATGATATGGATATGGGTATTGCTATCGTTTATTGCTACAAACAATACAATGAATCATATTCAATAGATAGCCTCCTGCTCGGTTCTCGTTATATGGTATTATCAAAGACTAACCCTATGTGGATAGATGGTTATTCGGGGACGAAAGGAATTGGAAGAACAAGAAATTGGGATTACGTGATTGATAATAACTTGAGCCTGTATATTCTAGTCTTGGACTCTTCTCAGACGGAAAATGTTTTAGGAACAAACGTCTACAAAACACTGAACACAGAAGATGTCACAAAGCTTTCATTCGATATGTTCATTGCGAAGATGATTATTCGTGAAAAAGACTTTGAAGATTTTATCAGCCGCTATGACGTCAGAATTCCCCCTGACTCCGATTCCCCTATACAGATAGAATACTACAACGGTTATGGAGATGTGTGATAGTGATTAATAGCATTGAGCCTGATTGGACAGTTCGCGGAGGATCAGGGATGGTGGGATACTATTCTACTTATTGTATTCTGATTCAAATAAAAGAATTAAAGGAGATGAAATTATCTATACTATTAAAAAGATTCTTTTATTTGTGTACAATAGTCGCTTGTTCTTCGTGTGAGATTTTTGCGGAGGGTGAAGTTTGTTTTAACATCACGAATAATACAGATCTTGATTTGGATTTTGTTGAATGTTTTAAAGTGTATGATGAGGCATATACTTTGGAAGATCTGATTCCGGGCTCTTTTTTTCAAGTCTGTTACAAAGATCATTTTTGTTGGATGAGTAATTATTCTACAAACGGGTGGGCAGGCTGGACAAAAAACTGGGATTATGTGTTGGATCACAGGCTGTCATATTACATAATGGTTTTGGATGATTCTATAGGGCGGAATCTCGTGCAAGGGGATCGTACAAACGGGATCCTGTCTGCGGATAGAGTTGATTTTTTCTCAACAGATATGGTAATTGCATTAATGGTTATCCGTGAAGATGACTTTAAGGATTTAGTAAATAAGGATCCCTGTCCTAAGTTTACTTTCCCTCCGGACCAAAACTTCCCGGTACAAATAGAGTATTATAACGAATATGAAGATATCATAGGAGGAAATAACCTTTGAGGGGGTAATGAAATATTCTTGAAGCATTATTGTCATACCCATCCGGTCTTTTACATCCATTGTTCGTTGGTGAAAAAGGATTTTTTTGCGTAAGTTTGCATTTGTAAACAACAATATTGATTATGTACTCTGCAATAGTGCACTGGAATATAGATCCCGCAATCTTCCATATAGGCAGTTTCGAGCTCCGCTGGTACTCCATCCTTTTCGTTTCCGGATTCATCCTCGGATGGTATATCTTCCGCTGGTTCTTCCGGAGGGAAGGCATCAGTGAAAAGCTCCTGGACCCGCTCCTGTACACCCTTCTGATTGCGACTATCGTAGGCGCGCGCCTCGGTCACTGCATCTTCTACGACCCCGCATACTACTTCGGCTCCTGGAAGGGTTTCGCAGAGGTCTTTATGCCCTGGAAGGGCGGACTCGCAAGCCACGGCGGCGCGATAGCCCTGCTGCTCGCGATGTGGTGGTTCGCTGAAAAATACGGAAAAAAGAACGGGTTCGACTTCCTGTGGATTATGGACCGGCTGGTGATCACCGTCGCATTCGCCGGTTGCTTCATCCGCCTCGGGAACCTTATGAACTCTGAGATTTACGGATTCGAGACTTCCCTACCCTGGGGTTTTGTCTTCGAACGCCGTCACGAGATCGTCCCCAAGCACCCCACCCAGATTTATGAGGCCCTGACATATCTCCTCCTCGGGGTTTTCCTGATCTGGCTGTATCGGAAGCGCCTTGACAGAATGCACAGGGGCTCATTCTTCGGAATCTTTCTCGTATGGTGCTTCGGCGTCCGCTTCCTTATCGAGTTCCTCAAAGAACCCAGCGTAACGGTATTTATGATTGGCGATACCGTGATAAATATGGGCCATATCCTCAGCATCCCGTTCATAATAGCGGGAATCGCGCTGCTTATATGGGCTCCCCGGAAAGGACTTCCCGCCCGGGCGACGCCGCCGGCGCCCCAGGCTCCGAAGAAAAAGGAAGAGACTCACTTCGCCAAGCCTCTTAACCGCTAGCGCTTAAGCCTTTCAAAAATTGACAGGGGCAAAACCTTCCCGAACCTGTCCGTAAGGGCAAGTTCGCCGGAGGCGAGGGACTTGTATTCTCCCTTGAAGGCCTCGCGGACGAGCGTCTCACCAAGGGCGGCGCTATACCCGTTCGAATATAGGTTAAGGACCATAAACGAGTCCCTCGGGGCAAGGATTTCCGAGACATTGCGAAGGAGGTCGAACAGCAGTTCGTCCAGTTTCCACTTCTCCCCGTCAGGTCCGTGACCATAGGCCGGAGGGTCAAGGATTATCCCTTCGTAGGTGTTTCCGCGCCTTGCCTCCCGCTTTGCGAATTTCAGGGCATCCTCCACGACCCAGCGGATCCCGTCGAGGCCGCTTCGCTCCATATTGTCACGGGCCCAGGTCACGACCTGACGGACGGAGTCAAGATGAGTGACGTCCGCCCCGGCGCAGCGGGCGGCGAGGGAAGCCCCTCCCGTATATGCAAAAAGGTTAAGCACACGCGGTGAGGGAAGGCCGTTTGAGCTGCGTATCCTCGCGATGCGGGATGTTTCACGGTAGATGAATTCCCAGTTAGGGGCCTGTTCCGGAAAAACTCCGACGTGCTTGAAAGAAGTCAGGCCCAGGCGGAGGGTTATGTCAAGGTCCGAATTGGCGTGGGTCTCGGGGTCTTCCGCTCCGCGGTAGGATATGGGCCACTGGTCGTCCATCTTCTTCAGGCGGTCCCACGTTCCGCTGTCCTCCTTCCCGGCTTTTCCGAACCCGGCGCCAGGGCGGAAGCGGGTATGGGCCATACGGTTCCATTCCGCATCGCTCATAGACTTGTTCCAGAGGGCCTTGGGCTCAGGACGCGCCATCACGATACGGCCGAATCGCTCGAGCTTTTCGCCGCGGCCGCTGTCGATGAGTTCGTAGTCTTTCCAGTATGAAGGGGGGAATTCGAGAGTCATAGGCTTAGTCTCGGGAAATAATAGGTTCATCTTCGGCGCGGTAGCTGCCGCTTGCCGCCCGGACGAGCATATTCAGTTTCTGAAGGTACTGGTCCGCGAGGGCGCTGTCACCGTATTTGTCCATTACATCGGCCATATACATAAGCGCCTTTGCCGCGGATTCGAACGACGACTGTCCGGCGACGAGGAAGCGGAGGTAGAAGGCGCAGGTAGTCATCAGTTCGTCACACATACGTACGGCGAGATCGCGCCCCTTCTCCTTCTCCCCGAGATAGTAGTAATTCTCCGCCATCTGGACGACCATATAGTCATTCGACACGAATCCCAGAGGTATTGTCTCCAGAGGGAACTGCGATTCGGGGACGCGCTCCTGGCAGAGGTCAAGGATCTCAATGGCCTTGTCATCTTCGTAGATGTCTATAAGCGCGTTCGCGACCGTCAGGTAAAGCTGTCTCTGGGACAGGACGCCCATAAAAGTATAGATGTTCTGATAGTCCACGAAGTAATCCTCCCGGCTCAGCGCGTCCCATTTGAAAGTCCCGTCGGTAAACTTCCGGTAAAGGTCCATTGCATCGACCTTGCCAGCGTCGGTGGCAGTGATCTTGTTCTTTATGGGCACGAAACGGTAGGAGAAGCCGTCGAACATAAGGTAATCCTTGATTCCGACATTAAGGTCCCCGCCCATATTGAGCATATTCAGGGGCCTGTCCCACTCGTAGTTCGACAGGAGGTCCAGAAGGAACAGTTCCGGCTTCGAGAGGTAGTTCTTGTCCTCGGAGATGGTAAGAGTTATGGTCTCGGGAATCTCATCGGCAAAAGCCTCGTCGAGAATTCCGTATTTAAGGACGTTCTCTTTATTGACGGGGATTACCAGTTTCCTTGCGCAGATGAAATCCGCCTTCCTGCCGCGGGTCAGTTCGACCTTGTGCCTCGGGTCCTTGAATACGTCCATAACGTCGCTCAGCAGCATCGGAGAACCGTCATCATAAGCGATATATACGAACTCGTTCGTGCCATAGAGGTACTGCTTCTTGGGCACGGTAAGAGGCAGGGGTTTGCTTTCGTTCGAGGCCCATTTCATCTGGTCGATATACCAGTCAGTACCAAGCAGGGACGTGTTCACGACGCGGACATCCGTCCGGACGCCTTCGATTTCCTGGATGTACCACAGGGGGAAGGTGTCGTTGTCGCCGTGGGTGATCAGATATCCGTTCGGGCCCACGGAATTCAGATAGTTGTACGCCATCTCAACGGCAGTGGCGCGGTTCGACCTGTCGTGGTCATCCCAGTTTTCCGCAGCCATAATGCCGGGAACGAAAAGGCACGCAGCCGTAACGGCGCCCGCAATGGCCGGAGAGTGCTTCGACGCGCTGGAAATCCAGTCGTAAAGCGCCGCTACGGCGAAACCTATCCATATCGAGAACATATAGAACGAGCCGGCATAGGCATAGTCCCGTTCACGGACCTGATAGGGCGGCTGGTTGAGGTACAGTACAATCGCGATTCCCGTCATAAAGAACATCAGGAACACGATCCAGCTGCCCCTCTTGTCCTTTTCAAACTGCCATACAAGGCCGATGATACCAAGCAGCAGGGGAAGGAAGAAATAGTGATTCTTACCCTTGTTCTCCGCCAGTGTCGGGGGGGCGTCGCTCTGGTCTCCAAGGCGGAACTCGTCCAGGAAGCGGATACCGCTTTCCCAGTTTCCGTGGAAAATATCCCCGGGGGCCGGGCTGTGGACATCGTTCTGGCGTCCGACGAAGTTCCACATAAAGTAGCGCCAGTACATCCAGTTGAGCTGATAGTCGAAGAAGTAGGCCATATTGGCTCCGAAAGTGGGCTTTCGGTACTGGGCGCCCCGGACCTTGGTTCCCTTGCCCTCGGTATAGCTGAGGTAGAAGTCTATGTAGCGCTGGTCAGCATTGCTCCACATACGGGGGAAGAACATCTTCCCTTCGCTCTTGTACTCCGCGTCTGCAGGGGCGTCCGCGTGGACATATTTCCCGTCGAGAGGGGCCCAGTATTTTCCCAGTTTAAGGTCGTAGGGCGCATCGAAGTACTGGCCGTAGATAAGGGGCGTACTGCCGTACTGTTCGCGGCTGAGGTAGCGGACAAGCGTGTAGGGGTTGTCAGGCTGATACTCGTTTGTCGGGGTCTTTACGCTGGAGCGGATAATCACTATCGAGAACAGCGAGAAGCCTATCACAAGGGTAGTCACGCAGAGAAGGACCGTGTTCCAGAACACCTTTTCCTTCTTAAGCGTAACGAACAGGCCCCAGAAGCACAGCGAGAGCAGCGCGACCATAAAGAACAGCGCTCCGCTGTTGTAAGGGAGTCCGAAGCCGTTGACGAAGATCCGGTCAAAGAATGCGGCAAGTTTCGGAAGGTATGGGATAAACAGGAATACAAGCATAGCCTCGATGACTACGCCTATCATAAAGATTCCGACAAGCTTCCAGAATCCGATTTTCCTGTCCTCGTTCTTCCGGTAGTAGTACATAAACACGAACGCCGGAATGGTCAGCAGGTTCAGGAGGTGGATACCTATCGAGAGGCCCATCAGAAGCGCTATCAGTACTATCCAGCGGTTCGCGTGGGGCTCGTCCGCCTCCTCATACCACTTGCACATCGCCCAGAAAACGAGTGCCGTGAACAGCGAGGACATAGCGTAAACCTCGCCTTCAACCGCAGAGAACCAGAAGGTGTCGGAGAAGCAGTACGCAAGGGCGCCTACCGCTCCGGCTCCGAATATCGCGATACACTCACCAGCAGAGCGTCCTCTAATAATCCTCTTGGTGAAAAAGACTATTGTCAGATAGAGGAAGAATATGGTAAGGGCTGACAGGATCGCATTCATCGCATTTACTGCGACTGCGGCGTGCTCTGGCTTCACCGGGATGGTGAAAACTCTGGCGAACAGCTGGAAAACGGGGTTTCCCGGGGGATGTCCGACCTCCAGTTTGTATGACGATGCTATGAATTCGCCGCAGTCCCAGAAGGATGCGGTGGGTTCTATGGTGGAAAGGTATGTCACGGCGCTGATGAGAAACACCACCGCGGCGACGACCCTGTTCCAGATATTGAATTTTTTCTTGTCCATTTCGTTTGTCGACGTAGAGTTTGCAAATATAACCATTTTTTCCCGTATCTTTGCCGGGTAATGCCCAAGAAGGAAAACATACGCCGGATGTTCGACTCCATCGCCCCGTCCTACGACAGGCTCAACCACCTGATGTCCCTCAGCGTTGACAAGGCCTGGAGACGCCGGGCCCTTGGCGAAATCGTCGACGGCACGCCGCAGCGCATCCTCGATATCGCCTGCGGAACCGGGGACTCGACCATCTCCATCGCCCGTGCCGCTGCCCCCGGGTCCGTCGTTACCGGCGCGGACATCTCGGAAGGGATGCTGGCGCTTGTGGCGGAAAAGGTGCGTAAAGTGTCGCAGGTGGTGCTTTCTGAGACACCACCGGCAACGGACCGGACCGGACAGCCCGTCCAAATCCGTCTGATGGTGGCTGACGGGGAGAATCTTCCTTTCGAAGACGGCTCCTTCGACAGGGTGAGCTGCGCCTTTGGAATACGGAATTTCGAACACAGGGAAACGGGCCTCAGGGAATTTCTGAGGGTTCTCCGCCCCGGCGGGAAAGCCGTCATCCTGGAGCTTTCGATGCCGCGCGGCAAGGTCCTGCGTTTCCTTTACGGGCTATATTTCTTTAAGGTAATGCCTTGGATCGGGGGACGCATTTCGGGCGACAAAGCTGCTTATAAGTACCTTCCTGCCTCTGTGAAGGCATTCCCCTCCCCTGAGCAGTTCTGCCGGATTATGCAGGAGGCCGGCTTCTCATCCGTCCGCTTCAGGACCTTCTCGATGGGCCTTTGCCGGATGTTTATCGGGCAGAAGTAGAGGCTGCGGGACCGTCACGACGGGGAAGAAGATTCAGGTCCCGGTGAATGGACATTTCAAAATTATATCTATCTTTGTAGCAGATTTTTCCAAGACAACGGTATTTTGAAACTCGGGCGAAGGCCCCTACCGAGCATTGCGCTCAGGGTAAACTGTACCCTGGGGGGCCGGGGAACCGAGGACGTTCTTTTAAATACTGTTGCATTATGCCAAACAAAAATTACACGCTTGTCGCCTGGACTGAGAATGGTGAGCTGCGTATGATCCCTTCCCTCGTCAACGAACTTTCCATCCCTTTCCGGGAACGGATCGCCCGGCTTGAATCCGAGTGGGAGAGCGTCGGGAACGAGAGTGGCTGGCTGATGGCCCGAAGCCGCGCCCACGAGAGATTCGCAAGGTTCCTCCTAAGTGTCGGCTACCCCCGGGAAGCCTATATTGAGTTCGAGAACGCAGCCCTGGTCTGCACCTTCTGCCCGGATGGTCTCTGGCTCCAAGGGGAGAGTTGCGACTTCCCTGCCCTCCCGCTTTTATACCGTTTCCTTACAATGCACCGTGAATGTGTGAAGCTGGCACTAAAGGACGAGTATCTTAGGATTCTCTACCGGGGAAGCGCCCTCGAAGATGACTATCTATTCTTCACTTTGGACGATCGAAACACCAACCGGGAGATCTCCGAAGGCTATGAGAGCATAAAAGTATGGAACTTCGGAAAGGCCTCCTGAGACAATAGTCAAAATTTTTTTTGTGCAGGTGCGGAAGGTGGGTCGAAAACTGACCCACCAACCGCAAAATAGGGGGTAAAATGCAGAAGGTGGGTCGAATAATGTCCCACCAAACGCACTTTAATCCCACACACCTCCCTACGGCGCAGAAGGATCCTCCGGCCCGTTTTGGTGGGCGCAGGCGGATTCCGCTTCGCGCTATCCGTCTGCCGCTCGCCGCGGGGGCACTTGAAACCAAAACGCCGGATTCTCCGGCCCGTTTTGGTATCAGGAGACCTGCGCTCGGGTAAACCCGGCGCCGGCCTCCTGATACCAAAACACCCCTGCTGTCGCAGGGGCGTTTCGGTTTCGTGGGCGCAGACGGATTCGAACCGCCGACCCCCTGCTTGTAAGGCAGGTGCTCTGAACCAGCTGAGCTATGCGCCCGGAGTCCCATTCGGGAACGGGACTGCAAAGGTATAACGAAAAAATTTATTTTCCAAGTTCCTTCAGATGCTTTTCCCAAGCCCACGCGGCACGGAGGGTTTCCTCCACGCTGCGAGTCGCTTTCCAGCCCATCTCCTCGTTCGCAAGGGTAGGATCCGCCCAAATTGCAGTAACGTCGCCGGGACGGCGGGGAGCGAACTTCCAGTTGAGCTTCACACCGTTAACCTTCTCGAAGGCGTTGACGAGTTCCAGTACGGAAACAGGACGGCCGGTACCCACATTGAACACTTCGCAGTCCTTCTTCATCTTCCCTTCCATCATACGGGTAACGGCGAAGACATGGGCCTTTGCGAGATCGACTATATCGATATAGTCCCTCTGGCAGGTTCCGTCAGGGGTAGGATAGTCGTTACCGAAGACGGAGAGGCATTCGCGCTTTCCGATTGCGGTCTGGGTAATGAAGGGGACGAGGTTGTTGGGGACGCCGCGAGGCAGTTCGCCGATAAGGGCGGAGGGATGGGCCCCGATAGGGTTGAAATAGCGGAGAAGGATTCCCTTGAGGATGCCGCCGGATGCCTTGACGGTGTCGCGAAGGATGTCCTCACACATCGTCTTGGTATTACCGTAAGGAGACATCGCAGGTTTACGGGGGGTTGCTTCCGTGACGGGAACGGTGTCTGGCTCGCCGTAAACAGTCGCGGAGGATGAGAACAGTACGTTGCATCCGCCGGATGACTTCGCTGCCTCAAGGACGTTGAGGAAACTTATCAGGTTGTTCTTGTAGTACTTAAGGGGTTCAGCGACAGACTCACCCACAGCTTTGAATGCGGCGAAGTGAATGACCGCGTCAATCTTATAGTCCGAGAAGAGCTTTGTCACCGCGTCCATATCGCAGAAGTCCATCTCCACGAAGGGAAGACGCTTTCCGATAATCTTCGTGACTCCCTCAAAGCAGGTCAAGTCGCAATTGGACATATTGTCCGCAACCACGACATCATAGCCTGCCTCGACAAGTTCGACGGTAACGTGGCTTCCGATAAATCCGGCACCGCCGGAAACAAGAACAGTTTTTTTCATATAAGTGTTATTATGCGGCGACAAATTTACTCATTTATCCAAAAAAAATATATACTTATTTATCCAAAAAAAATGTACTTTTGCTTCCATGAATAAGAAATTATTTGCTGTTGCCGCAACTCTGGCAGTCCTCACCGGCGCTTGTACGGACTCGAAGGAGAAGGTTTTCACCGTTGGTGAAGATTCGACCATACTTGGCCTCCATGCGCCATGGGACGGTCTTGAGGACAATACTGTCTTCGGATGTTTCGCCGGAGAAGACTACTTTTACTTCTACTACGACGTCATCGACCCTACCGTCACGCTCAAGGATGGTTTCAAAGAAGAAAAGGACGTGGAGCCGGAAGACAGGGTAGAAATATTCTTTTCCCCGAGGCCGGAGATGGACATATATTATTGTGCCGAGATCGATCCGGATGGAAGGGTTCTCGACTACTCGTCAAAGTACTATCGAGAAATGGATTATGGATGGAATTTCAGCACTATGGACCTCTTCTCCAAGATAACGGATAAGGGATACCTCATCGCCGGAAGGGTTTCGAAGGAGGAACTCCGCAGTCTCGGGCTTGATCTCGAAGGCGGATTCAGTATGGGCGTATTCCGCGCAGATTTCCGTGAGGACGGCACCGTAAACTGGTATTCTGCAATCCCCAGCGACGACAAAGCTCCCGACTTCCACAAGCCGGATATGCTTTTCCGCGCCAAGATGCCTTGATATGATTCTCAACAAATCGGCATTTGAAAGACTTTATTACGAGTATGCCCCAAGAATGGTGGCATTCGCTGCCCGTATATTAGGCGATGACAAGATTGCAGAGGACCTTGTCCAGGACACGTTCATCCGTTTCTGGGAGAAGTATCAGGGCAAGGAATCGGAGACGTGGCATCCGCTGATCTTTACAATGACAAGGAATCGTTGCCTTGATCACCTGAAGCGTCTCAGTTACAAGAATACCGTCTTGGAGATCAATTCCGGATTGACACGGGAAGAGGAACTGCTATTCCTCGAAGACCTTGCCGGAGAAGAGTCATCAGATCGGAAGAGCGTCGTGTAGGGAAAGAGTGTAGATCTCGGTGGTCGC
>CALCEJ010000022.1 GCA_937900465.1 uncultured Bacteroidales bacterium | reverse complement strand
CTGCCCGTCCGATGCCAGGGGGTAGGTTGCGAAGATAAATGGCAGAACTTAACAGAACCCGGCTTACGGTCCCGCCTTTTTTTTGTTTATGAAAAGATTGCTTGCATACGTTCTCATCTCCCTTTCGCTCCTTTCCTGCAGCGGAAAGGTGAAAGAGTATGGGCTTGAGATAGTGAATATTTATCCCCACGACCCCGAGGCCTATACGCAGGGGCTTTTCTTCCACGACGGGGTGATGTACGAGAGTACAGGACAATGGGGGGAGAGTTCTATCCGGAAGGTTGACCCGGAGACCGGGGAGGTCCTTCAGAGGATGAACTTTTCGCAGAAGTTCTTCGGGGAAGGATCCGTCGTGCTGGACGGGGAACTGTATGTCCTGACCTGGATGGACAAGGTTGCGTTCCTCTGCGATCCGGAGACGTTCGAGTATCACGGGACGGTGAGATATCCCCGGGAAGGATGGGGCCTTACGACGGACGGGAAGGAGCTGATAGCTTCCGACGGGACTCCGTTCGTGTATTTCTTGGACGGGACGATGAAGATGACACGGAGAATCAAGGTAACCCTTGACGGTCATCCGGTGCGGAATCTCAATGAGCTGGAATGGATTGGAGGGAAGATATGGGCTAATGTGTATCTGACGGATACGATTCTTATCATCAATCCGAAGGACGGAAAGGTTGAGGGCAGGATTGACTGCCGGGGCCTTCTTGAGAAGGCGTTGAAGGCGTTTCCCTCGCCTCGGGAACCGGATGTGCTGAACGGTATCGCCGTCTCGCCGGACGGCAGGATTTTCCTGACGGGAAAGTATTGGCCGGCACTGTTTGAGGTGCGGCTTAAAAAATAATGTTAAACGGGGGTACTGCCGGAAGGCGGTTGAGAAAAACCCATTGAACCTGATGCGGGTAATGCCGCCGTAGGGAGGAACAAAATGAAAAAAAAATTGAAGCAGGCTGCCGTCGCAGCCGCATTTGTCGCAGCATTCACTGCTGCCGGTCCTGTCGCAGGCGCGCAGGAGGAGGTCGAACATCTTGACACAGTCGTAATCACGGTATCAAGGGCAGGGGAGATGACCCCGGTGACTTTTACGAGCGTCCCTAAAGAGGAGCTCGAGAGGGCGAACCCGATGAATTCGCTTCCGATGACGCTGTCGCTCCAGCCTTCGGTCATTTCAATGAGCGAAGGAGGAACCGGACTTGGATACTCCAAGATGACGGTACGTGGGGTAAAGGGCAGCCAGATCAACGTTACTTTCAACGGCATCACGCTTAATGATGCGGAGTCACAGGAGGTTTTCTGGGTCAATATTCCGGCCCTTTCCAGTATCCTTTCGGACGTGCAGCTCCAGAGAGGGCTTGGTACGTCCGCGAGCGGCGCAGGGGCGTTCGGGGCTAGCGTCAATATGGGCACTAAGCTTATCCCGGTGAGGGCTTTTGCGAAGGCCGAGGTGGCCCGCGGAAGCTGGAATACGCTGATGACAAGCGTCGCCGCGGGAACGGGACTTCTTCCCGGAGGAATCTTTGCGGATGCGGCGTATTCAAAGTCCTTTACGGACGGATATATCCGGAATGCAAAGGCGGATGTGCAAAGCGCATTCGGAGCTGTGGGCCTTGTCCGGAAGAGGGATGTAATCCGCTTTACCTGGCTCTTCGGTGACCAGCATACGGGGATTACGTGGAACGGACTTCCGCTCTCTAAATGGGAGGCAGGGGAATACCGCTACAATTCCGCCGGCGAGTACTATGACTCCTTCGGAAATGTCAGGTACTATGACAATGAAACAGACAATTATACGCAGCATCACCTGCAGCTTAACTGGACCCACGGATTCAGCTCCGGCCTGACGTGGAGCACGACCGTCAACAGGACCAAGGGGGACGGGTATTACGACCAGCTCAAGGCTTCGAAAAAGTTCTCGAAATACGGGCTTTCGCCAGTTACCGTAGGCGGCGTCGAATACTCCAAAGCGGACTTCAACATTCTGAAGTATATGGACAACACGCTATGGGCCTCGAATTCCGACTTGAAGTACACGGGCGAGAAGATTGATGCGACTGCGGGAATCAACCTCAGCCATTACAGCGGGGACCATTTCGGAAACGTCCGCTGGATAAGCGTTCTGGGGGAACAGGACCTGGACCCGTGGTATACCAACAACGGGACCAAGAAAGAGGGGAGCATATACGCGAGGGCGGAATTCCGGCCGCTAGGATGGCTTACGGCCTATGCTGACCTCCAGTACAGGCTTGTGAATCTTGTGATGACCGGAGAGGACGATGACAATGTCGATATCAGCTACCGGAACACCTGGGGCTTTTTCAACCCGAGGGCCGGGGCCACCGCCGTCTTCGGGGCCCATAAAGCCTACCTTTCCGCCGCGATGGGCCACCGCGAACCGGGCCGGACGGATCTCAAGGAGAACATTAAGGACGGCGCCTGGAGAGAGGTCAGGCCGGAGAAGATGATTGACATCGAAGCCGGATATCAGTACTCCGCAGACAGGGTTACCGCGGGGGCAAACCTCTACTTGATGGAGTACTATGATATGCTGCTTGAGACGGGAAGGATAAGCGCCGTCGGTAATGCTATCAAGGAGAACATCGACAGGGGATGGAGAAGGGGAGTGGAGCTATCCGCTGCGTGGACGCCTTCGCGCGCTATCCGTGTTGACGGGAACCTCACCCTGAGTATCAATCAGATAGCGGACTATACTGCATATTATGAAGACTGGGATGCCGGCGGCTATATGGAGAATCACATCGGGAAGACGACGATGCTTCTCAGCCCCTCCGTTATAGGTATGGGCCGCATTGAATTTACTCCTTTTACCGCCCGTAAGTCAGTGCACGAGGGGGTTCGTCACACTCCGGTGTTCACCCTTTCGGGAAAATACGTAGGCGCCCAGTACTGGGATAACACCCAGTCTCCGGAGAGGCGTATCCCAGCCTATTTCGTGGCGGATTTCTCCGCAAGGGAAAGCTTCTCCCTGAAGGACAACGTCCTTACTTTCTCTCTCTTTATCAACAATATCCTTGGGGCAAGATACTATGCTGACGTGTGGGTTTACAGGGCTTGGGACGGAACTGCCTGGTATCAGGAGGAGGGTCTTACTCCCCAGGCCCCGAGAAATCTTATGTTCAAGATTACATACTCTTTCTAAAAAGGAGCGAAACGCCTCGAAATTTTTTCCGTAAGACGCACAAAAACAAAATTTTATTATTCAAAGAA
>CALCEJ010000021.1 GCA_937900465.1 uncultured Bacteroidales bacterium | reverse complement strand
CTCCCACGGAACCGGGGATGAAGCCCCAGAACAAGTCCATGAAAGAGTACTGGCCCACCGCGCCCGAAACGGCGTCGAAGCCGCCGTCGTGGGCTATCGCAAGGGGCGTGGCTGCGGAGACTTCGGTCATCGCAATCCTCCTTGGCGCTGTCATTCTGATATGGACCGGAGTTGCAAGCTGGAAGATAATGGTCTCATCCATCGCCGGAGGACTTCTCATCGGATGGCTGGGCTATATCGGCGGCGCGACGGACCTCCCTTGCTGGTATCAGCTGGTGATGGGCGGATTCCTCTTCGGTACCGTCTTTATGGCGACAGACCCCGTTACCGCGGCCCAGACAGAGACCGGCAAGTGGATCTACGGTTTCCTCGTAGGAGCCCTCGCCGTGGTCGTGCGTCTGTGGAATCCCGGATATATGGAAGGAATGATGCTCTCAATCCTCCTGATGAACACGTTCGCACCTCTTATCGACCACTGCGTCGTGTCATCCCATATCTCCAGGCGTATGAAAAAAGTGAAAACCGCTTAAACGTCGCTGCCCTATGAATACAAATTCAAACATCTATACAGTTATCTACACCACGGTGATCGTGGTCGTAGTGGCAGCGCTTCTGGCATTCGTGTCCCAGTCCCTGAAGGACCGTCAGGATGCCAACGAAAAGGCGGATACCATCTCCCAGATGCTGACAGCCGCCGGATTCGGCACCAAGGCTGAGTTCCAGGCAATGGGAAATGCCGCAGTGCTTGAAAAGTACGCCTCCGAGATTTCGAAGGCCTATACCGTCGACCTCGACGGAAACAAGGTTGCAGACCTGTCCCTTGACAAGGTTTACAGTCCTAAGGAGCTGAAGCGTCAGAACTACAATATCAAAGGCGGAGCAAACAAGACCGGCGATCCGGTCCTTCCCGTCTTCATATTCAAAAGCGGAGTAATCACCGTCCCCATCTATGGCGCAGGCCTCTGGGGCCCGGTTTGGGGTTATATCGCTTTCGAAAAGCCCGAAGGTGGGCCCCTGGCGATCAAGGGCGCATACTTCGACCACGAGTCGGAGACAGCAGGCCTTGGCGCAAAGATCAAGGACGATCCCGCATTCCAGGCTGAATTTGTCGGTGAGATTCCCGATTTCACTTCCGCGAATGTCTTTGACATCGTCAAGGGCGGCTCCCCGAAAAATGCTGACGGTTCAGAAATCATGGACGGCAAGATTGACGCCATCACCGGAGCTACAATGACTTCCGGCGGACTCGACGCTGCCATCGACACCTGGCTGGGCGCATATTCCAATCATTTTAAAGCGATGGAGGAATAGACTATGGACGCAAAACTTAAAGAAACAATACTGAACCCCCTGTTCAAGGGTAATCCGATTACCGTACTGGTGCTTGGAATATGTTCCTCGCTGGCGGTTACCGTTACCCTCAAGGGTGCCCTTGTGATGGCCCTCTCCGTTATTGTGGTTACGGGTATCTCGAGCCTTATCCTCTCGCTTCTTCGGAAAACCATCCCCGGCCGTGTCCGTATCATAGTCCAGCTGGTGGTAGTTGCCATGATGGTTATACTGGTGGACCAGGTCCTCAAGTCCTTCGAAGCCACTTACGCCATCGACAAGCAGCTCTCTGTCTACATCGGCCTTATCATTACGAACTGTATCGTGATGGGTCGTATCGAAGCTTTCGCGCTTGGCAACAAGCCCTGGCCTTCCTTCCTTGACGGTGTTGCAAACGGTGCGGGCTACGGAATGATACTTCTTATCGTTGCGTTCTTCCGGGAACTGCTCGGGAGCGGCACCCTCTTCGGTGTGGACATCCTTAACTGGATGGGCTACGTCCCCAACAATCTCGTGATCCTGCCTCCTTTCGCCCTCATCCTCCTGGGATGTATCGTATGGGTCCAGCGCAGTATCCAGAAAGACCTTCAGGAAAAATAAAAAGCACGCCCTATGGAATATCTCAGCTTATTTGTAAAGTCCATCTTCGTGGACAATATGATCTTCGCTTACTTCCTGGGAATGTGCTCGTTCCTGGCGGTATCCAAGAATGTCAAGACGGCGGCGGGACTCGGTGTCGCGGTTATCGCGGTGCTCCTTATCACGCTCCCTGTCAACTATCTGCTTAATACCTACGTCCTGGCTCCTGACGCCCTTATCGAGGGTGTAGACCTGAGCTTCCTGAGCTTTATCGTCTTCATCGCGGTCATCGCGGCTATAGTCCAGATCGTGGAAATGGTCGTGGAGAAGTTCTCTCCCGAACTGTACTCGTCCCTTGGAATCTTCCTTCCTCTGATTGCCGTGAACTGCGCGATCCTCGGAGGCTCGCTGTTTATGCAGCAGAAGGACTTCCTGAACATCGGTGAAGCGGCGGTATATTCGCTTGGCTCCGGCCTCGGATGGTTCCTTGCCATCGTCTCTCTTGCAGCTATCCGCGAGAAGATGAGCTACTCCAATGTTCCGGCTGCGCTCAAGGGCCTTGGTATTACGTTTATCACCGTGGGCCTTATGGGCATTGCTTTTATGACCTTTATGGGCATTTCACTGTAAGGAGGACTCAGTTATGGGAAATACTATTTTATTCTCTATCATAGTCATTACGGTCGTGACCTTGGTGCTGGTTGCGCTTCTGCTGGTCATCAAAGCGGCTGTGACCCCTTCCGGTACTGTCAAGATAAGTATCAACGGCGGTTCAAAGGAACTTGAAGTAACTCCCGGCGGGGATGTAATGCATACCCTTGCCGATAATGGAATCTTCCTCCCTTCTGCCTGTGGCGGAAAGGCCAACTGCGGCCAGTGCAAGCTCCAGGTCCTCGAAGGCGGCGGAACGATTCTCCCTACTGAGACGGGATTCTTCTCCCGCCGTCAGATTAAGGATGGATGGCGCCTCGGATGCCAGGTCAAGGTTAAGGACAACATCAGTATCGCTGTCCCGGAGAGCGCTCTTTCCGTGAAGAAACTCGAGTGTGAGGTTATCTCCAACGACAATGTCGCAACCTTTATCAAAGAGTTTACAGTACGTCTTCCGGAAGGGGAGCACATCGACTTCAAGTCCGGTGAATACATCCAGATTGACATCCCCGAGTATGAGGCGGACTTTTCCGATATGAATGTAGGCCCCGAGTACATCGGCGACTGGGAGAAATACGGAATCACTTCGCTCAGGTTCAAGAATACGGCTCCTACGATCCGCGCATATTCAATGGCCTCATATCCTGCAGAAAAGGATCTGATCAAGCTGAACGTCCGTATTGCCACCCCTCCTTTCGACAGGACCCAGCCTAAGGGCGTGTTCAAGTTCGTCCCCGGCGTCCCTCCGGGAATCGCTTCGACCTATGTCTTCTCCCGTAAACCCGGTGACAAGGTATGGATCAGCGGTCCTTACGGAGAATTCCTCCTTCCTAAGGATGATCCGGACTCACAGGAGTATATCTTTGTCGGCGGTGGTGCCGGAATGGCTCCTCTCCGCTCCCACATCATGCACCTGTTCAAAACTCTCCACACCAAGCGCGAAGTCCATTTCTTCTATGGCGCCCGCGCCCTTGTCGAGGCCTTCTATCTTGAGGACTTCGCTGAGATTGAGAAGGAGAATCCGAACTTCCAC
>CALCEJ010000020.1 GCA_937900465.1 uncultured Bacteroidales bacterium | reverse complement strand
ATTGGTGTACGGTGCGTACACGAAAATGCAGAAAAACGACCAAAAATTGTAAATTGGTGTACGGGATATCCCTGAAAATACTTTACCTTTGCGCATCGGTCAGGGGTCTCCCTCCGGGCTACGCCCTCCAGTCAACCCCTGACCGGGATAAGACATGGGAAGACAATAAATTATAGGGATAAAGAAATCAAGTCAACCTACATCAGTTATAAGTTAAACCAGAGTCAACATCTTTCAGGGAAAGACTCCAATCGGAGTCAACCTAAATCCGGAAATGACAAACTTTCGCTAAATGGTACTAAATTGTGTACATTTGGATTCCTTTGGTCCAGATACCGCCCCTAGGTGCGTACGTGGACGACGTGCTTTCCCTGGAACCACTCTTCAGGGCCAAGCCAGGAGGTAGCGGTCCATACGCTTATACGGGAAGGGGAGACCTTGCAACGGCGCGTAAGGTCCGAAATCTCCTCGCCGATATCTCCGCCCTTCAGATACAGAATACCTTCAGTGAACTTGCCTTTAACCCAAGGGTAGAAATCGTCAAGAGAAGCAACGGCGCGGGAGACGACATAGCCGAATTTCGAAGGAAGCGACTCTGCGCGGGCGTTAACGACCGTGACATTCCCGAGCCCGAGGGCATCCGCTACGGCAGAGGCGACAACCGTTTTTTTTCCGACTGAATCACAGAGCGTGAAACGGGCGGAAGGGAAAAGAATTGCAAGAGGAATTCCGGGGAAACCTCCTCCGGTCCCAAGGTCCAGGACAGTGGAGCGGGCAAAAACTTCGAAAATCCCTTCTAGTTGGAGGTAACGGGCGATTGCAAGGGAGTGGAGGATATGATGGGCATAGAGGTTGTCGATATCCTTTCGGGATATGACATTGATTTTCGAATTCCAGTCCCGATATAGCCCATCAAGGGCGAGGAATCGGGATTCCTGCTCCGGATTGAGCGGAAAACTCTCTTTGATAAATGATATGAATTCCTGTCCTGTCATATTCCTAGTCGGTTTCTCCGCGGAGCATCATTGCGGACAGCTGCTGCTTTCCGCGGCGTATGCGGGTTCGTACGGTATTCAGCTCCAGCCCCAGTTCCTTTGATATTTCCTCGTACTCCAGTTCCTCTATCATATACTTGACCATCACTTCCTTGTACAGGGGAGACAGTTCCTCGATATAGGCCATCAGCCTTTCGTGGTTTTCATCATTGATTATGTCTTCCTCCGGCGTGGTCTCCGTAATCTCCATGGAGGGGTCCGGCGATTCGCCCTGCTTTGTCTGTATCCCGGCACGCTTTTCCTGCTCCCGCTTGATGGCGGCGAGGTGATCGAGGGCGGTCCTTGTCGCTATTGTGAACAGCCAGGGGCGGAGAGGCTTCGTCGTATCAAAAGTCGAAAGGTTCAAAAATGCCTTCTGGAAGCTTTCAGTTATGACGTCATCGACGTCCGCCTTCCACTGGAAGTATCCGGTGACGCGGCCGCGGATGTCCTTTTCGAACAGCTCGTAGATTGCCTTGTAGGCCATCTGGTCGCCTTCGAGAGCGAGTCTCACAAGATCTTTTTCATCGTATTCGAGATATCCCATCAGTGTGCCTCCAGCCAGTTTTTCCCCGCGCTGCACTCGACGGTGAGCGGAACGGAGAGTTTAATGACGTTTTCCATTTCTTCGACTGCGATGGACTTGATCTTTTCAACCTCGGAAGGAACGGCGTCGAAAAGAAGTTCATCGTGAATCTGCAGGACCATCCTGCTCCGGAGTCCTTCCTCCCTCATCCTTCTGTCGACACGTATCATCGCGACCTTGATGATGTCTGCCGATGTCCCCTGGATAGGGGCGTTGACGGCGTTCCTTTCCGCGAGGGCGCGGATGTTTGCGTTGGATGCCTGTATGTCCGGCAGATAGCGGCGACGGCCGAAGATTGTCTCGACGTAGCCGTTCTCCTTTGCGAACTCGATGCTGTCTGCGATGAAGGATTTTATTGCGGGGAATGAGGCGAAGTAGTCCTCAATCAGTTTGGCGGCCTCTTTACGGCCAAGGTGGAGCCGCTGCGAAAGGCCGAAGGAGGAAATGCCGTACATTATCCCGAAGTTCGCGGTCTTTGCCATCGTCCTTTCCTCACGGGTAACCTCCTCCGGGGGAACTTTGAATATCTTCGATGCCGTCACGGCGTGGACATCGACCCCGTCGCGGAATGCGCCGACAAGGTGTTCGTCAGAGCTCAGATGGGCCATAATGCGAAGCTCTATCTGGGAGTAGTCCGCGGAGACGATAAGTCCGTCCGGAGTTCCGGGTATGAATGCCTTACGGATTTCCTTCCCCCTTTCCGTCCGGACCGGAATATTCTGAAGGTTCGGGTTCGAACTGGAGAGGCGGCCGGTAGCGGTCAGGGCCTGGTTGAAGGTAGTATGGACCCGTCCGGTGACGGGGGAGATATACGAAGGGAAGGGTTCGATGTAGGTGGACAGCAGTTTCTTTACGGCGCGGAATTCGAGAATTTCCTCGACGATCGGGTGTTTCCACGCTATTGCAAGAAGCGTCGCCTCATCTGTGGGATACTGCCCCCTGGCGCTCTTTTTCGCCTTGGGATCAAGGCCCATTTTGTCAAAGAGGACATCGCCCACCTGTTTTGGGGAAGAGATGTTAAGATCCGGAACCCCCGCCATCTGGCGGATCCGTTCTTCCCTGTCCGAAAGTTCCTTCCGGAGATTATCTGCGAAGGCTTCAAGCTGGCCGGGGTCCACTTTGACCCCCGCGCGTTCCATCCTCGAAAGCACCTTCGAGAGCGGTTCTTCCATCTCCGAATATAGCCTTGCAGCGTCAGGGGAGTTTGCAAACATCTTCTCGCCAAGGGGAAGAAGCGCCGCGGTCCTTGTATAAGAGAGCGAACTGTCTTCCTCGCCATCGTCTTCCGTCTCCATATCGAAAAGCGAGGCCTCCGCTTTTTCAGGGGCGGAAAGATCCAGCCCGAGAAGCGACATCGCAAGAATCTCGATATCGTGGCTCCTTTCCGGATCAACAAGGTAATGCATCAGCGGAATATCGTTCCAAAGGCCTGTCAGCTCCACACCGGCATTAGCCAGGAGATTTGCCGCGAGCTTAAGGTCTGCCCCGTATTTTGCAACCGACTCATTTTCCAGGAGGCCTTTGAACCCGTCTGCGTCTGCGGAGGCTGCAATAAAGCCGGAGCCGGACGGGGCCGCGACGATTATCCGGCGGATTGGGGAGAAGATTCCGTCGGCTGCCGGCTCTACGGTAAGGGCACATTTGCCGGCACTTACAGCGGAAGTGACAACGTCTTTAATACTCGCTTCAGATACGCTGAAAGGGGCTGATGTATCATTTTTTGAATCGTCTTCAGGCGTTTCCGGTCCGGGGGCCGCCTTTACGTGCTGGATGTATTTCATCAGCGAACGGAACTCGTAGCGCTTGAAAATCTCCCGTATTGACGGATCGTAATCTGTCGTGAGGAGCATATCATCCCTGGCGGTTTCCAGCGGGATGTCGGTCTTGATTGTGACCAGTTCCTTGCTCAGTGCGATATAAGGCCTGGCCTGCTCGAACATCGCCCTCTGGCGCTCCGGAAGTTCGCCTAAATGGGCATAGATATTCTCGAGGCTGCCGTACTTTGAAATCAGCTTGCCGGCGCCCTTGTCGCCAATCCCTTTGACTCCGGGAACGTTGTCAGCGGAATCGCCGCAGATGGCGAGCATATCGATTATCTGGACGGGATCGAGTATTCCCCATTTCTGGCAGATGGAGGCTTTGTCCACGAGTTCCTCTTCTCCGCCTCCCTTTCCGGGCTTCAGCTGGAAAACGTTGTCACGGATGAGCTGTCCGTAATCTTTGTCCGGGGTAAGCATATATACGGCCATTCCTTCCCTCGCGGAGCGGAGAGCCATGGACCCGATGACATCGTCCGCCTCGAATCCCGGCAGCATTAGAACAGGGATATTGAGGGCCCGGACTATCTCAGACAGGGGCTCCAGCGCGTCAATGACAAGCTGGGGGGTTGGGGGACGGTTTGCCTTGTACTCCGGGTACATTTTATTTCGGAAAGTGCCTCCCGGAGGGTCGAAAGCGACGGCCATATGGGTGGGTTTCTCCTTCTCGATGATTTCGAAAAGGTACTTAGTGAACCCGTAGAGGATGGACATGTCCTCTCCTTTGGAGTTTATCATAGGCCTCCTAAGGAACGCGTAATACATCTTGAACACGAGGGCGTGTCCGTCAATGAGAAGGAGTTTGTTCATCGTATGGTGAGAGAGTCGTAAGCGGGTTGAACTTTTGAACGGATGCCTTTTGCGCGGCACAGCGAGGACAGTTCCCTGGAAAACTCTTCGTAGGGAGGGAATGCGTGGCTGAGGTGAGTCAGCCAAGTATACTTTGCACCAATCTCATCCGCAAGCGCGAGCGCCTCATCCAGCGAAAAATGCGAATGATGCTTATGATAGCCCACAGTATTCAGAGTCAGGTGCTTAAGTCCCTGGAGCTTCCGGATTTCTCCGTCTCCGAGACGGCTCATATCCGTAATATATGCGATATCTCCAAAGCGGAAACCAAGGACAGGCATCGAGTCGTGGTATCCCCTTATCGGAATTACATCGACAAAGGGAACAGAGCCCACGGTACCTGCTCCCGCAGGATCTGTCACAGGCTCCGCCTCGCGGATGATACCGTCGGAAGGTATCAGACTTCCGTCTTTCTGACGGTAGAGATAACCTTTGTCGTGTACCCATTCCAGTTCGCCGCAGTCGGCGTTGCTCCGGAGCCTGAACGGGTTTTCCGAGATCGTATGGATGTGCCACTCGGGGGCGCCGGGGTACTTTTTCTCTGCGAACGCGTATGAATATTCGTGGCGGAGGGAGTCGAGTACTATTGGTTCGCAGTATATCTCCATGGCCTTCCGGTCAATGTAGTTCAGCGAACGGACGTCGTCAAGGCCTCCGGTATGGTCCTTATGGTTATGGGTCAGGAGGATTGCGTCGAGGTGGTCCACTCCTGCCTCAAGCATCTGGGAACGGAAATCCGGGCCGGCATCGATAAGAATCGAAAGTCCGTTCCACCGGATAAGAGCCGATGCACGGAACCGCTTGTCGCGGGAATCTGCGCTCTTGCACACCCGGCATTTGCATCCTATGATCGGGATGCCCTGTGATGTTCCGGTTCCTAAAAATGTCAGCGTCGGTTCTTTCATATCTCGATTTCCTCCAGTTTACCTGCCCTTTCCGGGTCCCAGGGCCTTTCAACCCTTATGTAGTTTCCGGTATATCCTCCCATCTTGCCGTCTTTCCTTGCGCTTTCCCACAGCACAGTCTCCTTCATCCCCCTGTGTTTCCGGGCGAATTCTTCGTGGAGCTCCCCGCAAAGTTTCTCAAGTTCTGCGACCCTTTCTGTCTTTACGGAGTCCCTGACCTGGTCCGGCATTACAGCGGCCCTTGTTCCCGGCCTTCTGGAGTAGTGGAATACGTGGAGGAATGCGGGGTGGATACGTTCCTTTAAAAAATGATACGTTTCCCGGAACATTTCGTCTGTCTCCCCGGGGAGCCCGGCGATAACGTCTATCCCGAAGAACACTTTGCTCTCTCCCGGGCGTTCCATCTTGCTCCGGATATAGTCAATCTTGGAGGCGAAAAGTGCCGTATCGTAGTGGCGGTTAACTTTCCTCAGAAGTTCATCGCATCCTGTCTGGAGCGGAATGTGGAAGTGTTTCTGGAACTTTGTTCCGGAAGCGATCCAGTCTATTATCTCTTCCGTCAGAAGATTTGGCTCTATGGAGGAAATCCTGTAACGTTCAATCCCTTCCACTTCGTTCAGGGCCTTCAGAAGATCCAGGAAACACTCTCCCGTCGTCCTCCCGAAGTCTCCGGTGTTCACACCCGTGAGCACAATCTCCTTTACTCCCTTTTCCGCAATAATCTTCGCCTCGCGTACGGCCTCGCAAATCGGGATGTTCCGGCTCCTGCCCCTCGCATACGGCACGGTGCAGTACGCGCAGAAATTGTCGCATCCGTCCTGCACCTTCAGGAACGACCTTGTCCTGTCTCCTGACGAATATGCCGGCAGGATATCTGCGGCGGGGAGGGGCCCAAGCTTGCTTGGGAAGGATAGCTCCGAAGGAGCGTACCGGACGGGACCCTCTGCCTCCTCCGCTGCGATGGAGACGGTATCAACGAGCTGTGACTTTTCGGAGGCACCGAAGACGAAGGCGACGCCGGGGAGGGCGAGGAGCTCGTCGCGGCGGAGTTCTGCGTAGCACCCGGTAACGACGATCCGTGCCTCGGGAGAAGTCTTATGGGCCCGACGGATGAGGTTCCGGGATTTTTTCTCGGCGGTTTCGGTGACGGCGCAGGTATTGATGACATAAACGTCAGCAGGCTCGGTCCAGGGGACGACGTCAGCTCCACGGGCGATGAAATCCCGTCGGTAGGTCGAAGTCTCTGCGAAGTTGAGTTTGCAGCCGAGCGTCGTGAAAGCTACCTTCATGCCTTCCCTCCAGCAAGAATCAGGAATACGCACGGGCGTTTCCCGACAGTAAAACCAGTCTCCCTTTTCCACCGGGCTACCGGAAGCGTCCGGATAAGCTGTGTCGGGAGGGTGATATCGGCAGCAACCGTAAGAAGCGTTCCTCCGGATAGCGTATCAAGCATATCCTTGAGGAGAGAGTCGTTGCGGTAGGGCGTTTCAATCATAATCTCCGTCTCGTGCCACTGAGCGGAGCGCTTTTCGAGGGAGCGCAGGGCGGCGCGGCGTTCATCGGCCTTGACGGGAATGTATCCGGCGAAGGCGAATGCCTGTCCGTTGAGTCCCGAAGCCATAAGCGCCATCATCAGCGATGACGGGCCTGTGAGTGGAATGACTTCGATTCCATTCCGGTGGCAGAGCGCCACGAGAAGGGCCCCGGGATCCGCAACCGCGGGAAGTCCGGCTTCGCTCAGGAGACCGACGTTCCTGCCTCCTTCAAAGAGGGCGGCGAACTGTTCTACATCCTCCGGACGGGTATGCTCATTGAGCTCGTGGAACTCGAGCCCGTCGATATGGCCCTTGAGACCTGCGGCGGAAAGGAAACGCCGTGCAGTCCGGGTCTCCTCGACGACGAAGCAGTCAAGAGTGGGAATTATCTCCAATACGGAGGAGGGCAGCACGGCGGAGGGCGCCGTGTCTGCAAGCGGTGTTGGGATCAGATATAGTTTTCCTCTGGTCATTTTGTTTCAATTTTGGACGCAACCCCCGCTGTATCTATCTGCAGCGTGACGGAAGTTTCATTTTCCAAGGCCTCGAGACGTCTCTTTTCCCTCTTTTTCTTCGAAGAGAAGATGTCCCGGAGGAGGTCGCCGAAGGTGTTGAACTCCTTCTGGAAGGTGATACCGCCGCCGTTTCTCTGACTATCGTCAAGGTAGTTCGTGTACTGGTCTGCTGAGTGCGAGAACATATTGAGGCGCACTGCCCCGGACTGGTCCATCTTGATCTCAACGTCGAGGTCACCCGCGACCTCGTCAGTAGTCGTGGACCCGTACCGTTTGTTCCCGAGGGTTCCGTTCACGACGACGCGGTTGTTGAACAGCTGTGTGGATACGGCGACGTCAAAGATATCGCTGCCGCTCTCCGAAGGCTGATAGTTCAGACCAAGGTCAAGCGGAATGTCGAGCTTCTGGAAGATATTGTTCAGCTGTCCGGACATAATGCCCGAAACATTCGAGAACAGCATGTCTGAACCCAGTCCCGCTGTAATTCCGGATTCTTCCGAGGGGAGGAAAGTATTAGTTATCAGCAGGTACAGGAACTGTTTCTGGACCTTGTCTTCAGTATTGAGGGCACTTTCGACGAGAGACTGGGTCGCTGGATCGAGGTCCGGAACTTCGATAGACAGGGCGATCTGAGGGTTCCTGAGCTTATCCGTGATTGCGATTCCGCACTCGACGTTACGCCGGCTGACGGAAGTGGAGTCGGAAATAAGGTTCGCAAGCGAAGTCTTTGTCGTATAAACTGCGTTGATGTCGAGGTCGGAGTCCATCACATCGCCTTCGAAGCGGATGGAGCTGCCGTCCCGGATGGAGAAGTCCCTCGAAATCAGGTCCATAGCGGAGACGTGGAAACTACCGTCCTGGAGGGTATAGTCGCCGTTGATCGTGAACAGGTCGTCCACCTCGCTGACGTCGATCGCGATTGTTCCGGCTCCGGTGCCGCTCAGGGTGTTGCCCTGCCCTATGTCGAGATACGCCATCACATCCGGCGTGGCCTGGATGTTCAGTGCGATGTCAAACCTTGCCGCACGTTGCTTTCCGGTAGATTCAAGTCCCATCATCTGTTCGTACCTGTCGATGTACTGCTCCTCCTTCGGGGGTTCCGTGAAGGTCAGGAGGTTATGAGTACTGGCCGTGAGGGAGTTGTCAAGCGGGATATGGACATTCCCACTCTTTGTCGTACGTCCGCTTACGGAAAGGAGGATCGCATCAAAAGGTCCGGTCACGTCAACAGTTCCGGTCGCGAATGCATCACCGTAAAGGATATTGTTGTCTCCCGGTTGCATCGCAATGGCTTTCATATCACGGAAATCGATGTGGATACCCGTCCGGAAGTCCTTGAAGTTTCCAAAATAGATACCTCCGGTGCCCTCTCCGGTACCTCCAAGGCCGTCTTTGACTTTGATACCCTCAAAATGCAGCCCATCGTTGTTGACGGAGACGGGACCTTCAGCGAAATAGCGGACCTTTGTGAAGTCAACTTCCAGGATTCCGTCCCTGAGGTTGAGGCCATCGCTGTCAAGCCTTGGCGATTTAAGATTACCGCCCAGAGTGACTGTGCCGTAAACAGACCCGCTGAAGCGGGAGAAAATATCCGTCAGGTACTCTGATGCGTATCCCATTTCGAGTCCCTCCAGTTTCGCCGTAGCTCCGATGTCTCCGTTTGAAGGCTTGAGGAAGCCCGTTACGTCGATAGTCCTAAGCCCGTCAATGTCGTTTCTTACGTACAGGTCAAAGCGTTCCCCGGCGCCGTTCCACTGGCTTCCCGCCGCAATATCCCCGGCGTCGAATCCGGAGATCGTGGTCCCGTGGCAGATTATGTCTGCGAGAAGTCCGGGTGTAGGTGCTGTAGGGGACAGTACGAGTGCCTTTCCGTTTGCCCGTCCTCCGAGTGAAGGAATGGTGCCGCTTCCAAGTATAGTGTTAAGGAGGGATATGTCAAAGTTTGCAAGATCTACCCTGAGGGTATCCGTCCTGGAGGAGGAGATTCCGCCGTCAACGAGCACAGACTGGCTGTCGCAAGATGCAATAAGGTTGTCCACTCCGGCATCTCCGCCATAGTACTCCACGGTTCCGGAAGAAAGGCTCCAGCACTGGCCGTTGTAACAGATGGAGGAGGGGAGGACGCGTCCGTTCACCCCAAGACCCTTCGTGCCTCTGGATATGTTTGCAAGCAGTCTGAGGTCTGCTGATGTTTCATTTTCCAAACCATTGTCAAAGGCCGCAGAAGCATCGATTGAGTTATTGTCAGCTGTCACCATAAGCGTTCCGTCCCGAAGGACCATTGCCCCGACTTTAAGGGACGATGCCCTCGCGGAGGCGTTTATGCTTCCGCCCCTGTTGTCCATTGAGAGGAACAGGTCCTTCATATATTTGTCCTTGATGGCGAGGCGTCCGGATGAGACCGAGCCGTTTACGATACCGCTTGTATCAACCCTCATCCTGATAGCGGTCCCGTCATCGATATAAACGCCGGGGGCTATGAAAGAAAGTACTTCTGTCGCATTGGAGAACTTGAAATCGAGATTGTAGCGGGCCTTTTCCCACGTCGGATCCGGATCCTCCAGCAGAGCGGGAAGCTCCCTCGACAGGAGCAGTGTCTTAAGGTCGCTGACCATTGCGAGGATGGACTTGCTGCCGGCAAAGGAGCCGTTAGCAAAACGCGAGGAGAACTTCGCCTTGTGGCTGAAATCGTATTTTCTGCCATTTTCGACCACGGTTGAGTTGACAGTAATGTTACCGATATCGTGGCTTCCTGTTGCGGATTCGAAACGCAGGTTACGGATGTTTACCTCTCCCAGAAGGTCCTTGTTCTCCGTCCTGACGAACGATGCTTCCGTCATAAGGGAAACCTTTGATGGCGAGCGGGGATCCAGATGCAGGGCGTTCAGGTCCGCATAGCCAAGATTCGCGAAGAACTCATAGGATGCGTTGCGCGTACGGGGAGACAGGTTGAAAAGACCCTGGAACAGGAATCTCAGGTTGGGGTCATTACAGATGATACGGCCGTCAAAGTCACTGCCTGTGAACGTACCCACCGCCTCAATGCCGCTATAGTCGTAGCCCAGGGCGTTCAGCCGTGGAACCTTCAGCGAGTCAATCCTTACGTTTATGCCATTATTCCCGAAGGAGGCCTCGAGACCAGTTCGCATCGTGACCTCGTGTACGATATCAGTCCCGACGATCTTTCCGACATCGATATTCTCAGTCGATGCGGTACCCCCGATAATGACCGGGCGGGCAGAGTCCATAAGATTTCTTATCGTAACATCCGCCTGCGCCTTCCCCGCGGAGGATTTGACATTACCTGCGATTCGCAGTCTGTTTAGCGGCCCTTTAGCGGAACCGTTAAAAGTGAAACCAACCCCCTTAGCGATGCCTCCAAGGCCGATTTTTGTTTTCGGAGCCCATTCTGTTACAAATTTTTCGAGGGTTTTCGTTTCAAATCTTAAATTTGTAACATTTATGTTAAAATGGGAGTCTTCGATGTAAGGCAGGCCAATAAAATCGCCCCTCAGGGTGGCTGTGAGGCCACTTGTCAAATCTTCAAACCTAAAATCGTCAAAAACGAAGTCGCTGACGTAGCCGGCGACCTTTCCGACGATTTTTGCGTCCATCGTAAGATTGTCCATACCCGGGGCGAACCTCGAAATGGTCTTAATCGAAAGGTGAGAGGGGCTGCGGAAGTCGCCTTCAAACCGTATCTTGTCGAAGATTTCGTTGTAATCCTTGAGGGGCCCCAGCATTTTGAACGTCCGAAGATTCAGATATGAGAATTCTTCGTCTATGACGAGGTTGTTTACGATTACTTTTTCCTTACCGACGCGGACACGGCCGGTCAGGTTGTGGAACGTCGCTCCGGACTTTTCGTGGATGTCCAGGTGTTCTACGTTGGCGCAGACGAGCCCGTCCGCAACGCGGACTCCGCGTGCGCGTATACTCGTCGTGAGGTCGAGGTCATTCCAGCTGATGACACCGGGAGCGGCGCCTGGGAACTGTCCGTCGTAGATCTTCATCCGATATTTGAAGTCTTTGACCGATAAGTTGGAGGCGTACGCAATGTTCCCCCAGTCGAAAACGGGATTCGACGGAGACTCAATGTCGAAGATTCGCTCGAGGTTTGTAATGACGGCACGGTCGTATTCTGTTCCGAGGTATGGCTCTACGCTAAGGTTGAAAGAGCCTCCGTCGATGGAGAGTCTCGAAAGGTGAAGTCCCTTTCCGTCCATAAGACCGGCCAGGGAGAATTTAGCGCTCAGCTGCCCGACGTGCAGAAGTGTGTCGGGGCCGTTTCCGGGGAAATCACCGTCCTGCTGGACGAACGGTTTGTCGTCCAGGATTACAAAATCCTTCACTACAATGGCCTTGAACGGCTCCACGGATACTGACGAGAAGGTCATACGCCCGCGCATATCCTTGGAGATGTTCTCGAGAGCCTTCTTTCCGGCGAATGTCTGAACGGACGGGAACTGCATCGCGACCACCCCTGCGAGGAGCAGTATGACGAGAGCGCCCACCACATAGAAAACGATATTTAATGCCTTCTTCACCAACCTACAAAGATAACAAATTAATTTGTTATGTCTCCTTTTTTTGTAACTTTGCAGCCTCTATGGCAGATATTTTACTTGGAATCGAGTCTTCCTGTGACGATACTTCGGCAGCCGTTCTCCGGGACGGGGTCCTGCTTTCGAACGTAATCGCCTCGCAGCAGGTCCACAAGGACTACGGCGGCGTAGTCCCCGAACTCGCTTCAAGAGCCCACGAACAAAATATCGTTCCTGTGGTCTCGTCAGCGCTCGCAAAGGCAGATGTAAAACCGGAAGAGCTTACGGCCGTTGCTTTTACAAGGGGCCCCGGGCTTTTGGGATCCCTCCTTGTCGGAACCTCTTTTGCGAAGGGTTTCGCATACTCTCTGGGTATTCCTCTGGTGGAGGTCAATCATCTTCAGGGACATATTCTGGCCAATTTTATCCGCGAGGAAGGCAACCCTGTCCGTGAGCCTTCGTTCCCTTACCTGTGCCTTCTGGTTTCCGGCGGGAACTCTCAGATTGTCCGCGTTGACGGGCCGCTGGAGTACACTATCCTTGGACAGACAATAGATGATGCCGTGGGCGAGGCTTTTGATAAATGTTCGAAGATGATGGGTCTAGGTTATCCCGGGGGGCCGGTCATTGACCGCCTTGCAAAGGAGGGCGACCCCCTCAGGTTCAGTTTCGCAAAACCCCATATCCCCGGACTTGACTACAGTTTCAGCGGCGTAAAGACCTCTTTACTGTATTTTGTCAGGGACAGGATGGCTGAAGATCCGGACTTTATGGAGAACAACAAGGAGGACATCTGCGCTTCTTTCCAGAAGACGCTCATCGATATCCTTATGGATAAGCTTATCAAGGCCGCGAAACAGACGGGAATCAGGGAAATCACTATCGGTGGCGGCGTCTCTGCAAACAGCGGACTCCGCTCAAGGATTGAAGGCCGCCGCCGCAGGTGGAACACTTATCTCCCTCCTCTTCGCTTCACTACAGACAATGCCGCGATGATTGCCGTCGCCGGATGGTTCAGGTATAAGGCGGGCTTCAGAACCCCTTTGGACATAGCTCCGGTGGCACGTATTTCAGAATTGTAACATAGATGAAAGAGTTCGAGGTTACAAAAAAGATAGGTAAGGAACTGACGGAAGCAGAGCTTCGCGAGGCTTCTTCCAAGGCTCTTGGCGTCCGTCCGGAAAAGGTTGCGGCATCTGTGATTGTCCGCCGCTCCGTGGATGCCCGTCAGGAGATTGTTTACCGATACAGGATACAGGCTTATCGGGAAGGGGAGTCCGTCAGCGAGTACAGGCTCCCTGAACTTCAGGACTGTCACGGCGCTGATCCTGTTATCGTCGTCGGTGCCGGACCCGCAGGTATGTTCGCTGCGCTTAAACTTCTCTCCCACGGGCTGAGGCCAATCGTTCTCGAACGTGGAAAACCGGTCACTGACCGGGCTGCCGATATGGCTGCCATCTCCCGTGAAGGACGGCTTGATCCGGACTCGAACTACTGCTACGGCGAAGGCGGAGCCGGCGCTTTTTCTGACGGTAAGCTTTTCACGCGTTCCTCAAAGCGCGGTGATATCCGTGAAGTCCTGTACCGGCTTGTCCAGTGCGGCGCTTCGGAGGACATCCTCATCGACGCCCATCCACATATAGGCACGGACAAGCTCCCCGCTATCGTCGCCTCTATCCGCGAACTGATCCTCTCACACGGAGGTGAATATCACTTTAGCTCCCGTGTCACTGACATAGAAGCCGTGCGGGACTGTGCCGCCGGCTTCAAAGTCGTTACGGCAGGAGGCGGGGAGTTCTTCGGGAAGGCGGTGATACTTGCGACGGGACATTCTGCGAGGGACGTGTATGAGATGATCGATGCGAAGGGATGGCCGTTGGAGGCGAAGGGATTTGCGCTCGGAGTCAGGGTGGAGCATCCCCAGTGGCAGATCAACCAGATGCGCTACCACGGAAAGTACCAGCCTTTTATGCCCACGGCGGAGTATTCCTTCGTCCAGCAGGTGGACGGGAGGGGGGTGTTCTCCTTCTGTATGTGCCCGGGAGGAGTGCTGGTCCCTTCATCAACGGAAGAGGGAACAGTCGTTCTGAACGGTATGTCAGACTCTGCGAGATCGTCTAAATGGGCTAATGCCGGCGTTGTTGTCCAGATAGAACCGGAAGATGTTCCCGGAGACAGCCCGCTGCGTCTTGTGGACTTCCAGAGGAATGTCGAAAAGACGATGTTCGACGCAGCATCTGCTGCGGGGGGACGGGCCTTCTCAGCCCCGGCCCAGCGTATGAAAGACTTCTGCCGCGCAGTCGTATCCAGGGACCTTCCGCGGACCTCGTATCCCCCCGGGGCGGTATCCCTGCCGCTTCACGAGCTCCTTCCGGAACACGTGGCGTCCCGCCTCCGGAAAGCCTTCCCGGAGGTTGACAGGCAGATGCGCGGGTACTATACGAACGATGCGCTCCTTCTCGGAGTGGAATCGAGGACATCCTCGCCTGTGAGGATTCCGAGGGATCCGGACGGGCTCAATTTGACTGCGGTGCCGGGACTGTATCCCTGCGGCGAAGGAGCTGGTTACTCCGGGGGCATAGTATCATCGGCCATAGACGGTATCCGCGCCTCTGACGCCGCGGCTCGCTGGCTTTCCGGGGAATAATTTTATCTTTGCAAACGGAACAATACTACTTATATGAAAGACTTCCTTAAGACTACCCTTGCCGTTATCTGCGGCGTTCTGATCCTCCGGATTGTGGGGGCGCTTCTGAGCCTTATCGTTTTTGCCGGGATGGCGTCGCTTGGAAAGAGCGTTTCACCTATGCCCAAGGAGGGAGTGATGGACATCAACCTTGCGAAAATCGCGCTTACGGAGCAGACGGATGACTCCGGTCAGTTCGATTTTATGGCTATGAGCCGGGGCGATGCCTATGACAATATTGGCATCTGGGATGCCGTAGGGGCTATCCGTAAGGCCGCTTCCGACCCCGCTGTGAAGTACATCCTTCTCCGTGGCGATGCAATCAACGGAGGAACGGCAGAGGTAGAAGAACTCCGCGATGCCCTTGCACGCTTCCGTGAAAGCGGAAAGCCCGTAGTGGCATACCTCGAGAATCCCGGGAACGGCACTTACTACCTCGCTTCCGTTGCGGACAAGATATATATGACAAGCTATCACGGCGGAACCTCCCAGCTTCTTGGTATCAGCGGAAGGATGATGTTCCTCAAGGACGTCCTTGACAAGCTTGGAGTCAAGATGCAGCTCATCCGCCACGGAAAGTACAAATCCGCCGGCGAGACATACATCAAGAGCAGCCCTTCGGAGGAGAATCTTGAGCAGAACCGTCAGATGGTAAAATCCATCTGGGGCACTATGTCAACGGCGATGTCCGAGGCCCGCGAGATTCCTGCAGAGAGACTGAACGGAATGATCGACAACCTTGAGCTGAACC